>JADLET010000207.1 GCA_020845975.1 Gammaproteobacteria bacterium | reverse complement strand
TCCACCAACCCGGCTTCGTGCGCCAGCGCCCGGAAGATCCCGACATGACCGATATCGACATAAAACGATTGTAATCCCGCAACGCGGAGACAGCGCACCATCAGGCGCAACATCTCGATATCGCTTTCAATTCCAGCGTGCCCGTAAAGCTCGGCGCCAAGCTGAAGCGGATTGCGCGAACTGGCGAAACCGTTGCGGCGGGTGTGCAGCACCGAATCCAGGTAACACAGGCGCACGGGGCTGGAACGCATTAGCTGGTGGGCATCGATGCGGGCAGCCTGTGGTGTCATGTCTGCCCGTACTCCGAGCAAGCGACCTGTGGCCTGATCTATTAGCTTGAAAGTTTCGATTTCAAGATCGTGCCCGGCGCCGACAAGCAAGGACTCCAGGTACTCGATCAAAGGCGGTATGACGAGTTCATAGCCCCAGCCGCGGAGCATATCGAGCAATTCACGCCGCAGGCGCTCCAGCGCCTCGGCCTCCGGAGGCAGATACTCGTCCACGCCATCGGGGAGAACCCAACGGTTAGTGGCGGTTTCCAGGCTGGAATCTTTCATGCGCGATATATAAATGATCCGTCAAGGACGGAAATAATACAGCAGAATCGAGCGGATCACCGGAGAATGTAAAGAATCGCCACACCCGCGATCATGCTGGTCAAACCTGCAAATCGCAATGCATGATCATCCATCCTGATCAAGGTAAGCAGAGCCCGCCGCATCGCCGCCGGATTGACAAATGGCAGCATACCCTCTATCACCAGAATCAGGGCAACTGCGCCGACCACATCCTGCCACATCGATCCGCCCGCTCCCGCCGCTCGGAAGCCGTTTAGCCCGGGTCCCTGTCAGGCAGTACTGCTATTTTCCCTTGACATCCTTGAAATATTTGAAGAAATCATTATCCGGCGAGAGCAGCAGCACATCATCCTTATCCTTGAACGAATCACGGTAGGCATTGATGCTGCGATAGAACGAGAAAAACTCCGGATCGCGCTTGAACGCGGTGGCATAAAGGTCGGCAGCCTTGGCATCGCCCTCACCGCGCAGCTGCTCGGCCTCCCGATAGGCCTCGGCCACGATCACGGTGCGCTGGCGATCCGCATCCGCGCGGATGCGCTCGGCCGCCTCGGCGCCGCGCGAACGCAGGTCCTTGGCCACGCGCGCACGCTCGGCCTCCATGCGGCGGTAGACCGAGGTGCTGATATCCTCGGGCAGGTCGATACGCTTGATACGGACATCAACGACGCGAATGCCGAAATTCCTGGCCTGAGCCTCGGTGTTCACCGCCAGTACTTCCATCACTTCCTTACGCTCTCCGGAGACCACTTCCTGGATGGTGCGCTTTCCGAATTCGGCACGCAGCCCATCCTTGATGATCTGCGACAGACGCAGGTTGGTGCGATCCGCATCGCCGCCCATGGCGGTGTAATACTGTTTGATGTCATTGATGCGCCACTTGACGAACGCGTCGACGATGAGATTCTTTTTTTCAGCAGTCAGGTAACGCTCCGGCTCGGCATCCAGCGTCATGATACGACCATCGAATTTTCTGACGTTGTTGACGATCGGAATCTTGAAATGCAGACCTGGCTGGTAATCCGTTCGCACTACCTCGCCGAACTGAAACAGGATTGCCCGCTCCCACTCCTTCACGGTGAACACGGAGGAAGAAACCCCGATCACGAGGAGGAAAAGGACGATTAGAATGGCCATTTTATTCTGTGTCATCAGCGCACCTCCCTGCTGCGCAGATTCGCCGAGCGCGACCGCTCAATCGTGGAACCGTCATTCGATGTCGCTGAATTGACGCGCCCGGAGTCCATGGGCAAGCCAGAGGATGCATCGCGTTTTCCGTCCGGCGAAATCAGACGATCCAGCGGGAGATAGAGCAGATTGTTGCCGTTCTTGACATCAATCATCACCTTGCTGGTGTTGCTTAGAATTGAACTGATTGCGTCGAGATAGATGCGCTCGCGCGTCACTTCGGGGGCCTGCTTGTACTCAGTAAGAATCTGCGTAAAGCGACTCGCCTCGCCCTCTGCCTCCGCAATAACCTGCGCCTGATAGGCGTTGGCTTCTTCCAGCATTCGCGCGGCCTGACCACGCGCCTTTGGAATGATGTCGTTGGAGTAAGTCTGCGCCTCGTTCCGCAGGCGTTCCTCATCTTCACGCGCCTTGACGGCGTCGTTGAAGGCATCCTGCACCTGCTCCGGCGGCTGTGCGTCCTGCATGTTGACACTGGTGACCAGAAGTCCGGCCTGGTAACGGTCGAGGATTTCCTGGGTGAGCACCTCGGTACGCATGACTATTTCAGTGCGTCCCTCGGTCAGTACGAAGTCCATCTTGCTCTTGCCAATCGTCTCGCGCAGAGCGCTTTCAGCCGACTGGTGCAGGGTCAGGTCAGGGTTGGCCACGTTAAACAGATAATCCTTCGCATCCTTGACCTTGTACTGGATGGCGAGCTTTATGTCGATAATGTTCTCATCCTGGGTCAGCATCAGTGCCTCGCGCGCCATCGTGCGCGAACCCTGACCGCCGAGTCCTGAGCGGTAGCCGATCTCTGCGGTGCGGATCTCCTCGACGTTCACCACGTCGACGGTTTCAATCGGAAAGGGCAGGTGCCAGTGCAGACCCGCCTCGGTGGTCTCGTGATAGTTGCCAAAGCGCAGCACCACGCCGCGGTTTCCTTCGTGAATCGTGTAGATGCCTGACAATCCCCACAGGACCAGCACGATCAGCAAAATGGTGCTGACCCCGAACGACGACATGCGCCCCGGGCCTGTGCCGCCACCCTTGCCTGCGCGTTTGCCGCCGAACACGGCGCCGAATTTTTCCTGCAGTTTTCGGACGAGTTCATCCAGGTCGGGCGGCCCCTGCCTGTCGCCCTGGGAACCCCATGGATCCTTGCCCCGGGATCCTCCCGGCTCGTTCCACGCCATCGGTGACTTCGTAGCTCCGTTCACGATTCGTCCATCTGTATTATTGTTACACGGTGGCTGATTGTATGGTGCCGCCAGATTCCCCGCAAGCTTCCTGACACCCGCATGCCTCTCCTTCGATGACGACGCGGCAACCGGTCTGCTGCTGCAAGTATCCTAACATATCCAGCCTTAATATCGCCTCGATGATCCATTCACCGCCGTCGGTTACACGTTCCTCACGAACAACGCTCCATTCATAGAGCCGCGCACGAATTCGACCTGCGGCGGCTGGCGCCAGGCGAACCTGCGCGCGCAGCGATCTCGCCCGAGTTACGGACACCGACCTCTCTTCATTCGATGTAGCCGCTGAGTCGACAGGAGACAGCAGCCGCTCCTGGATGGCCTGCAGCAAGAGGTCCATGCCCTGGCCGTCACGAGCCGACAGCCAGACACGCGAGGGTCTTCCCTCTGCATCGCGATCGATCCTCGCTGCCGTTTCCGCGCCGAGATCAATTTTGTTGTAAACCTCGATCTGCGGGATATCTCCTGCACCGATATCCCGCAGGACCTGGTTGACCTCGGCGACCTGAGAGAGGTGCTCCTCATCCCGGGAATCAATCACATGCAACAGCAGATCCGCCTCCTGGGTCTCCTCAAGAGTGGCACGGAATGCGGCGATGAGGTCGGGCGGCAGATCATTGATAAAACCGACGGTATCGGCAAGTACAACGTGTCCGAACCCGGCGAGGTCAAGCCGGCGCAGCGTCGGATCGAGGGTGGCGAAAAGCTGATTCGCGGCATAGACCTCAGATCCCGTGAGCCGGTTGAACAACGTCGATTTTCCGGCATTGGTATAGCCGACCAGGGAAACGGAGGGCACTGTTGCCTTACGGCGCGCGCTGCGACTGAGCTCGCGGTGTCTGCGCACCTTCTCCAGGCGCTTGTGAAGCTGTCTGATGCGCCGACCAATCAGGCGGCGGTCCAGCTCCAGCTGGGTTTCACCCGGGCCGCGCAGTCCGATGCCGCCTTTCTGGCGTTCGAGATGCGACCAGCCGCGCACGAGGCGCGTAGCAAGATGCTGCAGCTGAGCCAGCTCGACCTGCAGTTTGCCTTCGAAGGTTCGCGCGCGCTGCGCGAAAATATCCAGTATCAGCCCGGTACGGTCCACGACGCGACAGCTCAGGTGGCGCTCGAGGTTGCGCTCCTGCACCGGGGTGAGTTCATGATTGAACAGAACCAGTTCAGCCTGATTGGACTTGATGGTCGCAAGTATCTCATCGGCCTTGCCGGTCCCGACGAACAACTTGGAATCCGGTCGATCGCGTACGCCGCGTATCTCGCCGACCGGGGTCACTCCGGCTGATATGGCCAGTTGTTCAAAGGCGCCGGCATTTTCCCGCGTGATACGGGAGCGCAGATTGAGATTTACGAGTAACGCCCTCGTCCCGCTTTGTGGTCGGTCAATCAAGCGTGCAGGAACCCCTGCCTTGGCGATCAGTCATCCCCACCACCGTTCTGCGAATCATCCGCGTACGGCGTTTTAATATTGCGCGAAGGCACGATGGTCGAAATTGCGTGCTTGTACACCATCTGGCTCACTGAATTCTTGAGCAGCACCACGAACTGATCGAAGGACTCCACCTGCCCCTGTAATTTGATGCCATTCACCAGATAAATCGAGACAGGAACATGTTCTTTGCGCAATGCATTCAGGAAAGGGTCTTGCAGACTCTGTCCTTTCGCCATTTTACTTCTCCTTATTGTTTGTATTCTTCTCAGCACCTGTTTTTCCAAATAAATACAGGATGCTACAAGTGATGTCCCTGTCGCAGTACTCCCCCGTGGGGCATTGTATCACCTGATCTGTCGTATTTAATATGCGGTCGCCCCAATGTAATTCAATACCTTTTCCAGAATTTTAGGGTCAAAACAGTCGAAATCGGCATCAGGTCTCTCCGACCTGAGCCAGGTCATCTGGCGTTTGGCCAATTGCCGCGTCGCCGTAATCGCCTGATCGACTGAGATTTCCCGGTCCTGCTCTCCAGCCAGATAACGCCACAACTGGCGATAGCCCACCGCCCGTATGGCGGGCAACCCGGGGTGCAGATCACCACGCCGATAAAGTGCCTCGACTTCTTCCATCAACCCCATAGCAAGCATGTCTAGAAACCTCGCCCGAATCCGTTCGTGCAACTGCGCGCGGTCGCTAACCCGGATATGAATTTTGACCGCGCGATAAGCAAACGGTTCAGAGTCCCGTTCGATCATCAGTTCGCTCATTGGTCGACCGGTCAAGGCATGCACCTCGAGTGCACGCTGAATTCGTTGAGGGTCATTGGGGTGAATGCGGCGGGCCGCTGCCGGATCCAGTCGGGACAGACGTTCATGCAATACCGCCCAGCCCAGCTCATGCGCCTCCTGATCCAGTCGTGTGCGCGTTTCGGTATCCGCCCCTGGCAACATGGAGAGTCCACGTTCCAGCGCCGCGAAATACAGCATGGTCCCGCCGACCAACAGTGGAATCCTGCCTCGTGCGTGGACATCCAGGATCTCTCTCAATGCATCGGCGCGAAACCGGGCGGCGGAATAACTCTCGATCGGGTCGCAGATATCGATCAGGCGATGCGGGACGCTGCTCAATAGCTGTCGATCAGGTTTCGCCGTCCCGATATCCATGCCGCGATAGACCATGGCGGAGTCCACGCTGATGATGTCGCAGGGAAATCGGCTCGCAATCTCTACGGCGAGACTTGTCTTACCCGTGGTGGTGGGACCGGCCAGGAACAATACCAAGGACTTGGGTTCGATCGGCATGAGCGCGTTACGAGAGAAGAGTCCTACCCAAGCCTCATGGCATCTTCTATTAATATGGGAGAAGGACGAATTAGATCCCACCCTGCGAATCACCATCGCATCAGGACGGTGTCTCGTTTGAGTGAAGTTGGCGGAGAGGGAGGGATTCGAACCCCCGGAAGGTCGCCCTTCAACGGTTTTCAAGACCGCCGCTTTCGACCGCTCAGCCACCTCTCCGAATTCGGCTGGAATAAGCCAAGGCTTTGATGCGAGCGACTATTCTACATCAAATTGCCACGGAAACCAGTTCGATGCCAAGCATTTTTTCCTTGCAGGGTCATGGTAATCAGTACAAACAGGAATCCGAGCCCAACTTGAATTAGTGTAATCCAGTCACTATATTGAAACTCGTCCAGGAAATTGGAGGTCCGGAAAACTCATGAATCCTTTGCAAAATGCAGTACTGCATTCCCAGGCGGCCGCGCTGGGCACGAACAAACTCATTCGCAATACCTATCTGCTGTTATCGATGACCCTGCTGTTCAGTGCGGGAACGGCCGGTGTTTCAATGGCGCTGAATCTGCCCCACCCTGGGCTGATCCTGACGCTGGTAGCCTATTTCGGTCTGCTGTTCCTGACCCATAAATTACGGAATAGCGTCTGGGGTCTGGCCGCAGTCTTCGCCCTTACCGGTTTCATGGGCCTGACCCTGGGACCGATCATCCAGATGTATCTCGGCCTCCCGAACGGTGGAGAGACCGTGATGATGGCCCTGGGTGGTACAGGGGCAATCTTTCTGGGCCTGTCGGCTTATGCACTTACCAGCCGTAAGGATTTCAGCTTCCTGGGCGGTTTCCTCATGGTGGGTATCCTGGTGGCATTCCTCGGCTCCCTCGCGGCAGCCCTGTTCTCATTGCCTCTGGTCGGCCTTGCCATGTCAGCCATGTTCATTCTGCTGATGTCGGGTTTCATCCTCTATCAGACCAGCCAGCTTATCCACGGCGGTGAAGACAATTACATACTCGCAACCGTTAGCCTGTACGTTAGCATCTATAACCTCTTTCTCAGCCTGTTGCAGATTCTCGGAGCATTCAACAGGGATGAGTAACACCCTGTTCTGCGAGACTGAAAACCGGTTCACCTCCAGCAAGCCCCGCACATGCGGGGCTTCGTTTTTTTAATCCCATTACCCGAGACATATTTAAATCCACGTGAAGAGCGCCCAGCCCTCTGCCGCTGGGGGCGACTAAGAAAAAATATTTGTGTTTTGTCTGTTGATGGGCTAGCCTTCATAAAACAGATGTATTATTAATAGTTATGTTTTCATCAGACCTGACTGGCATGGCAAATACGAGAAGGTACGCTATGAAACGATTTCTCAGACGTTTTCTTCGGGGCAACGACATTTCAGCATCAAAAGATGCGACTCACGGCCACGTCAACCCGGACGACACCCTGCTTCACCAAGGCATCAAGACCAAACCCGGACAGGGGCCCTTTCTGAGTTCGTTCGACGGAAGAGTGATTCCGCTGCGCAAGGCCCGATTCTTGCGTAAAGATTGAATCGCTCTGACCGCGATGGAAGACACGAGCAACAGTAACCAAGGAGAAATGCCATGAAAGATGACCATAAGCATAACCATGAACATGACCATACACACAAGCACGAACACGAACATGATCATACCCACACGGACGGCACGAAACATGCCCACGAGCATGGCCATGAACATGCCCACGGCCATGAGCACGAACACACCCATTCGCATGATCATGGCGACGATAGCGGTCATGGTCACAAGCATAGCGACAAGGATTTAGGTGGGCACGAGCACAAACACCCAGGACACGAGAAAGAGCCGCACGACCACTCTCACTGAGTGCCGGTTGATTGGAAGCAAGTCTCCCTGGCACAAGGATGTGCCACCTGATTGTCACTATCCCATCAAGATGGGAATCTGGCGCCCCATTGGGGCCTCTCCATGGGGCGTTTTTTTAAGCAGCCTGCCCCTCCAGAAAACGCAGGGAAAGAATAGATCCGGAAGTAATACCGTTGCTGAGTGGAGCTGGCGATGGAGAAAGAGCCCAGGGGATCTTATTTCGTCGTGGCCAGCCAGTAATTGATCAGGTGCGGACAGAACAGAAGACAGGTGGAATCCACCTTGACGTCGATGACCACTCTCCGGCCATTCTCATCGTTTAATACGACGCCGGCGTTACCCGCGGTTTCTCCGGTAAACTTCCAGCCCTTGAGGTTTGTATTAGAGGTGAAATAGCGGCGAATTTCTTCGGGTTCAGAATAGCTGCCGAAGGACAGATAGTTAGCCTCACCCCGTTCAGGCAGCCTCGACAACAATGACGAGCCCGGATAAACAGGAATCATATAGGAAGAAGCCATATCATCTTTCCCGACTCCGAGATCAGAAGATGGCCAGGCAACCAATGCGGTGAGGCAGATAACCGCTATCAGGCCGATCAGGATCACGCCCGTTTTTCGTCTGTCTTTCATGAAAGTTTATAAAAGGCCCGGAAGGCTGCAAGTAAGCGTCTGCTCGTGAGCCGGACCAGACGAGTTGATATCGGTGGCGTATTATGCCCGTGATGATCAGTGTCGGGGAGGTAACAAAAACCGAATCAACCTAACTATTTCGTACTAAACTCTTCTCTGTCAGGAGAAAACCATGCCAGGGTCTCGCGCAAGCGCACCACCTCACCGACGATCAGCAGAGTGGGCGCATGCACATCGTTCATTGCCACGAGACTCGGCAGGCGTTCGAGTGTCGCCGTTATCACGCGCTGATTCCGCGTAGTTCCCTGTTCGATCAGGGCGACTGGAAACGTGGGACTCATGCCATGGGCAATCAGTTCCCGGCAGATGGTGTCGATACCGGTCAGGCCCATATAAATCACCAGTGTCTGCTGGGGCTGGACCAGACCGTCCCAGTCAAGCGCGACGGAATGATCCCGTGAATGACCGGTGACGAAGACCACCGACTGGGCGTAATCACGATGGGTCAGCGGGATACCGGCGTAGGCGGCACAACCGTTGGCGGCCGTAATACCGGGCACGATCTGAAATCGGATCCCCTCCTTGGCAAGGCTCGCGATCTCCTCGCCACCGCGCCCGAAAATAAATGGATCACCGCCCTTGAGGCGTACCACTCTCTTCCCCTGCAGCGCCAGCTCGACCAGAACCCGGTTGATCTCTTCCTGCCTGAACACATGGTAATCACGCCGCTTGCCGACGTAGATACGTTCGGCCTCGCGTCGCACCAGGTCCAGGATCTGCGGGCTGACCAGCCGGTCGTACAGCACCACATCCGCCTGCTGCATGAGGCGAAGCGCCCTGAAGGTCAGCAGATCAGGGTCGCCGGGGCCCGCCCCGATCAGATAGACCTCGCCACGCTTCAAGTCGTGAGTCCCGTTCGCGGCGAGTTGCCGGGCAATCAAGTCCTCCGCTTCCTGTTCACGCCCGGAAAATACCAGCTCGCTGACCGGTCCGTGCAAAATGTGCTCCCAGAAACGGCGGCGCTCTATCGTACTGCCGAAGCGCTGGCGGACACTCCCGCGGAAACGCCCCAACATCTCGGCGAGCCGGCCGTAACCGGCAGGAATCATCGTCTCCAGCCTGGCGCGCAACTGGCGGGCCAGCACTGGCGAGGCGCCGCCGCTGGAAACCGCAACCAGCACTGGCGAACGATCCACGATGGAAGGAAAGATGAAACTGCAAAGTTCCGGAGCATCGACCACGTTAACAGGAATATTGCGCGCACGTGCCGCGGCAGACACCGCTGTGTTTACCTGGGTATCGTCAGTGGCGGCCACTACGATGGCGAATGCCTCGACATCCGGGGCCTGGAATGCCCCGGCTCGATGTGCGATCTCGCCGCGCAGCTTACAAGCCGCCAGCTCGGGGCAGAGCTCCGGGGCGATCACCGTGACGCGTCCGCCAGCACCGCGTATCAGACCGGTTTTGCGCGCTGCGATTTCTCCGCCGCCGACCACCAGACAATCGCGGTCACGGAGTTGAAGAAAAACAGGAAGAAAGTCCACAAGCGCCGGCTCAGCCGATCACGCTGATGCCACCCATGTAAGGATGAAGCACCGCCGGGATATGGATCCTGCCCTCGCGATCCTGACAGTTCTCCATGATTGCGACCAGAGTACGGCCCACAGCGAGGCCGGAACCGTTGAGAGTATGAATCAGCTCCGGTTTCTTGCCCTGTGGACGGCGCCAGCGCGCCTGTAGACGCCGCGCCTGGAAATCCTCGAAGTTGCTGCAGGATGAAATCTCACGATAACGCTGCTGACCGGGAAGCCAGACCTCGATATCGTAGGTCTTGGCAGCGGAGAAGCCCATGTCTCCGGCACACAGGGCAACGGTACGGAACGGGAGTCCGAGTCGCTTGAGCACGGTCTCGGCATGCGCGGTCAATTGCTCCAGCGCCTCATAGGAATCTTCCGGGCGCACCATTTGCACCAGCTCGACCTTCTCAAACTGGTGCTGCCGAATCATGCCGCGCGTA
>JADLET010000206.1 GCA_020845975.1 Gammaproteobacteria bacterium | reverse complement strand
CCCGCCAGCGCTTCCACAGCTCTCGCTTGTCAGCCGATGGCAGGCCTCTGCTCCTCTCCACCATGCCTTATCCTCCCAAATCCAAGAGTTAAACATGATGTGTTGCAGCGATCTATTGAATCTGCACTGACCCCTTTTTACCTATCCTACCAGCAGCTGTTTGATCTCGTTGATCTGCTCGCGCGCATTGTTGATCACGGCGATGCTTTCCTCGGGCGTCAGCGCGAGGCGTTCGAAGGCGGGGATGGCGGACCAGTCGAGCCTGGTGTACGGGTGGTCGGTGCCGATGTAGCTGAGCAGGTTGGCCACGATTACCACGTCGGTGTAATCGGCATCGGTGCCGGGTTCGCGATCGAGATCCTCGTGTTCCGCCGCCGCGGCGATCAGTTCCGGAGGGAATTTCCAGCTCCCCAGCACCAGCGCGCCGACCCGGGTGTGCAGCACATCCAGCAGACGGTTCAGCGCGGTTTCATCTGCCGCTATGTCCGGCAACATCTCGGCATATTCCAGGATCGGCAGTTTGCCGATGTCGTGCACCAGTCCGGCCAGCATGGCCTCGTCGGCATTCAGCGGCGTGTAATTGTCGGCGATGATGTAGCAGTGGGCGGCGACGTGTACGCTGTGTTCCCAGTTGCGCGCCAGAAATTTCCTTTTGAGCGGCGAGGCCAGTTTGTTCTGATAGAGCTGTTCCATCGCGAGGCTGGTCACCACGCTGCGCACATTGGTATTTCCCAGTCGCGTGATGGCGCTGCGGATGTCCTCGATCTGGTCATGGGCGCGATGAAGCGGGCTGTTCACGACCCGCAGCAGGCGGGTGGTCAGCACGACATCCGCGTTGATGACGCGTGTGAGCTGGCTGGTGGTGCCGTTGCGGTCCTCCAGCAGTTTGCGTGTCCTGAGCGCGATGTCCGGCAGGGCCGGCAGGACCACACGGTTGGCGCGGATGTCCTCGACCAGGTCGTGCCAGAAGATTTCGATTTGTTGTGATGCCATTGCGTGTGTAGATCTTGTATGGGTTGTTCGAAGCTATCGGCGTGTCCGGGATAACTTGAAAGCAAGATGCGCGCCACGCGGGCGAGCGCGGAGGATCAGCCGAAGGCAGGCAGGCCTTCAGGGGGGCGGAGGGTGATCGTCGCCTCAGAATTATCTTCTATATACAAATTGTTATCTTGTGAATGTTCAAGTGATACTACAGCAAGGAGATCGCATCCGCCGGCCGGGGAAAGGGTGGCGTAGACGACATGCCCGATGGCCTGGCCATCGTCTCCGGGGACATGCAGCGGGGTTCCCGGCGCGGGCGCAGGTTCACTGACGGCATGGCCGAGGTGCATCCGGCGCTTCACGCTGCCGCGGTAGTGCAGGCGGGCGATGATCTCCTGGCCGGTGTAGCAGCCTTTCTTGAAACTGATGCCGCCGAGCAATTCCAGATTGACGGTCTGCGGGATGAATTCGTCGACCGTGGCGGGGTGGACATCGGGAATCCCGGCCAGGATATCGTGGCGATCCCAGGCATCAGGGCCTACCGGCGCGGCCTGGGCGGCCAATATCGTCCAGGCGTGTTCCATATCGCCGGATGGTCCATAGAGGGCGAAGCGCGGCCGTTTGCCCGGCAGACGCAGGACAGTCAGGGCGCCGTTGCGGCTCGCCGCATCAGGTTCGCCGGGAACAGGTGCGATCAGGTCTCCGAGTATCGCCTCGGCGCGTGGTCCGGTAAGGCCGATGCCGATCAGCGACTCGCCGGCATCCTCCAGCGTAACCCTGGACATCAGCACGTACTTCTTCAGTCGCGCCAGCGTCGCATCCAGCAGGGTGCGTGGCAGCTGCAGATAATAGGCGTCGTCGCGGCGGAACACGCGCAGCAGGGCGAGCAGACGTCCCTTCGGGCTGCAATATCCGCTGAGCTGGCTGTGACCTTCGTCGACGAGATTGATGTCGTTGGTGAACTGGCCCTGGAGGAACTTCGCGGCATCCGGTCCATGGACGCCGATCAGGCCGCGATGGCCGAGGTCCGCGAGCACATCGCCGCTGTCGGAGACTTGCAGCTCGCGTGGGGGATTGCCGAAGTCCTCGACGCGTCCCCCGGCAATCCGTGCGCCGGCCTCGAGGAGGAAATTGTTCCAGCGTGGATTCATGCTGAGCCGGGGTCCATCAATCGGATCTGGGATCATAACGGAATTCATGCGTGGACGTAAGGCTGGACGAAAGGAGCGGCTGAGATACACTAGACGCCGTGACAGCGCCCAACACCAAACGCCCCGTCTTCCTCTCGCTGACCCGCATCCACTTTCCGGTGATGGCCGTGCTGTCCCTGGGGCATCGCCTCAGCGGTGTGTTGCTGGTGTTGTCGGTGCCGTTGCTGGCGTACCTGTTCGATCGCTCTCTGGTGAGCGCGGAGGGCTACGCCGGAGTGATCGCGCTGCCGCAGGATAAAGTCGCGCGCATCTTTCTGCTCCTGCTGGCCTGGGCCTTCGCGCATCATCTGCTGGCCGGGATCCGCTACCTGTTGATCGATCTCGATGTGGGTGTCACGCTGCGCGGCGCGCGCGCGAGCGCGTGGGCGGTGCTGGCCGGGGGTGTCGTCGCCATGCTCGGCGCGGCATTGCTGCTGCCGTGAGCCGCCGCGCCCAGGGATTGCGCGCCTGGCTCTGGCAGCGCCTGAGTGCGGTGTATCTGCTGGGTTATGCCTTGTTTGTTTTTACGGCCCTTGCCGTGTCACCACCCGAGTCCTATGCCGCATGGCGTGCATGGATGTCCGGCCCGATGGTCGGGCTGGCCACTGCCCTGTTTTTTGGCGCCCTCCTGCTGCATGCCTGGGTTGGTATGCGCGATGTCATCATCGACTACGCGGGCGTGTTGTCCCTGCGCCTTGCCCTGCTCGCGGTGACGGGGCTCGGTCTCGCCGGCGCCGGACTGTGGGTGCTGCGGACACTGTATTCCCTGCACAGCCAATGACCAGCCCGCACAAAGAGGTGGAGCGCCGCCGCTTCGATACCCTCGTCATCGGCGCGGGCGGAGGCGGTCTGCGCGCCGCGCTCCAGCTCGCGCAGGCCGAGGCCTCGGTGGCGGTGGTGTCGAAGGTGTTCCCCACGCGCTCTCATACGGTGGCCGCCCAGGGCGGCATGAATGCGGCGCTCGCCAATGTGCAGCCGGACAACTGGCACTGGCATATGTACGACACCGTCAAGGGCAGCGACTGGCTGGGCGACCAGGACGCGATCGAGTACATGTGCCGCGCGGCGTCGCGTCTGGTGATCGAGCTGGAGCACTTCGGGGTGCCCTTCTCGCGGCTGGACAACGGCAAGATCTATCAGCGTCCGTTCGGCGGCCAGAGCCAGAACTTCGGCGGCGAGCAGGCGGTGCGCACCTGCGCCGCGGCGGACCGCACAGGGCATGCCATTCTGCACGCCCTCTACCAGCAGAATATCCGCGCCAAGACCCATTTCTTTGACGAATATTTTGCCCTCGACCTGCTCAAGGATCGCGAGGGTTATATCCTCGGGGCGCTGGTGCTGTGCATCGAGACCGGCGAGCCGCTGGTGATCGAGGCCAAGACGACGCTGCTCGCGACCGGCGGTGCGGGCCAGCTCTATCGCACCAATACGAACGCACGCATCAACACCGGCGACGGCATGGCCATGGCGCTGCGCGCCGGCATCCCGCTGCAGGACATGGAGTTCATCCAGTTCCATCCGACCGGCATCGCCGGCAAGGGCATGCTGATCACCGAGGCGGCGCGCGGCGAGGGCGGTTATCTCGTCAACCGCGATGGCGAGCGTTTCATGGAGCGCTACGCGCCGCATGCGAAGGATCTCGCCAGCCGCGACGTGGTGAGCCGCGCGATTGCGATCGAGGTGCGCGAGGGACGCGGCTGCGGGCCCGCGGGCGATCATGTCCTGCTCAAGCTTGAGCACCTCGGCGCCGAGGTGATCCATAAGCGCCTGCCCGGCATCCATGACATGGTGAAGACCTTTCTGCATATCGACCCGGTGACACAGCCCGTGCCGGTGTTCCCGACCTGTCACTACACCATGGGCGGTATCCCGACCAACCGTTTCGGCCAGGTGGTGGCGCCGGAACGGCAGGGTCCCGAGGAGCCCGTGATCGGCCTGTACGCGGTGGGGGAGTGCGCCTGCGTGTCGGTGCACGGCGCCAACCGGCTCGGCGGCAACTCGCTGCTCGATATCGTCGTGTTCGGTCGCGCGGCAGGCAATCACATCATCGAGTATCTGAAGGAGGCGCGTTATCACCGCGCGCTCGATTCCGAGGCGATCGAGCAACCGCTTGCCCGGCTGGCGCGCTGGGACGAGCAGCGTGGCGGCGAGACCGTGGCCGGACTGCGCGATGAATTGCAGCGCACCATGGAGCATTACTGCGGGGTATTCCGTACCGAGGAAGTGCTGCAGCAGGGCCTGTCACGCGTGCGCGAGCTGGAACAAAGATTGCAGCAGGTCACACTGAGTGACCACAGCCGCGTGTTCAACACCGCCCGCATCGAGGCGCTGGAGCTGGAAAACCTGATGGACATCGCGCTGGCGGCGGTGAGTTCGGCGCTCGCGCGCCGGGAGAGCCGCGGCGCCCATTCGCGCATCGACTACCCGCGGCGCGACGATGAACACTGGCTCAAGCATTCACTGTATTTCAAGGACAGCGGCGTACTGGATTACAAACCGGTGCGCATG
>JADLET010000205.1 GCA_020845975.1 Gammaproteobacteria bacterium | reverse complement strand
GGAGAGGGAGGGATTATTCGGTTTTTAAGGGTTTTGTCCTGCGGGCCAGCGTTGTTGCGCGCTGCTGTTCTCCCTGCGCACGCGGTGCGTGCTCCGGTCGTCGAACCCGGCTGATTGGATACCGAGGGTTCGAATCCGCCCATTGATCCCTAAACCAGTGGACCGAAAAGAACCGGTCCACTGGTTTAGGGATTGGCGGAGAGGGAGGGATTCGAACCCTCGGTACGCTTTTGGCGTACACACACTTTCCAGGCGTGCTCCTTCGACCGCTCGGACACCTCTCCGGGGAAAAACAGAACCGCGCGGGCCTGGAACCGCGGGATGCGAAAGATTACAACATAGGCAAACTCAAGACAATCTGAATCGGAAAAAACTATATATTCCGGTAAATTGACCCTCAGGCTGATATCGGGTGATGGTCAGATCGGCATGCGGCGCCACTTCTTTTCATTTCGGGCCGGCGCGCTGCCGACAAAGAACCCCACGGCCGCGCCGATCGCGGCGCAGATCGCCCCCACCATAAACAGTTTTGTCGTTGCGCCCGCGGCCCGGGCCTCGGCATCGGCACGCTGCCGGGTTTCCTGCTCCAGATCCGCCTGGAGACGACGGTTCTGGTTACTGATGTCCACCGCAGAGCTGCTGGTGGTGCGGAGATCGGTCAGCTCCTTCACCTGGGCCTCATGTTCGGCCTGCAGTTTATCGAGGTCCGCCTTGTAGGTGTTGCGTTCTTCCTTGTATTTATTGAGCTCCGAGTACAGGCGCGTCCGCTCGGTCTGCAGGCCCTCGAGCTTGGCTTGCGCGGCGTCCACCCGGGTCCGCGCGATGGGCTCCTCGGTCAGGAAACGGCCGAGCACCCAGCCCTCGGCGCCGGATTCCAGACGCACATGGACGAAGTCGCCCCCTCCTTCCTCCAGCACGACCAGGCGCGTGCCGCTCGGGATCACTTCGATGAGTTTGGATTGCGGATTCGCTGCCGCGCGCACGTCGATACGTATCATATCATTGACGTATCTGACATTTTCCTGCTGCGCCGACGCCTCCTGAGCCATCAGGGGGGCGCTGGCGAACAAGCCGCAGAGCACCAATATATAGAGTCTGGCCATGTATTCACCGTTTCCTTGTGCGTTTGGTTTGGATGTCCCTCGCATGCCTTTGCCTGAACAATGCGAGATTCGGGCCAAGAGCGCATCCGGCCCAATTCCCCGTTCCCAACCTCTTCCTGTACCCTCTCCGATATTGGCTTTTTACCAGCAAATCACTGGCTTGGCCAGCGCCAGTCGCGAATTTCCGGCATGTCCTGCCCGTGGTTGCGGATGTATTCGCCGTGTTCGATGTGCTTGTCGCGGAGGAATTGCTTGAGGTAGGCGGCCTTCGAACCCAGCCCGGGGACGCGGTTGATGACATCGTTCACCAGGTGGAAGCGGTCGAGGTCGTTGCGCACGACCATGTCGAAGGGCGTGGTCGTCGTGCCCTCCTCCTTGTAGCCGCGCACGTGCAGGTTGTGGTGGTTGGTGCGGCGGTAGGTACGGCGGTGGATCAGCCAGGGAGAGCCGTGATAGGCGAAGATGATCGGCGTGTCGACGGTGAACAGGGCGTCGAAATCGGCGTCGGACAGACCGTGCGGATGCTCGCCCGGCGGCTGCAGGGTCATCAGGTCGACGACATTGACCACGCGCACGCGCAGCTCCGGCAGGTGTTGCCGCAGCAGGTCGACCGCGGCCAGCGTCTCGAGCGTGGGGACGTCGCCGGCGCAGGCCAGCACCACGTCGGGCTCGCCGTCCCGGTCGCTGCTCGCCCACTCCCAGATGCCGATGCCCTCGGAGCAGTGTTTCATCGCGGCGTCGATGTCGAGCCACTGCGCCTGCGGCTGCTTGCCGGCGACGATGACGTTGACGAAGTCGCGGCTGCGCAGGCACTGGTCGGTGACGCACAGCAGCGTGTTGGCGTCGGGCGGCAGGTAGACGCGGATGGTGTCGGCCTTCTTGTTGACGACGTGGTCGATGAAGCCCGGGTCCTGGTGCGAGAAGCCGTTGTGGTCCTGGCGCCACACATGGGAGGTGAGCAGGTAGTTGAGCGAGGCGATCGGCCGCCGCCAGGGGATCTCCCTGCTCGTCACCTTGAGCCACGTGGCATGCTGGTTGAACATCGAATCGATGATGTGGATGAAGGCCTCATAGCAGGAAAACAGGCCGTGGCGCCCGGTGAGCAGATAGCCTTCGAGCCAGCCCTGGCAGGTGTGCTCGGAGAGGATCTCCATCACGCGGCCATCCGGCGCGAGGTGGTCGTCTTCGGGAAGGCGCTCGGCCATCCAGGCGCGATCGGTGACCTCGAACAGGTCGCCGAGCCGGTTGGAGGCGGTCTCGTCGGGGCCGAACACGCGAAAGTTGCGGTTCGCCGCATTGTGCCGCATGACATCGCGCAATAACGCGCCCATGACGCGGGTCGCCTCGGCTTTGACGGCGCCGGGCGCAGGCACCTTCACCGCGTAATCGCGATAATCGGGCAGCTTCAGTTCCTTCAGCAACTGGCCGCCGTTGGCGTGCGGATTGGATCCCATGCGCCGCTCGCCGCGTGGCGCGAGCGCGGCGAGTTCCGGCCGCAGCGCGCCGTTGCCATCGAACAACTCTTCGGGGCGATAACTCTTCATCCACTGTTCGAGCACCGCGAGGTGCTCCGGTTTCTCGGCGAGATCGGCGAACGGTACCTGATGCGAACGCCAGTGACCCTCCACCTTCTTCCCATCCACCTGCTGCGGTCCGGTCCAGCCCTTGGGCGTGCGCAGCACCAGCATCGGCCAGCGCGGACGCTCGATCGCGCCATGTTCGCGCGCCTCGCGCTGGATGCGGTGGATCTCGTCGAGCATCTGGTCGAGCGCAGCGGCCATCTGCTGATGCATCGCCGCGGGATCGGAGCCTTCGACGAACCAGGGCCGGTAGCCGTAGCCGACGAACAGGCTTTCGAGTTCTTCGTGGCTGATGCGTGCGAGCACGGTCGGGTTGGCGATCTTGTAACCGTTCAGGTGCAGGATGGGCAGCACCGCGCCGTCCGTCACCGGGCTGAGCCGCTTGTTGGCGTGCCAGGCGGCGGCCAGTGGGCCTGTTTCGGCCTCACCGTCGCCCACCACACAGGCG
>JADLET010000204.1 GCA_020845975.1 Gammaproteobacteria bacterium | reverse complement strand
TGGCGCTCAGGCAGTCGGGCGATTTCACGGTGAATGCCTTGCAGAAGCTGACGGAGTGGAACCTGTATGAACAAGGTACCGATGACGGTTCAGGGCGCCGAACGCCTGCGCCAGGAATTGCATGAACTGAAGAGCGTGAAGCGCCCGCGCGTGATCCAGGCAATCGCCGAGGCGCGGGAGCACGGCGATCTGCGCGAGAACGCCGAATATCACGCCGCGAAGGAGCAGCAGTCTTTCATTGAGGGACGCATCTCCGAGCTGGAGGAGAAGCTTGGCAATGCGGAGATCATTGATGTCAGCAAGCTCAATCCCGGCGGCAAGATCGTGTTCGGCGCCACCGTTGACCTGATCGGCGAAGCCTCGGGCGAGGAAGCGACCTATCAGATCGTCGGCAACGACGAGGCGGACATCAAGGAGGGGCGGATTTCGCTCAGCTCCCCCATCGCCCGCGCGCTGATCGGCAAGGAAGAGGGTGATCTCGCCACGGTTCACGCGCCAGGCGGCGTCAAGAAATACGAGATCGTTGCGGTGCGTTACGTCTGACGCCGGGCGGCGCGGACGGTCATTGCCCGGCGGGCAGTTCGATCAGTGGTTTCCTGGCCGGACGGTACAGAACAGCGATATGGCCGATGCTCTGCACCCAGGCACAGCCGGTCGCCCGGCATATCTCTTCCGTCATCTCCCTGCGGGTCTCCCGATCGGCGGCGTTCAGCCTGATCTTCACCAGTTCATGATGACCGAGCGCCTGCTCGATTTCGTTGACGACGGCGGGCGTGAGCCCGCGCTGGCCGGTGCTTACCACCGGTTTGCGCGCGTGGGCGAGCGCGCGCAGGTGGGTTCTCTGTCGGGTGGTCAATTCCATGATGCGAGGCATTGTAATGGCAATCGGCGGTGATCGTAAGGTCCGCGTATGAAAAAAACCCCCAGCAGCCAACGCTGGCTGCAGGAACATCACAGCGACAGCTACGTGCTGCAGGCGCGCAAGGAGGGTTATCGCTCGCGCGCCGCCTACAAGCTGCTCGAGATCGACCGGCGCGACCGGCTGTTCCGTCCCGGCATGGTGGTGCTGGACCTGGGGGCCGCGCCGGGCGGGTGGTCGCAGATCGCCGCGCGCCGCGTTGGCCCGAAGGGCCGCGTGGTCGCCCTTGACCGGCTGGCTATGCCGCCGCTGCCTGGTGTCGAGTTTCATCAGGGTGATATCGATGATGAAGAATGCATGGATAAGATATTGAAAAGCCTGGATGAGCGGGGAATCGATCTTGTAATTTCCGATATGGCGCCCAATATCAGTGGGGTGAACGCGGTTGATTTGCCGCGTTCCATTTATCTGGCGGAACTGGCGCTGGATGTGGCGCGTAAAGTTCTCCATCCGGGTGGCGATATGCTGATTAAGCTGTTCCAGGGGGCGGGGCTGGATGACTATATTAAGGAGCTGCGTCGTTCGTTCCGCAAGGTGGCCCATCGCAAACCCCAGGCCTCGCGCGCACGCTCCCGCGAGGTGTATGTGCTGGGGCGGGATTTCCACCGCGAATGACGGAACCCGCGCGGTTGGTTAATGCGGGCAAAGCAAGTAAGATGGACAGGCGGACAGACAGTTCCAGCGTAACAGTATCCGGGGAGATACAGGACATTGAGTGACATGGCGAAAAATATCATCCTGTGGGTCGTGATCGCGGTCGTGCTGATCTCGGTGTTCAACAATTTCAGTCCGCCGCAGGTCAGTTCGCAGCAGATTCCGTATTCCGAATTTATCCAGCGCGTTGAGAACGGCGAGATCAAGGAGGTCGTGATCGACGATCGCACCATCTACGGATCGACCCAGGGCGGCGAGAAGTTCTCCACCTACAGCCCGGGCGACCCCGGTCTGGTGGGCGACCTGCTCGACAACAAGGTGCTGATCCAGGCGCGGCCGCGTGAGCAGCAGAGCGTGCTGATGCAGATCTTCATCTCATGGTTCCCCATGCTGCTGCTGATCGGGGTGTGGGTCTTCTTCATGCGCCAGATGCAGGGTGGCGGAGGCGGGCGCGGCGCCATGTCCTTCGGCCGCAGTCGCGCGCGCATGCTCGGCGAGGACCAGGTCAAGGTGACCTTCGCCGACGTCGCCGGCGTCGAAGAGGCCAAGGAAGAGGTGGTTGAGCTGGTCGAGTTCCTGCGCGACCCCAGCAAATTCCAGAAACTCGGTGGCAAGATCCCCCGCGGCGTACTGATGGTCGGTTCGCCGGGTACCGGTAAGACCCTGCTCGCCAGGGCGATCGCCGGCGAGGCCAAGGTGCCGTTTTTCACCATTTCCGGTTCCGACTTCGTCGAGATGTTCGTCGGCGTCGGCGCCGCGCGCGTGCGCGACATGTTCGAGCAGGCGAAGAAGCACGCCCCATGCATCATCTTCATCGATGAAATCGACGCAGTCGGCCGCCATCGCGGCGCCGGTCTCGGCGGCGGACATGACGAGCGCGAGCAGACGCTCAACCAGCTGCTGGTCGAGATGGACGGCTTCGAAGGCAATGAAGGCGTGATCGTCATCGCGGCGACCAACCTTCCC
>JADLET010000203.1 GCA_020845975.1 Gammaproteobacteria bacterium | reverse complement strand
CCGGGGCCGATGGCTATGTCCTCAAGGAGGCGACCTACGCCGAGCTGTACAGCGCCATACGCAGCGTTGCTTCCGGGAAGACCTACGTGAGCCGAGCCATCTCGGAGCGCATGGCCGGTCTGCTGCCGGGCGAGACTCGCATGGAAAGCGGGGGCTGGGACAGCCTGACCCATCGCGAGCGCCAGGTGCTGAAGCTGGTGGCTGAGGGTCGCGCCAACAAGGAGATCGCCGATTTCCTGTTCCTGAGCGTGAAGACCGTGGAAAAGCACAGAGCCAAGCTGATGCACAAGCTGGGCGTGCAGAAGGTCGCCGGGCTGACGGCCTACGCGATCGGAAGAGGGCTGGTGGTCAATTAGGGCTGTCTCGGCGCGGCATCTGATTGGGAATCATGCGCTACGAGCAGCGCGGCTTTCGGCCGGTGGTTTGTTCGTCCCCAAGCGCGATAGCGCCGGCGGCGAGCGGCCATGGTGCGCGTCCGCGCCAAGCGGGTGGGGCAGCAGCCGAGAGCATCATAGATGGTCGCCCCGGTTTGCCAAGCCCTCAATCGATGATGGTGAGCGAGGTGGAGATTGCAGCCATAGATCCGGACTTTGATCGAGGCCGCAGGCCCCTGTCCCTGATGGAATACGCTGGCCGAGTCCTTATCAATCTGGCGCACTCGAGGTGCGGAGCTCTCGTCAGGTTTGCCCGGCCACGGTCTGACCTATCTCGCCATCACGTCATGATTGCCTGTGCAATCGCTGGAGGTCTCCTCTTGAAGTTGGTTGTCGTTGCTCGTTGCGCACGGTTATCGGCGCTCGGCACCAGTCCTTTCTTGGCCTAGGCGCGCTCGGTAACCGGTGTTCATGCCGGCGTGGCGTAATCGGGTTGGTAGTCCCGGCCGTGTGCCAGCAGCGCCCACGCGGTTCGCGCGTTCTTGTTCGCCAGTGCCACCGCCACCACGTTCTTGTGGCGCCGCACCAGCAGCCTATTGAGCCAGGAGTCAGAGACCTGCCTGCGCTCGGCCATACGCACCACGGAGCGCGCACCGTGGATCAATAAGGTGCGCAAATAGCTGTCGCCGCGCTTGCTGATACCGAGCAGGATTGACTTGCCTCCGCTGGAATGCTGCCGGGGCACCAGGCCCAGCCACGCAGCCAGTTGGCGAGCGTTCCTGAAGTTGTTCGCCTCCCCGACCGAGGCCACCAGCGCGCTCGCCGTCATCGGGCCGATGCCCGGAATCCGCGCCAACCTCAGGCTCGCCTCGTTGTCCTTGTGCCAGCGCGCGATCTCCAGTTCCAGCTCCCTCACTTGACGATCGAGCTGCTCGAGGTGATCGACCAGGCGCTGGATCAGTAGCCGGAAGCTGCCCGGCAGATCGTTCTCACCATCCTGGAGAATCTGCGCAACCGGCTGGCCGAGGTGCACCATTCCGCGCCCGATGACGATGCCATACTCTGCCAGCAAGCCGCGAATCTGGTTGGCCTGCGCGGTGCGCGCCTTGACAAACCCCTGGCGCGCCCGATGCACGCTCAGAATCGCCTGCTGACTGGCAGTCTTGATCGGCACCGCCGCCATGTTGGGCCGCAAGATTGCTTCGTAGATCGCCTCGGCATCGGCCGCATCGTTCTTGTTGCGCTTGACGAAGGGCTTGACGTACTGCGGTGGGATCAGTTGCACCTGGTGGCCCAGCGCTCGCAGCTTTCTGGCCCAGTAATGCGCGCTGCCACAGGCTTCCATGCCGATCCTGCAGCAAGCCAGGTTGGCGAAAAAGGGCAGCACCTGAGCGCGCTTGAGTTGCTTCTTGAGCACCGCTCGCCCAGTGGCGTCTGCTCCGTGCAGCTGAAACACGTTCTTTGCCAGATCGATCCCAATCGTCGTAAGCTTCATCCCGGTCGCTCCTTTCGTTTAAGTGGTCATGAACCGTCACCACTTTGGCACATCGATGCCGTCTAAGAAGGGGGCGACCATCCCATTAATCTGACTGAGGCTGCTGCGCCGGGACACGATCGTGGACGCGATTGCGCACCTCTGGCCGATGATCCGCTGCGCCTGACCTCTCTGTGGCCGGCTGCGGCACGGGTTGCAACGGGCGCGGCCACCCTGTAGGCTCGCCGCACAATTTCGTCGGCTTGAGAATCCGTTGCAATGATGGATTTTGCGACGGTGATTTTGAAAGAGAATGAGGGGATGTATCCCCTAATTTCGAAACGGACTGTGAGAGGGACTGCTCATGCGCTGGATCATTTCTCTGTTGCTTTCAGTGTTCGCTGTTATCGGCGCGAGAGCCGAGGATTACCCGGCTCGTCCGGTGAAGGTGATCGTGCCCTATGCGCCGGGCGGCGTGAGCGATATCGCGGCACGCATCGTGGGCAACAAGCTCTCGGAGATCTGGAAACAGCAGGTGGTGATCGAAAATCGACCTGGCGGTGGCGGAGTGGTGGGTACACAGGCGGTCGCCAAGGCGCCTGCCGACGGCTACACCCTGCTTGCGGCGACCGTGAGCGAATTCGCCATCACGCAGCACCTGTATGCAAAGTTTCCGCTGGATCCCATAAAGGACTTTGCCCCGATCACTCTGCTCAGCGACACGCCGCTGATGTTTGCGGCGCATATCAGCGCGCCGTTCAACACTGTTGGCGAGATGATCGCCTATGCCAAGTCGCAGCCAGGCGGACTGGCGTTTGCCTCCCCGGGAAATGGCACGCTCAATCATCTGACCGGTGAACGCTTTGCCTTCGAGACGCATGTGAAAATGCTGCACGTGCCCTATAAGGGAGGCGGACCGGCAGGGGCCGCCATCGCCTCCGGTGAAGTCCCCGTGGGCGTGGTCGCCGCATCATCGGCCATCACTTTCATCAAGGGAGGGAGGGTGAAGGCAATCGCCGTTACCATGGCAAAACGCATTCCGCTGGGGCCGGAGTGGCCCACGGTTGTCGAATCCGGCGTTCCGGGGTTTGAAGCATCCAATTGGGTGGCCATGGTCGCGCCCGCCGGTACCGCGAAGGACATCATCGCGAAGATCAGTGCCGACACGAACCGTGCCCTGAAACTGGCCGACGTGCGCGAACGATTCGCAGGCGTCGGTGCCGAGCCGGTTGGATCGACTCCCGAGGAGCTTGGTGCCAGGATTCGTTCGGACTCGGAGCGCTATGGCAAGATTGCCAGGCAACTCAACATCAAGCTCGATTAGGTGCCGTTCATGCCGCGGATGACTGGAGCACGCTATTTCGCCGAATTCATGCGCGGCTATGGGGTGACGCACGTCTTTCTGGTGCCCACGATGGGCATGAGCGCGCTGGCTGCAATGGAAGACACGGAGATCCGGCGGATCATTACCCACGGGGAAATTGCTGCGGCCTACATGGCTGACGGCTACGCTCGGGCCAGGGGTGGCCCT
>JADLET010000202.1 GCA_020845975.1 Gammaproteobacteria bacterium | reverse complement strand
GGTGGCTATGCCCTGGGGCGGGGGGGGGTGGGATTCGCTGTGTTGAAACACTGCTGCCTGGACTGTTGCGTCCGGCATCGCGTCTGTTTACTTGGCCGTTAAAAACAGCGGCGTGATAGAGCAATCCAGGGCACGGGTGTTGGCGCGGACGGTTTGATCTTCGTATTCCAGTACGGACCAGCTTGTGCCTGTCTATGATAACGTTGCCATAACTCCATGTTTTAATATAATATATCCGCCACTGATCTGGCCTCCATGGCGCGCGTGACGGGTTGTGGGGTCGGAAATTGATCAATCGGGCGCGCCGATGCGCGCGAACATTGCAGGGAACGAATATGGGCGCACAGTGGAAAGCAAAGGGAAGAGAAGCCGCGGCGAATGCGAAGGGACGTATCTTCACCCGGCTCGCGCGCGAGATCATGGTGGCGGCGCGTTCGGGTGCGGACCCGGACATGAATCCGCGCCTGCGCCTCGCCGTCGATCAGGCCAGGAAGGCGTCGATGCCGAAGGACACGCTGGAGCGCGTCATCAAGAAGGGCGCAGGCCTGCTCGATGAAGGCGTGAACTTCGAGAAGCTCACCTATGAAGGCTTCGCCCCGCACCGGGTGCCGGTGATCGTCGAGTGCCTCACCGACAACGTCAATCGCACCGTCTCCAATATCCGTGTTCTGTTCCGCAAGGGCCAGCTCGGTTCGACCGGCTCGGAGTCCTGGGAGTTCGATTACCTCGGGATGGTTGAGGCGACGCCGGATGTTGCGGATGCCGACCCGGAGGTCGCCGCCATCGAGGCGGGGGCACAGGATCTGGAACCGGGAGAAGACGGCGCGACGCTGTTCTATACCGAACCCACCGACATGGACGCGGTGTCGCGCGCGCTGCCCGCGCAGGGTTTCACGGTGCAGTCCGCTCATCTGGGTTACCGGCCGAAGAATCCGGTGACGCTGGGTGAGACGGAGCGTGCCGAGGTCGAGGCCTTTCTCGAGGCCATCGATTCCGACGACGACGTGCAGCGCGTCTTCGTGGGACTGGCCGATTAGTCCGTGCGTGCCGGGGCGTCGCCCCGGCGGTTTCAATCCTTCAGTTTTCTGAGCGCCAGCGCATTCATGCAGTAGCGCAGGCCGCCGGGCGCCGGGCCATCCGGGAAGACGTGGCCGAGATGGGCGCCGCAGGTGTTGCAGGTGGTCTCGATGCGCCGCATGCCGTACGAGCCGTCGTTGTGATAGGCGATGGCATTTTCCCGGATGGGTTGAGTGAAGGACGGCCAGCCGGTGCCGGATTCGAACTTCTCTCGCGCATCGAACAGCAAGGCGTCGCAGCAGACGCAGGCGTAGCGCCCCGGTTCGAACAGTTCGCACATCTCCGAGCTGAAGGCGCGTTCAGTGCCTTTCTCGCGCGTGACGCGATATTCCTCCGGGCTGAGTTGCGCGCGCCACTCGGCGTCGGATTTTTCCACGCGCCGTTCCGGCTCGGGGTTGCCCTGGCTGGCGAATCGGATCACATCATCCCAGTTCAGCATGTCGTGTCTCCCGTGTTTCGGTCTGAGGGCTTCCGGGAACGCTAGGCAATGGCGCTCTGGATCAGCGGCACGAGCGGCGCGGGCAATCGTATCGCGCCCGACAGTGCGAAATCGCGCGCCTGCCCGGACATCTTCTCCCAGGTCTTGCGGATGATGCCGCGCCATTTTTCCTCGTCATACTCGGGATGTTTGGCGGCGAAGTCGAGCATGTAGTGCTCGATGAAGACCAGCGCGATCACGTCTTCCAGAAGTTGCGTGTCGGGATTCTTTTTGAGCGCCCGTTTTCCGACGGATTTCCGGACGCGCTCGATGATGTCGGCCTCGTAACCGGCCTGCGCCAGCAGCCCGGCCGCGGTATCGGCGTGGAAGTGGTAGAGGTCCTTGCGCCATTGCAGATAGCCCTCGCGATCCATCGGATAGGCGTCGCGCGGCGAGGTCCAGCGCCGGATGTGTTGCGCGCGCGCCGCCAGCTTCATCGCGTCATCCGCCTCGGGGGCGAAGCGCTGAAGCATGTCGGACATGCGATGGGAATAGAGTAACTCCTTGGGCCAGTCGCTTCCCTCCGCGGTCTCCCGGTTCGGGTCCTCGGCGTTGGCGGCATCGATGAGTGCAAGAGCGTTTTCAAGCATGGTCTGCGGCGACATGGAGGTCACAGGGGTTGTCGTGTGGGTCATGGTTTACGGGTCACCGCACCGTGATCGTGATCTTTTTGGATAGCAGGGGCGGGTTGTGCGGCAGATGGGCGTCATCTCCCATCAGGAGCTGGAGCGTGTGCTTGCCGGGTTTGAGTTCCAGCTTTGTCTCGGTCTGGCCGCCGCCGAAGTGAATATGGCGATCATCCTTGGGGATCTGCTGATCGAGCGGCGGCAGATCCGAGTCGATGATCAGGTGATGATGCCCCGTGCTCTCCCTGGCCACGCCGGCGGGCGCGACACCAACGTCGCGGGCCCCGAAACGCACGGTGACAGGGCTGGTTACCGTTGCTCCGTCCTCAGGCGTGATGATGTAAACCTCCGCCCCGGCAGGCGCGGGTGTGACTCCCCAGGCTTGAGTTCCGAGCAGGGATCCGAAAACGAGCAGGGCGATCGCGATAGTGGATTTCATCATTCATGCTCCTGGTGAGGTTATGCGGATGCGTCCGGTATCTGGCCGCGAAATGTCGGATTGCAGGCCTGATATCCTCGCATATGAGCGTTCGATTTCCAATCTTGTCGCTGTATCCGTCATTCATGTTCCGCGACATGGCGCGGGATGGGTCATGAGCGGGCGAATGCGATGAATTCCTGCATGAACTTCCTCAATTGCCCTGCGGTTTTGTCATCGATCATGTCTCCCGTGTCGTTGAACACGTTGCCGGCATGCGAAACCAGCAGGCGCGCGCCGAACCAGGGCCGCATGCCCAGGGTGCGTATCACGGGAAGCCAGGCGTTCTGGGAGAGAATAGTCCCGAAGCCACCCGGGGAAGCCCCTATGATCGCAACCGGACGCCCGCCGAATACCCTGGCGATGTCTGATGAGGGCCTGGAAAGCCAGTCGATCGCATTCTTGAATACCCCGGGGATGGAATGGTTGTATTCGGGTGTTGCCAGCAATAGTCCGTCGCCCGCCACGATGCGTTCCTTGAGCGCGGTGACCACTGCGGGAATGCCTTCATTCGCCTCGATATCTCCGTCATAGAGAGGAATTCCCTTGATGCTTGCGATGTCTAGGCTGGAATCCTCCGGCATGTGGGCGGCGGCGGTGCGCAGCAATGCGGCATTGTATGAACCGGTACGCAGGCTGCCGGCGATGCCTGTGATTATGGTCATGTGATTCTCCTCTGTATTGGCAGGCAATCCCGGATGGGGTTACAGGGAAGTCTATCTTCACGCCGGGTGGGCGCGAGGTCAATTTGATTCCTGAATGTTCGTGCCGCGCTTGCGAACCCGGTGCGCGCCGTGCTGATGTGCGGACAGGATCCATGGCGGGTGTCTCTACGGCCGCGGCAAGGTCCGCATCCGATTCAGGTTCTCGCTCATGCCTCGTCGCGTCGTGGCCTGTTTGTGTTTTCTTCGGGCGGTATCTCCACAATGAAGATCCGGGTTCATTGGTCGCAGAGTTCCGTCAGGTGTTCCGCTGCGTGGTCGATGAATGTACGCACGGCGGGGATGAGTCCGCGCCGGGAGATGTAGACGATGTGGAGGCTGTCGCCAGGCAGATGCCAGTCCGGCAGCACGATCTCCAGTCGCCCGGCCTCAATGTCCTGCTGGCAGAGTTCATCCGGAATGGCGCCGACCCCGAGTCCGTCCAGGACGGCCTGCCTGAGCACCAGCCAGTCCGTCGAATCGAGTCGCGGCCGATGCGGCACGGTGATGGTCTTGCCAGCCGCGTTTGTGAGAGTCCAGGCATATCCCGCGTCGTGACGGGTTTTTCCCACGCTGGCGAGTTGTGCCAGATCTCCCGGTTGTTCCGGGCGTCCATTTCTATCGAGAAAGGCCGGTTGCGCGACCAGACAGGTGCGGCTCTGGCCAAGGGTTCGCGCGACGAGGCTCGAATCTTCCAGCGGCTGGATATGGAAGCGTATCGCCACATCGAATCCTTCGTCGATCAGATTCACCATGCGGTCGGTGGCGAGGAGCGAGAGCTGTACCTCGGGATAACGTTGCATGAATTCCGTGATGATCGGGCCGAGCTCGGATTGCGCCGTCAGCGCGGGGCAGGTGACTCGAACGCGCCCGCGCGGGACGGCCTGCGCGTGTTCCACCACTTCCGCGGCGGCCTCCGCCTCGCTGACTATCGCGCGGCAGTGCTGGTAATACTGTTCGCCGATCGGCGTCAGCGCCAGCTTGCGTGTGGTGCGGTGCAACAGGCGCACGCCGAGACGTTCTTCCAGGTCGGCAATGCGCCGGCTGACCCGTGAGGTGGTCAGCCCCGCCACACGGCTCGCCGCGGTGAAGCTGCCCTGTTCGACCACCAGGGAGAACAGGTACAAGTCGTTCAGGTCTTGTGGACCGGACCGGTGAGTAGCGCCCATATTGTTGCCTTATGCATGAAGGTTAATGTCATGATGGCTATCTAATCATCAATTACCAATGAAATTAACATTAATCCTCGGCTGGGCGGCTTGTAAAGGGCGGAGGGTCCGCCTCCCGCGCCAGACTGGGGATGAGCAGATGAAGCTGTTACATATCGATTCGAGCATCCTGGGGGAAGCGTCGGTCACGCGTCAGATCGGGCGCGATGTGGTGGAGCAATGGCGGCGGTGGAATCCGGGACTGGAGGTCATTTATCGCGATCTCGCCGTGAACCCGCCCGGTCACCTGTCCGCCGATCTGCTGGCTGCGCGCCAGGCGGCGCCGGAACAGCTCAGTCCGGCGCAACAGGCGGAAGCGGTATTGGGTGAAACCCTGCTGGCGGAATTTCTCGCCGCGGATGCGATCATTCTCGGTGCGCCCATGTACAATTTTTCCATTCCCACGCAGCTCAAGGCCTGGGTGGATCACGTGCTGGTCGCAGGACGCAGCTTCAGATATACGGAAAACGGTCCCGTGGGGCTGACCGGCGGCAAGCAGCTCGTGATCGTGTCCGCGCGCGGCGGTGTCTATTCGGAAGGGCAGGCACAGGCGATGGATCACCAGGAATCGTATCTGAAGACGGCGCTCGGTCTGACGGGCATCATCGACGTGACCGTCATCCGCGCCGAAGGGGTGAATATGGGCGCCGAACGGCGTGCGCAGGCGATCGCCGCCGCGCTCGCCCAGGTGCGGGTGCTGCTGACGCTGGCGGCGTGATTAAGGCGCGGGACTGAGGACTGAGGACTAAGGACAGGTAATGGGTGAAGGGTGATGGGGGAAGCGAATGGTGATGGGTTATGGGTGAAGAGTGATTAAAACATTAAACCCAACCCATCACCCATCACCCATAACCCATAACCCAACCCAACCCATCACCCATTACGAACTTGCATATACGACGACGGCCGCAACTAACTGCCGCCGGCTTCGGATCAGAGGAGTTGGCCATGAAAAAACTTGCATTCATCCAGAGCCAGGACACCGGCCACTGGGTCGGCGACGGGTTTCCGGTGCGCAGTATCTTCTCGTACCACGAGCGCGCCGCCGAGCTGTCGCCATTCCTGCTGCTGGATTACGCGGGGCCGGCGACTTTCGCGCCGACGACGGCGCGGCGCGGTGTCGGCGAGCATCCGCACCGCGGTTTCGAGACCGTGACCATCGTCTATTCGGGCGAGGTGGAGCATCGTGACTCGACCGGTGCCGGCGGCATCATCGGCCCCGGAGACGTGCAGTGGATGACGGCGGCCGGTGGCATCGTGCACGAGGAGTTCCACGCCCCGGAATTCGCGCGCGAGGGAGGTCTGTTCGAGGTGATTCAACTGTGGGTGAATCTGCCGGCGCGGCACAAGATGGACGAGCCCGGTTACCAGCCGATTACGAGCGCGGACATCCCGCGCGTCGATCTGGCCGACGGCGCCGGTTCGGTGCGTGTGATCGCCGGCAGCTTCAACGGCGCGGCGGGACCGGCGCGTACCTTCACGCCGATCAACCTGTGGGACATGCGCATCACGGCCGGCGCACGCGCAGAGTTCGATCTGCCGGAGGGCCACACCGCCGGTCTGTTCGTGCTGCGCGGCCGCATCCGGCTCGGCAGCGGGGAGTCGGTGTCGGACGCGCACATCGCCGTGCTGCAGCGCGAGGGCAGCCGGGTCGCCATCGAGGCGGACGAAGATACGACGCTGCTGCTGCTGGCCGGCGCACCGATCGACGAGCCTGTGGTCGGCCACGGTCCCTTCGTCATGAACACCCAGCAGGAGATTCAACAGGCCATTGCCGATTATCAGAGCGGAAAGATGGGGCACATCGCCCGGCGTGCGTAGAACCTGTTTCAACATTAGCTCGCGGTGAGAGGCACCCGGAAGACGCAGGGTCCAGGCGGCAGGTCTGTCCGTGTCGAGCATCGATCAGATCGTGGCTGAAATGAGAACCCGGGCGATATGATCTTCGATATCGCCGGGGCATGCCGCGGCCCCGCAATGAGCTGCGCTAAAAGCTGTTCGCGTTGAACGTGCCGGTGAGCAGTGCCGGACGAGGATCACCACGGCGGCTATTGATCGTGCGGGCGGATAGGTGCATGATGCGCCAATAGTCAGATCGAATTAACCAAGATCCTCTGATTAATTCGTTATTCCGGGCGAAGCGAAGCGTAGACCCGGAAATCCAGAGGTTTCAATTCAGTGGGTCTCTGGATTCCCGCTTTTGGAATGACGATATGAAATTAATCAGTACTTCCCTGAATCGATGCGCGAGGACGCCATGGCAAAAGGCCAGCAGAATAACAAGGAAACCAAGAAGAAACCGGCCATGACGCCGAAAGAGAAGAAGGCCGCGAAGAAGGCGAAGAAGAAGTAAGGCTGTTCCGGTCCGGTTTCCGAAGAGCGGGAATTCGCGGGCCTGCTACGCCACACCCCATTCCCGCTTCAGGGGCCGATCAATCTAGAGGTCGGCCGCATGGATTATGATCGACCCGTCTTCCTCGTAGCCGCCTTTCTCGATCACTTTCCTTGCCGCGGCTTCGATAACCATCCGGTTTTCCTTGATCGCCCGCAGCGGATTTTCCGCTGTGGCGTGGAATTTCTTTTGCAGG
>JADLET010000201.1 GCA_020845975.1 Gammaproteobacteria bacterium | reverse complement strand
TTTGATCAAAACCCGCTCGGTGCCGACAACCACGCTGACAGCGCGATCGCCATGCCGGTTGCGCTTTATGTCGACGGGAACGCAGCGAGGTACAGCGCCCGGCATCCAGTCCGGTGTCAGCCCAGCGCGGGCGAGTTCGGCGACGCGGATCGCCATGCGCTTGCCGCCAAAGCTGTCGGGCAAGCCTGCCACTGTGGCAGCGATGACCTCTGCGTCCTCGTGGGTGTAGCCACCGATCTTGTGCTGGCCGCCGTCCACTTTGCATCCGAGGATGGCCCGTTGCAGCAGCACGTATTCGAGCCCGAAGCCAAAACCGTGCACACGCTCGGGATCGGGGGGCATGGGCAGTTCAAGCTGGGCATGTTCAACGCGGAAGGCCCATTCCAAAGCCTGCTGGACAGACATGGTACGACGTGGGCGCCCGGTCCTGCCGTCGTTAGCGTGCAGTTTACGGTCGTGGTTCATCGGATCCCCCGCTCACGGAGGCGCTCAGCCGTTGCCAGTCCACGGGCTAGCATCGTGTCGCGCATCGTGTTCGAAATTGCACTGACGGGCAGGTAGCGATCGGAGTTGACGATCTCCGCGTAAAAGGCCGGCAAATCGATGATCGGCTTTGCCTCAGGCGCAGGGCCTTGCTTTGGCGTTCGCCGCTTTCTTGCCGCATCACCCACCTTGCGCTGGGCGGCGCGCCTCATGGCGCGGTCTAGCGCCTTGGGCCCATCGGGCGGTTCAGGGTGTTCCTGTCTTGATGCTTTCGCGGCTTCGAGCACTTCCGCCTTGGTGAGCCTGAGTTCGTCGCACCAGCGCTGAACATGTTTGCGTGGTGGCCAGCCTTGCCACCAGCCGGGCAGGGCGCTGTCGGGGTCAAAACCCAGCACGGCCAGCAACTCTTCGAAGAATTTCTCGCTGATTCCGTCGCGCGCCTGCGCGTCCTCCTCCTCCTTTACTGGTTTACTTAAAGGTTCTCTTACAAGGTTAGTGTCCGGATTCCGGACACGGCTCGGGTCATTTTCCGGACACGGGTCGCGGTCAAAATCGGACACGGCTCGCGCCTCGCACCCGTGTCCGGATTTCGGACACGGCTTTGCTGCCACCAGGCTTTCAACCTCAGAAGTTTCTGTATCCAAACAGCTTTCTTCGATGTCTGTCGCACCGTGTCCGGTTTCCGGACACGGCTCAGCATCATCCTGTGTGAAGCCAGGCTCGAACCCCAGAATATAGCGGGTGGGCATCTGGCGCTTGGTGACGGGATGCAGGCGCGGGACACGGCGCAAGAGCCCTGCCGCTTCAAGCTGGCCGATGTGCGCATTAAGGGTCGATCGGCTGATCTCGCAATCCTCTGCCAGCCGGTCTTGCGAGGGGAAACAGCCATAGTCCGGGTTGTAGCGGTCACACAGATGCCAGAGCACGATCTTCGTTGCGGGTTTCAACCCCCGCTGTTTGATTGCCCAGTTGGTGGCGGCATGGCTCATGGAGCGGACCTCCGCGATGGGCTGGAGCCGTTGTCCTGTGACGTGTCTGGTCGCGAAACACGGCTGGTGAAGCCATGATCGGCGAGCGCGCCCAGCGCATCGTCCAGGGACCGCACCAGCGCCCAGCCAAAACCCTGCGCCAAGACGGCATCGCGAAACGCCTCCTGCGCAGGTCTGAGCCTGCCCTTGAGGGATTTCAGCTCCAAAAAGAGCACGCGCCCTTCGCAGAGCACCATCAAATCGGCAAAGCCGGGATGGAGGCCCATGCCAACGAGGATAGCTTGGCGCTTGGCTCCACGAGGCCCAGGCTCAGTCACTTCATTGGCGCAATGATGAATGATGGCCGTACGGGGCAATGCAAAGCGCAGGGCTGTGACCACAGCGCGTTGCAGATCCGCTTCGGGTGTGCCGCGGCGATTCATGACCGACCCTCCGGCTCTAATCGCGTGCGACCGCTACGCCCAGGCGATTTGGCATCAATAACCACCAACAGGATCCGCGCGTCCTCGCGCTCTGCCTGGGTCTCGCCATGCTGGACCAGAACATTGCAGGCGAGCCGGATCAAATAATCCGAATGGTTCACCACATCGGCGACGACAATGCGCGCCTCGCGCCGTCTTTCGTCAATCCAGTCCTGACGGACCTGATCGCGCCTTGCGTGCTTGCGGAAGGGCAGGGGGATGCTCATCGCCGTGCTCCCATGCGACGGGGGGCAGGTGCTTCTTGCTGCATCAGCCAGTCCTGCACAGCATCGCGGCGATAGTAGATCTTTCGCCCAGCGCGCACACAGGGCGGCCCAAAGCGCAGCTTTTCCCAACGATGCAGGGTTTCAACGGTGACCTCGAGCTCAAGGGCGAGGTCGAGTCGGCTAATCCAGCCGCACATCAGGCGGGTCGTCCCAGATCGGGGGGAGGTGCCAAGTTCTGTCATCCGGTCTCTCCTGGTTATCGCCCGACACGGGCGGAGTTCAGGTCTTCAGAAGCGCAGAGACGGAGGGGTGGCGGGAAGGCAGTGACCGGCGGTGATGCTCCAAAAGCTTGCCGGTCACTGATATCGTTGGACTTTTTCAAAGACGTGGGGGGTGACATCAATCGTAAGCAATGGCCCGGAAGGCACGTGGGCACCGTGAGATGGCGTTTGAGGGCGTGTCACGCAGCCGATTTACAAGATTTCGCAGTGTTTCCCTGACATTGACTCGCAATCGCGTGGATTGAACCAACCGGCAAGGGGTTCGGACCCTTGCCGGTCATTGATTTAAAACGAAATTTACAGATTTGGCGGTCGCTGAGAGCAGATCCCATCGCTCAGATCGTCTCTGGCACTGTCCCCACGACGCTCGTGCCGCGGATTCTGCCACAGATTCTCAGGGCGCGGGCTGCGGTTGCCCGGGATTTTTGCTGTAATTTCAATGACCGGCAGCCTTTTGGCACATCAATGCCGGTCACCGCCTATGCGCCGGTCTGGTGCTTATGCTTCGCTTGATAAGCCTGCGTATCTACGCCTGTGTCATGCGCAAAAGGAGGCGATAACATGGTCAACCGATTGCGATTGAATGATAAAATTGTGCGTGAGCAGATCCCGGAAGAGGATCGTGACTTTCAGGTCTTCGACACGGAAATCCGCGGGCTGTCCATCCGCGTTATGCGGTCGGGCGAGAGGTCCTTCGTTTTGGACTATCGCTTCGCAGGGCGGCAGCGCCGCATGGTGATCGGACGCTGGCCGGAATGGAGCGTGACGGCAGCCCGTGAACGGGCACGCGAGTTGCGCCGCGTCATTGACGAGGGCAGCGATCCTCTGGGTGAACGTGGCGCGCTGCGCGAGGCGCCTCGGTTCAAGGACATGATCGAACGCTATCTGGCCGAGCATGCATCGACATTGGCGCCCTTGAGTGCGTCCGATCAGAAATCATTCCTGACCAAGCTGGTGGCACCGCATTGGGCCAACAAGCTGGTGACGGAAATCACCCCGCAAGACGTCGTGAAACTTCTGAACATCATCGCCCAAGGGCGAGCGCGCCCATCGAAGGCGAAGCCCAATAACCGTGCGCGCAAGCTGCAAGGCAAGAAGCCCACCCCGATCCGGGCCAATCGCGTCGGAGAAACGCTGCGCAAGATGTTCAACCTTGCCGTCCAGTGGGGCTGGCGCGCCGACAATCCGGCGTCAGGGTTCAAAAAACGTATCGAGACGGCGCGGGAGCGCTTCCTGTCACATGAGGAAATCGCGCGGCTGGCCGAGGTTCTGGATGCGGCCGAGGATCAGCGCGCCGCCAGCATTATTCGGATTTGCATGCTGACCGGCGCCCGCGTCGGCGAAGTGCGTCAGGCACGGTTCGAGCAGTTCAATCTCGAACTCGGGATCTGGTCGAAACCAGCTGCTACCACCAAGCAGCGCAAGGTCCACAGGGTTCCAATTTCGGCCGATGTGGCCGCGATCGTGCGCCAGCGGGCACTGGTCGTGCGCAAGAAGAACCCATGGCTGTTCCCGGGCGATGTGCCAGGCCAGCCCGTCAAGGAAATCCGCCGCTTCTGGATCAATGTGCAACGAGAGGCAAATCTGCCCGACGTCCGCATCCACGACCTGCGCCACACCTTCGCGTCGCTTCTGGTCAGCGGTGGCGCCTCGCTCGAAATGATCGGCAAACTGCTTGGGCACAGCCAGATCCAGACCACCCTGCGCTACGCGCATCTGATGGACTCGCCCCTGCGTGCAGGCGTCGATGCTGTAGCTGGTATGTTCCGACCGCGCCCAAAGATCGTTCATGATGCGGATGCCGCGGTGGAAGCCAAGCGCGCCTGAGATATCTGGGCCGCTTACTTCTCGTCGCGCAGGGCACGCCAAAAGGGGCGCAGACGGCGGCGGATGGTGCTCTCATCCGGCACGTCGCCGTTTTCGGCAACATCGGCAAACCAGTCCTGCAGTTCTCCGATCAGTTCCGCCTGAGTGTCGGGGATGCCATGCTCGTGGATGCGCTTTAGCAAAGTGACATACATGCCTTCCCAATCATAGGGAGAGAGCGCGCCGGTGCCGCCGCCAATGCGGCGCAGCAGATCGTACTCGTCCTCGAAGCGCAGCACGTCTTGGCCGCTGATCAGCAGGTCCGCGATTGAGACTTCGACGCCATCGGCAGGCTCGGTGATGTAACACCACTCGTCTGAATGCTCTGGCTTGATCCGCTGCAGCTTGATGACCGTCGGTCCAGTTCCTGTACGGCGAAAGAGGGGCAACATGTCCATCGGCGAGATCGTGATCTTGCCAGAGACCTTTTCGTTTTCGCAGGTCGCGATCGGAATGCCCGTCACGATGTCCAGCTTGCCCTCGGTGGCCCAGCCGCCAATGTCAGCAATGGTGCAGCCCCAACGCGAGGCGGTTTCGTGAAGGGTGAAAAATGCTCTTGGTGGTAACGCCATGTAGACTCCTTTTCTCGTTCTGAGCTGATGCGGCATGCCGCCATGGGATGATGGTGCACCGTCAGGGGGTGATGTGAGGAAGGAGGCGTCCAAGCAGTCGAGTGATGAAGGCGTGCTTTGACCAAGGTGCTCCAGGCACCTGTCAAATTCTTCAATCGTTCAGCATGATTACGACGAATCGCCCTCAAATACTCTATAACGCAGGTGCTACGTCAAAAACTGTCGGGGAGGCGCGCAGCATGTCGTTTCAGAAGGCACAGGACTTGTTGAAGCTGGCAGGCATGTCAGCCGGAAGGCATCGGGGCATCAGCGTGAAGGAGGTCGCTGAGGAATTTGGCGTGAACGAGCGCACTGCCCAGCGCATGATCTATGCCCTGAAGGAGGTGTTCCCGAGTATATCGCATCAGACCGACACCGAGCGGCGCCGAAGATGGAAGCTGCGGGACACAAGCATGCTGGGCATGCAGGGCATATATGATCGCGAACTGGTCGCGCTCGAGATGAGTATCCGGCGGGCTGAGCGTGAAGGTGCGCCGGTCGATGCCAGCGCACTGCGCACTTTGCGCGACCGATTGATGGCGACGCTGCCTTCCACCCATGCGCGCAAGACAGAGGTGGATGCAGAGGCGATCCTCGAGGCAAAGGGTTATGCCTGTCGCCCGGGCCCCAAGGTAAAAACCTCCTACGACGCTATGCTGGTCATCGCGTCAGCGCTGAGAGGGCCCTTCCGGCTTGTCATTCAGTACCAGGGCACACAGGATCCCGAGCCGCTCCGGCGCGTAATCGAACCCTATGGCATTCTCTTGGGGACCCGCCATTACCTGATCGCGCGTGACACGGCAAAGGACGCGTCGTTGCGCCGGTTCCGTTTAGACCGGGTCGGGCACGTCGAGATCACCAATGAGTGGTTCGAGAAAGACAAGGATTTCAACCTCGAAGCCTATGCGGCCCAATCCTTCGGGTCGTTTCACGCGGACGCAGAGGTTTCCCGCGTCACGTGGCGCTTTAGCCCGGGCGCCGCGGCCATCGCGCGTGAGTTCGAATTCCACCCGAAGCAGGAATTTGTTGAGCAGGATGATGGCGGTCTGCTTGTTACCTTCGAGGCCAGCGGACTGGTTGAAATGGCCTGGCATCTCTACAAGTGGGGCGACTCGGTCGAGGTGATCGAGCCAGCCGCGCTGAGGGAGATGGTGGCGAGTTTTCAAAACAGCAGGATCACCGTGCTGCCTTGAGTGGATTGGCTGTGCGTCGTCTGGTGGGCCGCCACGTGCATGGTTGCAGAGGGCGGGTAGCGGACTGTGAGTATGCGGCAGCGCGTCCGTCGAAATCCGTGACAGCTGCCGTTCGTCACCGCCTCCAAGGCAGCAGCGATGCGCAGATAGCAGTCACTCACTCGAAGTTCAGCAAACGGAGCCGATGCTTGTCTGTCGAGGACTGCCCCAGTCGTTCACGGTTAAGAACCGGGCACGTGCCTTAATTCGGTAACGAGGGGACCAGCGTCCAAATTCTCTAGACTAAGCCGTGGCTAACCAATCGTCGTTTGATGTGCTCCCGAGTTTGGCGTAGTTAGGAATAGGCAAGCCGCTATAGTCTGGGTTATGGCCTTGGTTAGGAAGCGTTAAATACTAAAACGGGGTCTTATTTTTTGGCTGTCCCAGCGCATATTACGTGGATGAAAGACACAGGTGAACGACGCCAGAGCGCCTGTGATCGGGAAATCGAGATATGGGAGTTCAGTCCCGAAGAAGATGAGGCAATCCTGTCGGAATGGGCCGCGCACTTCCGCCAGCACTATTGCGCAGATGCGGACCTTGCCGCGATGGTGGCGGGCACGGGCAATAGCCACGCGGATTTTCTCCGGACGATGCTGTTCCCCGACGAAACGACCCCACCTGGCCCGAGCCTGCGGTCGGGCGATTTCGGTGAAATCCTGGTCGCTGAGTGCAGTCAATTCATTCAAGGCTCT
>JADLET010000200.1 GCA_020845975.1 Gammaproteobacteria bacterium | reverse complement strand
CCAGCGGGGGTTGCCACGGCACCAAGTCTTCCTGCGCCTTGTAACCATCAAGCGCTGCCGTCAGCTCCGCCACCTTGGCGGGATTGGAGGCGGCGAGATTTTGCGCCTCGTAGGGGTCGCTGGCGAGGTCGTACAGCTCGAAGGTGCCTCCAGGCGCGTTCTGCACCAGCTTCCAGTCCTGCCGCCGCACGGCATAATGCGTCTTCCACAGCGTATCTGTGAAAGTTGAACGATTCTCGAAGAACAGGTCGCGCGCCAGGTACTGCGGGTTTTGTCCGAGCAGTGTGGGTAGTATGGACCGGCCTTCGATCGAGTGTTCGATGGTGGCTCCCGCGGCCTCGGCAATCGTTGAGTAGAGATCCATCGTCAAAGCGATTTCCGCGCTCTGAGTGCCGGGCTCGATCCTGCCCGGCCACACCGCCGCCATGGGTACGCGGATGCCGCCCTCGTAGAAATCGAGTTTCCCGCCGCGATATGGACCATTGTTGGCATCGTGCAGAAGGTACCCTCCATTATCGGAGGTGTAGATGATCAGAGTGTTGTCATAGACGCCGTTGTCTTTCAGTTCCTGTACGACCTGACCGATGCTGTTGTCGAGGTGTTCGATCAATGCGACCAGCTTCGCACGCTCGGGATCGATCCCGGGTTCACGCGCCAGCACCTGATCCAGATAGACCTGTAGCGGCTGCACCGGGTCGTGAGGCGCGCTGAAGGCCAGGTACATCATGAAGGGCTGCGATGAGCCCGCTCTTTCCTGGATGTAGTCTTTCGCCCACTGGGTGATCAGGTCGGTCGTATGGATGCCCTGCAGAGATGCCGGGTCGAGTACCGTATCATTGAGCATCAGCAGGTTATCACCCGGCCATCCATAGTTGGATCCGTCGTGAGTGTAGTAATCGCCCGCAGCCCCGATAAAACCGTGGAAGTGGTCAAAGCCACGACGTGTCGGCAGGTTGTGCGGATCTTCGCCCAGGTGGTCTCCCAGATGCCATTTGCCAATCAGGCCGGTGGTATAGCCGGCGGATTTGAGCAGCTCCGGCAGGGTGGGGCCCGTGGGGGAGAAGTACCCCATGTTGGTGACCGGGTCGCGTGCCACTGTGCCTGTTACGCCGACCAGCGCGGGATAACGACCCGTCATCAGTGCGGCCCGGGTGGGCGAGCAGACGCTGCTATTGGCGTAGAAATTGTTGAAACGCATGCCATGCGCGGCAAGATCATCCAGATTTGGCGTCTCGAGATCGGTTGCGAGATTCGCGTAGGCGACGTCGCCATAACCCTGATCATCGGTGAGGATGACGACGATATTCGGAGGCGCGGCAGGTTGCACTGTTACCGAGAATGTCAGGCTGGAAAACGCGCCAACGCCATCGGTGGCGGTGACGGTAACCGAATAGGGGCCGCCGGCGGCGCTGCCGACAGGCGGGGTCCAGTTCAGTGTGCCGGAGCCGTTGCCATTGTCGGTCAGGATGTTGGGGTTGCCGGGCAGGGTGTTGGTCTGGGACAACGTCAGGGGCGCTGGACCGTCACTGTCAGTGGCGCTGATCGGGAGGCTGAATGATAGACCTTCCGTGACTGTCTGGTTGCCGATGGGATTAACCGTCGGCGCCTGGTTAAGTGGAGTGACCTGGAGGGCTGCTGATTCAAGAGTGATCCAGCTTTGGAAATTGGGCTGATACAGAGTGGTAACAATGTAACTGACAGTCAGTGTTTGATCGGGCGATGCGGCCTGGAAATCGAGTGTCACGATCCGGCTGCTGCGTCCACTGACCTGGTTGATCGTCAGGGAGTAAGGCGGCGCGCTGGCATCGCTCAATGTCGCGGTTAGCTGGCCTTGGGCAGCGGTGGCGCCGAGGTAGACCTTGAGCGTCCGCAAGTGGCTGTCATCGGCCGGGACGGTGAACTGGAATCCCTTGCCGACGCCGAACACCCACAGGCCGGTGCGACTGTTGGAGATCGACGTCGCCGGTGCCCCGTCCGTCCAGGTGTAGCCGGAGGCGGTCTGTGTCGTTACCGAGGGATTGGCCCCGCCCGCGGCGGCGAAGTCACTGATCTGGGCCGTGACTCCGGCCTTGCGGTCCGGCGAACTCGTGCTGGTGCGGCCCCAGTGAATCCAGTCGGCCGTTCCCTCGGCGGTCAGGTTCACGGTTGACGGGGCCGTAGCCGTTGCGCCGGTGAGCGATGCGGCTAGCAGGTCAAGGGGAAAAGCAAATGCCAGCAGGGTACTACAGAGGAGGAAAAACTTTCTTCCCGGCCCGATCAGATTCCAGGCATCTGGTGATTCTTTGAACATAGTTAGCCCAGTTGCGAATATCTCCGGCCACACTGTGTCCTTACAGGCAGAGGCTAGGGAACGAACAAGCCGAAATGATAGAGAAAACCGCCTTGTTTCTCAATGGGTTCGAGGCGGCAAGATCGGGCAATAGCTGGTATCTTATTGAAAATATTGATTAAGTATTTTTTAATCAGTGACGGAATTTTGGCGTTTGTCTTAGGGGAGGCTGTTGCTGGCATTTTCCCGGATCCGGAGGATGCGGTCTGCCGGGACATCGCGGAGGGTCTGGACGGAGCCGCTGGGCCAGTGGATCGTGACCTCATCTGCCCGCGCATTAGCGCCCAGACCGAAATGCAGGCGCTGGAAGTTTTGAGCGATCCTGTGTATGCCGCCCGTCTGTACCTGTTTCCGGGTCACGTCCCCGGCTGTCAGGCTCACGATGGCCCCGATACCGTCGCGGTTGGAACGCACACCCACAAGATCGATCTCGAGCCAGTGGTTTCCATTGCCGAGATTTCGGAAGAGCTGGTGCGGTCCATCCGCCACGAAGGGCGAGGTCGGATCCATTCCGTTGGTGACAAACAGGTCGAGGAAACCGTCACGATCGTAGTCGGCCACGGCGACAACATCGCCGCGGCCCAGCGGACTTCCCGTCGCACCGCCCGCGTCCGAGACCAGCGTGAAGTTCCCCTTGCCGTCATTTTCCAGCAAGCGGTTCGGCAGGTTCGCGACCGCGCCGGAACACACCAGATACAAATCGGTGTCCATGTCATTGTCGAAATCACCGGCAGCGACGGAGTGACAGGCCGTGTCCGCGCCCGCCGCCCCGGCCAATTCCTGTTGCGTATATCCGTCTTCCCTGTGCATCAGCAGCGCATCGACTCCGTGCTCGCGAAAGGGCTCGAATCCCTCCCGCTTCAGCCCGGTGATCGGCGTGAATGAATTGATGATGAGGTCGACGAACAGTCCGTTCGAGATATTGCTGAAGACCCAGTCGCCGGATTCGCGATCGAAGGTGATCGAGAAGCCTCCTTTGCGGAGGACTTCTGCGGATGGCGGCCCGGCAACTGCAGGGTCATCGCTGGAAAGTGAAAATGCGCGCGCATCAGGGTGGGCGCCTTGCGAGCCGAGATAGACTGTCGAGAGATTGATGAACGAGGGGAAAATCCGTACATCCAGGTGTCCCGGGTCATGGAATCTGATCGTTCTGGGGGCATCACCCTGGTTACTGGTCAGGGTCGCCTTGATCGAATTTGGCTCAGGCTGGATCACATCCGGGAGTAACCATGGACCGACTGTCAGATAGATGTCGGGTCTTCCGTCATTGTCGAAATCCGCGATCGCTGCATCGCTTACATTATCGAGCGCGGGAAAGCCCATTGATGCAGTCTCATCGGTAAACGGGACATCATCGATCGAATAAACCCGCGTCGGTGACGACAGCAGCACCAGGGCGGTTTCCTGTTCGTTCAGCAGGTCAGCGAGCTGGGCCGATTCCAGGTGCTTGTGCATATTGACCTGATTGATGCTTCCGAATTCTAGGCGCAGGGCGTTGCGCGCCATGCCCATATACTCGTCACGGCGCGACCAGCGGTCGTCCCGAAAGCCAAAAATCTTGTTCGCTTTCTCAAAGGTGTGATCATCTTTCTGATGGAAGATCCACGAGGGAGCCGCGCCGCCTCCGAGCCGGGTATTGGCGACTACGAGGTCGAGCCTGCCATCCCGGTCGGCATCGAGCCAGAGCGGTGTGCGGGCGAAACCCGTGGCGGCGAGGCCGTATTTTTTCGCGCTT
>JADLET010000199.1 GCA_020845975.1 Gammaproteobacteria bacterium | reverse complement strand
CGGGTCACCGACTCGCGAAATCGAACTGGCCCATAAGCCATGGATGGAAAAGACTTCTTCGTCAACGCCGTTCGGATATGGGCCGCATTGATCGGCCCGCAGTTCACCATAACCCCTGTGCTGCAGGCCTGCGCCCTGGGCGTCAGGGCACGGTACCGAGCATCTTGCAATTCAGTACTTAAATCGATACTTTTATTCCTGATTTAGTATCAATCTAGAAGAACCATGAACAACACTGTGACCGTCGCCGAGATCAAGCGCCGAGGCATGGCTGCCATCGAAGAGGGCCTGCGGCATGGTCCGGTCCGCATCGTCAAACGTAACAAGCCGGCCGCCGTCGTGCTGTCCGAGGAGGAATATCAGCGCCTCATCGGCGGGCAACCGCAGGCCCGCCCGGGCATGACGGCGCTGCAGTGGCTGCTGTCGCAGCCGGCCGGCGGTACGCGCGACAAGGCGCAGATCGATGCCACCCTGGCGCAAGAGCGCGGGTGGTGATCGCCTTCTTCGATGCCAGCGCGCTCATCTATCTGATCGAGGGCAACGAGCCCTTCGCGAGCCGGGTGCGCGGCCAACTGGCTGAACTGACCCAGGCCCATCCCGACATCGGCGCTGCTGTCAGCCGCCTGTCCTGGCTGGAATGCCGCGTAGGGCCGATGAAGCGCAACGATGCTACGGTTCTGGCGCTGTTCGACGCTTTCTTCGTCCAACCAGATCTCGTTTGGGTCGAGCTGAACCGCGATGTCGTGGAGCTGGCCGCCGCGATTCGCGTACGGCACGGACTGCGCACGCCGGATGCCTTGCAGGCAGCGAGTTGCCTGCAACTGGGGTCGCGGCACCTGTTACTGACGGGCGATCCTGCGTTTCAGCGCGTCGAGGGCTTGCGCGCTGCGGTCCTGGTGTAATCAGATCTTGACCCACTCCGCGCGACGCATCGCTGGCGCCGACATCAACCTGACGGCAGGCGCCTTTTCAGCCCATACGGAGTTTCGCACGTCCGCAGACTGACCCTGATGCCAGTACGCGAATTCACCGCCGAGGGTGCCGTACATCTCTTTTCCGGGCTGCCCAGCGCGCTGTGCCCAGCCCAAATCTTCCAGGCAGTTGAGGGTGCAACTGGTCGGCTGCAACCGTTATCTGGTGACCTGTCGCCGGCGCATTCTGGTCGACCCCCAGTCCATCGACCTGAGCGAAGATACGATCACCGGCCTCCTCTGCGTCGCCCGTGACGGCTGGGTGACGTTGCCGTTCCGCTTCCGCCTGTCGTTCGAGCATCACCTGGGCCACCCGAATCGCTGACGATGATGGCTTCGACGGGAGGCACGCATGTGGCCGTGCGGCGCATCCTGGCAGACATGCACACGTACCACCCGGATACCGAGGTTCTGCTGCTGCTGTACCGGTTCGATCAGCCCAGGACGATTGTGAGCACGGGCGGCGATATGAATCTGGAGGTCGCCGCCGGGATCAAAGAGGATGGGCTTCATCTGAAGCAGCTGTGCGAGGCGAGGATCGGCCGGCACGCGCGCAGCTCGCTGGCGGAAGCGGCCCAGATCAACTATTTCCAGCCGCCCTACAACATGACGTTCCGGAAGACGAACTTCGCGACACAGCGCAAACTCGGGCTGCTGCGGGAAGGACTGAGCCATGACCTGACCGGGCTGATCGTGGAGATCTGCTCGCACAATCTGCGCGCGCGGCTACGCTCGGAGATGCGTGCGCCCGTCGAGCTCGATGCCGCGGTCGTCGAGGGTTACCGCCGCCTCGCGAAGGAATCGGGCGAACTCGCGGAACGTGCGTGCCAGGAACTGGAGCAGATGCGGCATACCCACGACATCAGCTTTCCGCTGACCCGGCCAGATGAACGTGACACCTTCCTGCATGGAACGCACTGGCTCGGTACGAACGAGCGGCAGCCGTTCCCCTAAGCTCGACTTTCCCAACATCCGAGATCATCGGCCCTTCCATATGGAATTTCACGCCGACCTGCACATCCATTCCAAGTATTCCCGTGCCACCAGCCGCGACCTGGACCTGGAACACCTGGCGTGGTGGGCTGCCCGCAAGGGCATCGCCGTGGTGGGGACGGGAGATTGCGTACACCCGGCCTGGCTCGCCGAAATGAAGGACAAGCTACAGCCGGCAGGTGACGGACTATTCAGCCTGCGACCCGAGATCCAGACCGAGCTCTGGAAAACCCTGCCACCCTCCTGCCGCACGCCGGTGCGTTTCATGCTGTCGGTGGAGATTTCGACCATCTACAAAAAGACCGACCGCACTCGGAAGATCCATCACCTGATCTACGTTCCTGATTTCGCTGCGGCGGATCGGCTCGCGGCCAGCCTCGCGCGGATCGGCAATATCGCTTCCGACGGGCGGCCGATTCTCGGCCTCGATTCTCGCGACCTGCTTGAGGTGGCGCTGGAGTCCGGGCCGGACTCCTTCCTCGTTCCCGCACACATCTGGACTCCATGGTTTGCGGCTCTCGGTTCGCAATCCGGTTTCGACTCCATTCACGAGTGTTACGGCGACCTGTGCGACCACGTGTTCGCAGTCGAAACCGGCTTGTCATCCGATCCGGCAATGAACTGGCGCGTCTCTTCCCTCGACCGCTATCGCCTCATCTCCAACTCCGACGCACATTCGCCAGGCAAGCTCGGCCGGGAAGCAACGCGCTTTTCCAGCGAGCCCAGTTTCTTCGCCATCCGCCACGCGCTGGAAACGGGCGGAGGCTATGTAGGAACTGTCGAATTCTTCCCCGAAGAAGGGAAATATCACCTGGACGGTCACCGTAACTGCGGCGTGCGGCTGGATCCGTCCGAGACCATCGCCCACGAGGGACGCTGCCCGGTTTGCGGGAATCGCGTGACAGTAGGCGTAGCGCATCGGGTGGAAATGCTGGCGGACCGCAAGGAAGCCGCTCCGGTTCCGCCGCCCACGGCGGGCGCCGTGACGAACCTCGTGCCATTGCCCGAGATCCTCTCGGAAATCGTCGGCAGCGGCGTCGCTTCACAAGGCGTGGTACGAGCCTACGATCGTACCACCGCCGCGCTCGGCGCAGATTTCACCGTGCTGGAAGACGCGCCTGTCGAAGACATCGCGCGGGTCAATCCGCTGCTCGGTGAAGCGGTGAACCGGCTGCGCGCCGGCACCGTGATCCGGCAGGCAGGTTATGACGGCGAATACGGCGTGATCCGCCTGTTCGAGGAGGGCGAACTCGATCGCCTTACCCGGGGAGCCCTGCT
>JADLET010000198.1 GCA_020845975.1 Gammaproteobacteria bacterium | reverse complement strand
GACTTAAGTCCGTCCCTATTTTATATTCAGCCAGTAGTCGTACAACGAATCGGCGATGCGATGCAGGCCAGCGACACGCTCCTCCAGTCGCTCCGTCATCTGCGCGGCGCTCTGCACCGAGGGTTGGCCCGCGCAGTGCGCAAGTTCGGCGTGATACTCCGCGCACCATTCCCTGACCATCTCACCCGTCACTTCGACGTGGAATTGCAGTGCCAGCGCCCGGTCCTTGATGAAGGCCTGATGACGGCAGTGTGCGCTGCGCATCAGCAATGCAGCCCCCGGCGGTAATGCGAAAGTCTCGCCGTGCCAGTGGTAGCCCTCGAAGCTCGCGGGCAGACGGCTCAGTATCCCGTGGTGTCCGCTTGCTTCCACGCAGGTGATCTCGTGCCAGCCGATTTCCTTGACCGTATTCGCGCCGACTTCCGCGCCGAGCGCCTTGGCGATCAATTGCGCGCCGAGGCAATGGCCGAGCACCGGAATGCCTTCGGCAACCGCCTGGCGGATCAGCTCGAGCTCACGCGTGACCCAGGGCAGCGGGTCGTTCACGCTCATCGGGCCGCCCATGAAGACCAGGCCGCTGATTCCGTCGATGCGCTCGGGTACGGTTTCCCCGGCGTCGATGTGGATCGTGCGGAGGGGAATTCCACGCGCGCTGAGGAACTCGCCCAGGTAGCCGGGGCCTTCGCAGGCGATGTGGCGGAATACGAGAACCGGCTTCATGCCGTGGTCCCGCGTCGCTCCGCCGGGCCGCATGTCACGGGCAGGGATGCATGCCCTTTTCGATCAGGGCATAGGCGGAGTGGTTGTGGATCGATTCGAAATTCTCCGACTCGAGGATGTAGCCCTCGATGCGCTTGTCGGCGTTGAGGCGGGCGGCGACGTCGCGCACCATGTCCTCGACGAACTTCGGGTTGTCGTAGGCGCGCTCGGTGACGTACTTCTCGTCAGGCCGCTTGAGCAGGCCGTAGATCTCGCACGAGGCCTCCTGCTCGACCATGTCGATCAGATCCTCGATCCAGACGAAGCCTTTGGTGCGCGCGGTGACCGTGACATGGGAGCGCTGGTTGTGCGCGCCGTATTGCGAAATTTCCTTGGAGCAGGGGCACAGGCTGGTCACCGGCACCACCACTTTCACCGTCATCTGGGCCTTGTCGGCCGTGGCCTCGCCAATCAGTGTCACATCGTAGTCGAGCAGACTCTGCACGCCGGACACGGGGGCCTTCTTGGTGACGAAATAGGGGAATCGCATCTCCATGTGCGCGGAGGCGGCATTCAGCGCATCGCGCATCTGCTCCAGGATGTCCTTGAAGGAGGCGACGGTGATCTCGCGCTCGTGGGAATTGAGCAGCTCGACGAAGCGCGACATGTGCGTGCCCTTGAAATTGTGCGGCAGGTCGACGTACATGTTGAAGGTGGCGATGGTATGTTGCTCGCCGCCGCTGCGGTCGCGCACCCGCACCGGGTGGCGGATATGCTTGATGCCCACCTTGTTGATGGGAAGTTCGCGGGTGTCCGGGCTGCCCTGAACGTCGGCGATGGCAGTGGTGCTGGTCGGGTTCATCGGTCGTTCACCTCGCTGTAGCGGACCCCGGCGCTGTCGGTTTCCCACAGCATCACTGCGGCGACGCGCACGGTGTCGGTGTTCAGGATCTCGGACAGTCCACGATGGAAAAAGGCCGCGATGTTCTCCGCCGTCGGATTGATCCGGTCGAACGGTGGTATGTCATTCAGGTTGCGGTGATCGAGCGTGGCGGCGAGGTCCCGTGCCGCCTGCTTGATGACCTTGAAATCCACGCCCATGCCCACGCCGTTGAGGGCAGTGGCCTCGACTTCGACGTCGACCTTCCAGTTGTGTCCGTGCAGCCGGCTGCAATCGCCCGGGTAGTCGCGCAGACTGTGGGCCGCCGCGAAGCTCGTGGACACCTTCAATAAATAACGTGACCGCATCTGAATAGTTGACAAAATTAGTAGGAATTTACGCCAAGCGGCAGGATTTGGCAAGGATGGCTTGCCAGCCAGGCATTCACGGTATGCAGTATGCCCGGGGTGTCCAGTCCGCACTCGGCCAGTAATTCGGAATGGCTGCCGTGCTCCTGGAAGAGGTCTGGCAGCCCGAGGTTGATCACCGGCAAAACAAGGCCCTGCGCTGCGAGGAATTCGTTCACGGCGCTGCCGGCGCCCCCCGACACCGCGTTTTCCTCCACGGTTACCAGCAGGTCATGAGTGGTGGCCTGGTGCATCACCATGTTCTCGTCCAGGGGCTTGACGAAGCGCATGTTGACCACGCTGGCATCAAGGATCTCGCCAGCCTCCAGGGCGGGTTGCACCATGCTGCCGAAGGCGAGCAGGGATACGCGCCGACCCTTGCGTCGCAGTTCGGCGCGACCGATCGGCAGGGCCGCCGCCGGTTTGCGCGCGGCGCGCCCCGGGCCGGTGCCGCGCGGGTAACGCACCGCGCAGGGGCCGGGATGCCGATAGCCGGTCGCCAGCATCTGGTAGCACTCATCCTCGTCGGCCGGCGCCATGACGACCATGTTCGGGATACAGCGCAGGAAGCTTAGATCGAAGCTGCCGGCGTGCGTCGGGCCGTCCGGACCGACCAGTCCGGCGCGGTCGACCGCGAAGAGCACCGGCAGGTTTTGCAGCGCGACATCATGGATGAGCTGGTCATAGGCGCGCTGCAGGAAGGTCGAATAGATGGCGACGACGGGCTTCATGCCGCCACAGGCGAGTCCGCCGGCCAGGGTCACGCTGTGCTGTTCCGCGATGCCGACGTCGATGAACTGGTCCGGGAAGCGCTGGGCGAATTCGTTCATGCCCGAGCCATCGCTCATGGCCGGGGTGATGGCGACCAGCGCATCATCGATCGCCGCCGTGTCGCACAGCCATTCCCCGAAGATCTGCGAATAGGTTGGGCGCCCGCCGCCCGCGGCGATCGCGCGGCCGTCCGCCGGGTTGAAGGCGTTGACGCCGTGGAAGGCGCAGGGATTTTCCTCCGCCGGATGGAAACCCTTGCCCTTGCGCGTCACTACGTGGAGGAACTGCGGACCCTTCAGGGAATAGAGATTTTTCAGCGTCGCGACCAGGGTGTCGATGTCGTGTCCGTCGATCGGCCCGATGTAATTGAAGCCGAGTTCCTCGAACAGCGTGCCCGGGACGACCATGCCCTTGACGTGTTCCTCGGCGCGTCGCGCGAGTTCCCATACCGGAGGCGGCAGCGCGCTCAGGACCTTCTTGCTGCCTTCGCGCATGGAGGAGTAGATGCGCCCGGAGAGCAGCTTCGCAAGGTAGTTCGAGATGCCGCCGACGTTGCGCGAGATCGACATCTCGTTATCGTTGAGGATGACCAGCAGGTTGGCCTCGGTGTTGCCGGCGTGGTTGAGGGCCTCGAAGGCCATGCCCGCGGTCATGGCGCCGTCGCCGATTACCGCCACCGCTTTCCGGTCTTCGCCGCGGCGCTGCGCCGCGATCGCCATGCCGAGCGCCGCGCTGATCGAGGTGCTGGAGTGGCCCGCCCCGAAACTGTCATAGGGACTTTCGCTGCGTTTCAGGAAGCCGGACAGGCCGTCCTTCTTGCGCAGGGTCGCCATCGCCCGCCGTCGGCCGGTCAGTATCTTGTGGCCATAGGACTGGTGGCCGACGTCCCAGACCAGCGGGTCGTGCGGCGTATTGAACACGTAATGCAGGGCGACGCTCAGTTCCACCGTGCCCAGACTGGAAGACAGGTGGCCGCCCGTATGGGAGACGGACTGGATGATGAACGCGCGCAGCTCATCGCTGAGCTGGCGCAGCTGTTGCGGCCGCAACTGGCGCAGCTCGGAGGGATCATTGATGCCTTCCAGCAGCGGAAAGCCCGATCTCTTGTCCATCATCCGTCTTTATGCCCTTGTTCTACGTGTGAATAATGCGTGCTTTGGCCGGGTGATGCAAGGGCCGCGCGCCGCTCTCGCCGTCGCTAATGAATGCGACGGATGATATAGGCAGAGATCTGGCGCAGCAGGTCCGCTGCCGCGCCGAGCCCTTCCAGGTGTTCCACTGCCTCGCGGTGCAGTTCCTCCGCCAGGTGTTTCGCCGCGTCCACTCCGAGCAGCGTGGCGTAGGTCGGCTTGTTGTTGTCGCGGTCGCTGCCCGAGGTCTTGCCCAATGTGGTGGTGTCGCCCTCGGCGTCGAGCACGTCGTCGCGAATCTGAAAGGTAAGGCCGATGCAGCGCGCGTACTCGCCGAGTGCGGCAAGTGTTTCTTCGGGCAGATCCCCGGCGGCGAGCGCGCCCATCAGCACGCTGGCGCGGATCAGCGCCCCGGTCTTGCGGGTGTGCATGTCTTCCAGCGCCTCGAGTTCGAGCGAGCGGCCCACGGCGGCCAGGTCGATGGCCTGGCCGCCCGCCATGCCGAACGAGCCGCCGGCGTGCGCGAGGGTGTCGATCATGCGCAGGCGTTGCGCCGGGGGGACGCCGGGCGCCGGATCCGCCGCGAGAATATGGAAGGCCAGCGCTTGCAGCGCATCGCCGGTCAGGATGGCGGGCGCCTCGCCGAAAGCGACGTGGCAGCTTGGTTTCCCGCGCCTGAGCAGGTCATTGTCCATGGCAGGCAGGTCGTCGTGCACCAGCGAATAGGCATGAATCAGTTCCACCGCGCAGGCCGCGCCGTCCAGACGTTCGGGGGTGACGCCGAAGGCATGCCCGGTCGCGTACACCAGCAATGGCCGCACGTATTTGCCGCCGGCGAGCGCCGCGTATCGCATCGCGCGGTGGAGGTCGCGCGGCTCCGCGTCCGCGGGCGGCAGCCAGCGGTCGAGGGCGGATTCGACCCGGGCGCGGGACAGTTCCATTAAACCGTCGAGCGCGGCGGCGGGTTCAGTCTTCGGTTTCGTCTGTGAATGCATGGGTGTCGGTCTTCCCATTTTCCTCGATCAGGATCTGCACCTTCTGTTCGGCCGTCTTCAGGGACTGCTGGCAGGCGCGTGTGAGCGCGATGCCGCGCTCGAACTGCCGCAAGGATTCCTCCAGGGGGAGGTCGCCCTGTTCGAGCCGTGCGACGATGGACTCGAGTTCCTGCAGGGACTGTTCGAAGTCCGGAGTCTCGTCCTGTTTACGTTCGATTTTTTTCGCCACTCAATAGTACCTGCTTGGTCGCGCAATTAAGGCCGGGCCCGCTCCATCCATCGTTATGTGGAGCCGTGCGGTGCGGCGGGGATGGCACATTATATATCATTTTTTCATTCCCTCATTCGGCAGGACTCGCGCCGGGCCCTGTTTCCGCCCGCTTGCGCCCGCCGCGGCGCTTCATGATAGACTTCGAGCGGTTTTTGCAGCCAGGACGAGCGAATACAAGCAATGAGCAGCAAGGTCTATGATGCCGCCGCCATCGAGGTCCTTACCGGCCTCGAGCCGGTGCGCAAGCGCCCCGGCATGTACACCGACACCGCGCGCCCGAACCACCTCGCGCAGGAGGTCATCGACAACAGCGTCGACGAGGTCCTCGCGGGCCATGCCCGCCGCATCGCCGTCACCGTCTACAAGGATGGTTCACTCGAGGTGGAGGACGACGGGCGCGGCATGCCGGTGGACATCCATCCCGGCGAAAAGATCTCGGGTGTGGAGGTGATCCTGACCCGGCTGCACGCGGGCGGCAAGTTCTCCCAGAAGAACTACCGGTTTTCGGGTGGACTGCATGGCGTCGGCGTGTCCGTGGTCAACGCGCTGTCGAAGAAGCTCGAGGTACTCATCCGGCGCGACGGCCAGGAGTATCACATGGCATTCGCCGGCGGCGAAAAGGCCTCCGATCTCAAGGCTGTCGGCAAGGTCGGCAAGCAGAACACCGGCACCCGCGTGCGCTTCTGGCCCGACCCGAAATATTTCGACTCCGAGAAGTTCTCGCTGTCGCGTCTGAAGCAGTTGCTGCGCGCGAAGGCCGTGCTCGCCCCCGGCCTGCACGTCAGTTTCCACGATGAAGCCAGCTGCGAACGCCTCGAGTGGGAATATCAGGACGGTTTGCGCGATTATCTGCTGGGCGCGCTGCAGGACAGCGCGCTGTTGCCCGAAGAGCCCTTCATCGGTTCCATGGCAGGGGAGAGCGAGGCCGCCGACTGGGCGGTGGTGTGGCAGCCGGAAGGCGGCGAGCCGGTGGCCGAGAGTTACGTCAATCTGGTGCCGACCGTGCAGGGCGGCACGCATGTCAACGGTCTGCGCACCGGTCTCGCCGACGCGATCCGTGAATTCTGCGAGTTCCGCAACCTGCTGCCGCGTGGCGTCAAACTGACCGCCGATGATGTCTGGAGCGGTTGCAGCTACATTCTGTCGGTCAAGATGGAGAACCCGCAGTTCTCCGGCCAGGTAAAGGAGCGGCTGTCCTCGCGTGAGTGCGCCACCTTTATCGCCGGCGTGGTGAAGGACAGCTTCGGTCTGTGGCTTAACCAGCATGTCGAGACCGGCGAGAAGATCGCCGCGCTCGCCATCACCAACGCCGAGGGACGCCTGCGCGCCGCACGCAAGGTGGAGCGGAAACAGGTCACGCGCGGCCCGGCGCTGCCTGGCAAGCTCGCCGACTGCACGACGCAGGACCCGCGACTGTCGGAGCTGTTTCTGGTCGAGGGCGATTCCGCCGGTGGCTCCGCCAAGCAGGCGCGTGACCGCCAGTTCCAGGCGGTGATGCCGTTGCGCGGCAAGATACTCAACACCTGGGAGGTGTCCGCGAGCGAGGTGCTGGGTTCGCAGGAAGTGCATGACATCGCGCTCGCCATTGGTGTCGATCCTGCGTCGAGCGACCTCGCCGCGCTGCGTTACGGCAAGATCGCCATCCTCGCCGACGCCGATTCCGACGGCGCCCACATCGCGACATTGCTGTGCGCGCTGTTCCTGCGCCATTTCCGTCCGCTGGTGGCGGCCGGCCATGTGTACGTGGCGATGCCGCCGCTGTACCGCATCGATATCGGCAAGGAGGTGTACTATGCCCTCGACGAGGCCGAGAAGCAGGGCATTCTCGACCGCATCGCCGCCGAGCACAAAAAGGGCAAGCCCAATGTGCAGCGCTTCAAGGGACTGGGCGAGATGAACCCGCTGCAACTGCGCGAG
>JADLET010000197.1 GCA_020845975.1 Gammaproteobacteria bacterium | reverse complement strand
CGACGCGCTGTGCTTCCAGCGGCATGCCGGAGTCCGAGGTCGGAACGATCCATGCCCATGGATCGCCGGATTCCACGGGCCTTGCCGGCGCGGACATGTCCGCGGCGAGCAGGCCGCGCGCGCGATAGGCCGTGAACGCAACGAGGGCGCCGGTCGCCGCGAAGAGGACGCGACGGCGCGTCAGTCGGGCGGGAGACTTGTCAGACTCATCGGGTGTGTGCGGCATGATGTGCCTCCTGGGGGGTCAGCCGAAGGTGAATGCGTAGGCGCGCACGCCCGGGTCGAGGAACTCGACCTCGAAGGTGCGGTCGCCGATCCTGTCATTCGCCTGCCGGACAAGCTGGTACAGGCGATGTTCGTCGACAATGCCATTACCGCGCGCGTCGATATCGACGCCGTGGTCAGCGCCGGGCGGCTGTCCATCCAGCGTCACGCGGAAGCGCACGGGACGGCCCGGCTCGGCCGGGCCCAGCACCAGATGCAGGTCGCGCGCGTGGAAACGGTACACGATGCGTCCCGGCGGCGATCCCAGGGCCGCGGCCTGATCGCCCACCTGCCATGCTCCGGCGAGGCCCCAGTCGTTGCGCTTTAGCATGGAGGGGACGGCATAGTCTTTCAGCGTGTTCCTTGCGATCCCTCCCGCCGAAGCAAACTGTCTGGCGCGTGCGAATCCGATGTAGGTCTCGGGAGATCGTCCGGCATTTTTACCCGCCGCGGCCTCCGCGCCGGAACCCTTGGGCTGGGCAAACGGGGCGGGCGCGACCTTGCCGTCGCGTTCCGCAAGCAAGGTCTGGATCACGGCCTCGGACTCCATGTACTCCCCTTCACCGAAGTGCTGATGGCGCAGCTGGCCGGTCGCGTCGAAGAAATAATGCGCCGGCCAGTAGCGGTTGCTGAAGGAACGCCAGATGGCGTAATCGTTGTCGAGCGCCACCGGATAGGTGACGCCGAGGTCGCGCAGCGCCTTCTTCACATTGTCGAGATCCTTCTCGAAGGCGAATTCCGGAGTATGCACGCCGACCACGACAAAGCCGCGCCCCCGGTATTTGTCCGACCATGCGCGCACATAGGGCAATGTGCGCAGACAGTTGATGCAGGAATAGGTCCAGAAATCGACCAGCACAACCTTGCCCTGCAGTCCGGCCGCGTCCAGCGGGGCGGAGTTGAGCCACGTGGTCGCCCCGGTGAAATCGAGTCGCGGATCCAGAGTGTTTCCCGGCATGGCCGCCGCTGCAATCGTCGCGGATACCGACGCTGTGTCGCTGTCCGAAGTGGAATGGAAACGATCGAGCAGCCATTGTTCCAGCCGCGTGGTGCTGCCGAGCGACACCGTGGTGAGGATGCCGCGGTCGGCGCCGACCGCGATCACGGCCACACCGGCGAGGACAGCGACGCCGAGTCCGCGCCGCAGCCAGGTCTCGGCGCCAAGGCCGCGCTTCATGGCCTGGAACACCCGTCCGCCCGCGAGCAGGGCGAGCGCAAGGGAGGTCGCGGCGCCGGCGGCGTAGGCGAGCAGCAGCAGGCTGGTCTGCACGCTGGCGCCCTGCAACGCCGCGCCGGTCAGCACCAGGCCGAGGATCGGGCCGGCGCAGGGCGCCCACAACAGACCGGTTGCGATGCCGAGCGCAAACGAACGCGCCACGCCGGATCCGCTGCCCGCGGTTTCCGACAGGCGACCCCCCAGTCGAACCAGTGGCCGCGTCAGGCGTTCCGCGAGACCGCTCCACAGCAGGCTCAATCCCAGCACGGCCAGCACCACGAGGGCGGCGATGCGTCCGTATTGGTTCGCCTGCACGGCCCAATGGCCGCCGACCGTCGCGAGGGTGGCGACACCGGTGAAGGTGAGGCCCATGCCCGCCAGCAGGGGCAGGCCGCTGCGATGAAAGGATTCGCCCGCGCGCGCGAACACGAAGGGCAGTACCGGCAGGACGCAGGGGCTCGCGATCGTGATGAACCCGCCGAGATAGGAAAGTATGAGAAATGTCATTCGGGTAGACTCCGGAAACCCCGCGCCGATCGAGGGACCACTGATTGGTCGCCACGAAGCGGCATTCCTTACACTTCGATTGCGAACCCGTGATGCGGGTTCCCCTCGTCGAGGGACGTTGATCGAGTCCGCGTCGCGATCTAGCGACCCGTATCGTTGTGTTGCGCCGGTTGAAACGCGGCCGGGGACCACGGATCGATCGTGCCAGTTTCCCCTGCCGCGGGTTCGCGCATGCCGGCGATGGCGTGATCCACGATCTCTGCGGCGCGCTGTTCGTCGCCGGGTTCGGCCGGCCGGTAGCACAGGCGCTGCACGGCGAGCACCGCGGCGCGCAGGTCCGGGTCCGCGCCATGCCGGCGTTCCCAGTCCCGCAGGCCCTGTTCCAGCGTGCGCGCATCGCCGAGGGCGGCGAGCAGGCGCTGCTTCTGCGCATGACCCCGCGCAGTCGCGAGTGGCGGGGATCCGATCGGTTTGCGGCGTGTATTCGCGGGCCGGAGCGACTGGCGCCACCAGAGGGCCAGAGTGATGAGCCAGGCGATGAGGAAGACGATGGTTGCGCTCCGCCATGGCGCCGGGGCGGGAGGCTCGGCCGCGGCGGCGGTGCGTGGTGACGCGGCGGTTTCCGCCGCCGGCAGGGACGGCCCCTCCGCGGGCGCTTCGCCCGGTGCGATCCGCAGCGTCTCCGCCGGCAGCACGGCATGTTTGATCGCGCCATGCTCCGCATCGAAATACGACAGTTCGAGCGCGGGCGTGGCGAATGATCCGGCCGCGAGGGGCATCAGGTAACCGACGTATTCGGCGATGCTGTCTACGCCGCCATCCGCCCCGGTCTCGAGCCGCCGGTGCGGCGGATCGAAGTAGATCTTGAACGCGTCGGTCGCGGACGGGAGCGGCAGCCGTTCCGGCAGGGTATTGAGGCCGGCGGCGGCCCGCAGGGTGATCCGCCAGGGCAGGATGCGCCCGACGGCCGCGGGTTCGAACGGTGTCCGGGAGAGCCGCGCAGGCGCGGCCAGTGCGCCGCCTGGAAGATCGCCCGGCAAGGGGCGTACCGCGAGGCGTTGTTCCTGCGCCGGCAGACGCCACTGTTTGCCGGCGCGCGTCTCGATCCACAGCGAGGGCAGGAAGAATGTGACCGGGGCATCGATCTGCGGGCTCACCGCCCACGCGGTGCGCGTCACATTGTATTCCAGCCCGCTGACATGCTCGCTGCGCTCCGCGTTCGGCAGGGCATGCGCCTCGATCTGCAGGGGGGCGGTCTCGAGCGATCCACCGAGTTCCGCGGTCTTGATTTCGGTGCGGTAGTACAGGTCGAGATAGAGCAGGGTCTGCTCACCGACATGGAGCGTGCTCCGGGTGACTCCGCTGCGCGCGAACACCTCGGGACTCGCGTCGGCGGGCAACGGCAGCACCCGCAATACGATGGGGCGGGTGCTCAGTCCATCCACAGTGAACGACGGTATGGTCAGGTGTCCGCTCCGGCGCGGGAACAGCCCGATGGTGATGTCCGAGGTCGAGCGTCGCTCGGTACGGGCGACATTGAAACGGAAGTCTGCGCGCGGTACGCCCAGCTCGAACTGGTCCGCCAGCAGGGTGAGATCGACATTGGGTGATACGCCCTCGGCGCGCAGTCGGGTGTCGGAGTCGGTGAGCGACAGTGTCAGTACGACATGCTCGTTCTGGTACAGCTCCTTGCGATCGACCGCGGCCGTGAGGCTCGCGCCGGCGGCATCGGCCTGCCCCGTGGCGGTGACGCACAGCAGGCACAGCAGCGCCAGTACGGATCTCACCATGACTGCCTCTCCGCGCTCAGCGGGTGCGCGGCATCCTGCGCCATGAAGCGATGCCGCAGGATCTCATCCGGGCGGTCGAGCCGGGCCGCCAGCTCGCCGATCTCCTGTGCGGTACCGGCGTCCTGCGCCGGTGTTTTCCGCGCTGGCGAGGTTTCCGGCCGGGCGCCGCCCGCGGCGGCGTTCCAGTCCGTCGCCTGCGGGGCGCCGACGACGCCTGCCGGTGCATCGTCATGGCGTTCCGGCGCCGCTTCCGCCATGGCCGGCGGGATCGCCGCGCGCCGGACCAGGTTGAGATTGAGTTGCGCGCGCGCGTGGTTCGGCCGCAGCAGCAGTGATTGTTCCAGCGCGCGTTCCGCCTCGGCGTTGCGCCCCAGGCGCGCCAGTGTCGTCCCCAGGTTATAGAGCGCGCTCGCGCGCTCATCCGCATCGCCGGCGCGTGCGGCCGCGGCGGTGAAGGCGGCGCGCGCCTGTTCCCAGCGCTGCTGCCGGTAATAGGCCGCGCCGCGCCCGAGCCAGCCCGTGAAGCTGTCGAGTTCGCCATACCGCATCGCGGCCGCGGCATTGTCGCCTGACTGCAGCGCATCGTAGGCGGCCTGTTCCCGCCACGGCGCGGCATGGCCGGCCGCGGGCAACAGGCTCGCGCCGGCGGCGATGACGAGGCAGAGCGGGAGCGCCGTGACCGTGTGACGACGCACGCCGTTCCATACCAGCAAGGTGAATGCGGCGGCGAGCAGCCAGGGATGCAGCGCATAGCCCGTGCGCGTCGGGCCGCTGGCCGCCACGCCACGGCGCAGGCCATCGAGTCCTCCGGAGAGCCGGTCCCAGTCTTCGTCACCGGCGCTGGCATCGGCATATGCGCCGCCGCTGCGCCGCGCGAGTTCGGCGAGCAGTGTGCGATCCGGTCGCGATATCACGATGCCGTCCGCGGTTCGCAGAAAGCCGCCGGCGCCCGGGACCGGCGCGCCCGCGGGGCTGCCGATGCCGAGCGCGAAGACGGGAATGCCACGGCCTTTCAATCGTTCCGCGGCGGCAAGCGCCCCGGCGCTGTCTTCCGTCTCCCCGTCGCTGAGCACCACGACCGCGCGCTCGCGCTCGTCGCCCAGCGCCTGCCCCGCGTATTCCAGCGCCTGGGCCAGATTGCTGCCATGGCGCCGGGTGAGATCGGGACTCAGCGTGTCGGCGTAGTAATCGATCAGATCGAGGTCGCGGGTCAGCGGCAGTATACGGTAGGCATAGGCCGAGTAGACGACGAGCGCGACACGGTCGTCGTCCATGCGGCGGAGGAGATCGCGCAATTCGAGCACGGCGCGCTTGAGGCGCGTGGGCTCGACGTCGTTCGCCGCCATCGAGGGTGAGATGTCCAATACCACCGCGATGTCGGCGCCGGAATGGCGCGGGGTGTCATCCATCCGCGGCAGGTAGGGGCCACTCGCGGCGATCACGATCAGCAGCCACGCGAGGCGTATCCCGCGCGCGCCGCGGGTATCCGCCGAGCCGACGATCAACCATTTCAGCAAGTGCGGATCGGCGAACCCCGGATAGCTTCCCGCGCCCGCCGTCGCGCTGCCGCGACGCCGGAACAGCAGCCACGGCAGCGGCAGGAGCAGCAGCCAGGCCGGGGTGTGTAATGCGACGGGAAGCCAGTCGTTCATGCGCTCACTCCGGTGCGCCGCCGGCGCGCTTCGGCGAACAGCAGCGCGGCGAGCGCGGCCGCGACCGGCAGCCAGTACCATTCATGGGCGTCGCCGCCGCGCGGCGCGGGGATGCGTGCCTGTTCCAGAAGCTCAATCTCCGCCAGCACCCCGGACAGCGCCTCGACATCGGTCGCCTGAAAATAGATGCCGCCGGTGGCCGCGGCGAGGCGCCGCAACTGGTCTTCGTCGGGCGGCAGCTCAGTGCTGATCGGCGCCTCGACCGGACTGCCGGGGAATGCGACCTTGCCGGTCCGGCCGAAGCCGACCGTGTACAACCGTACACCCGCCGCATGCGCGGCGACGGCAGCGGTCTCGGGCGTAATCATTCCGCCGCTCGCGCTTCCGTCGGTGAGCAGCACCAGGACGCGCACGGGGTCATCAACAGCCTGCAGACGCTTCACCCCCAGCGCGATGGCATCGCCGAGCGCGGTCTTCTCTCCGGCGAGCCCGTTGTTGATTTCGTCAACCAGCTGGCGCGCGAGCGCGAGATCGGAGGTGAGCGGGAGCAGGGTCAGCGCGTCGTCGGCGAAGACAACAGCGCCGACACGCACATCGCGCGCCTGAGCGAGAAAGCGCCGCAGCGCGTCCTTGATCGCATCGAGACGACTGGCCGGCTGGCCGTCGATGATGTAGTCGAGGGCGCGCATGGAGCCCGACACGTCGATGGCGAACATGACGTTGTGGCCTGGTTCGAGGCCAGGTCCGCGTGTGTCGATAGCCTGCGGTCGCGCCAGGGCGAGCAGCAGCAGTGTGCAGGCCAGCAGCCACGGCCACGGCGCCTGGCGCAGGCGTGCGTTTTCGCCCTGCAATTCGGCGAGCAGCTCCGTCTGTGGATGCATCAGCGCGCCGGCCCGGTCCCGGACGCGGCGCCGCCGGGTGAGCCACCACGCGAGCGGCGCCAGCGGCAGGAGCCACAGCCACAGCGGCGCCCCGAACTCAAACATCGCGTCCTTCCCCATGTGCTGCGTCGCGCTGGCTGAGCCAGCGGCGCGCGCGCGCGAAGATTTCCGGCGTCAGGGCTGGCGGCGTCTGGTTATAACGCAGTCCCTGCAGCAGAGTCAGGGTTGTCCGCCATTCCGTTTCATCCAGTCCGGCGGGCGCCGCCGCGGGCAGGAGCTGCGGCAGGCCGAGGCCCAGACGCAGCAGCGTGGCCAGCCGGTAGGCGGTCGTGCGCGCGTCGATCGCGCCGGCCTCCCATTGCTGTTGCAGACGCGCGAGCCGTGTCAGCGCCGTGCATGCGGAGCTTTCCATCGGAACAGGAGTCACTGCGTCACGACGCGCGGGATCGCGCCGCGTCCGCAGATGCCGGATCAGCAGGCCGGCCGCGAGCATCAGCGCCAGCGCGGCGAATACGAACATCGGTCGCCAGTCGGGCGGGGCCGGCAGTTCAATGTCGGCGAGCGCGGCGAGTTGGTCTGTCGGGCTCACAGCAGCGCTTCCAGTTGTGGCGGCAGCTCGAGCCGGTTGCTGATGGTATAGAGCGGGATGTGGTGGCGCGCGCAGGCGGCATGCAGCGCATCCTCCCGCGCCGTCATTCGTTCGCGATAGCGCCGCCGCAGCGTGGCGTCGGACGTGTCGATCAGCACCGCCGCGCCGCCTTCCGGTGCGGCGAGACGCACCAGTCCGGAGGCGGGCAGCTCCTGTTCTGACGCGTCGACGATGCGGATCGCGATCGCCTGGACCCGGTCGATGGGCGGCAGATAATCGGCGAGACTGGCGCGGCCGTCCGCAACGTCAGCGAAATCGCTGATCAGATATATCAGCGCGCCCGCGGCGGACTGGCGCACGGCGGCGGTCGTTATCGCCTCGCGCAGCGCTGTCTGCGCCGGGCCTGCCGCGGCCCCAGGCGGCGCGGCCGCGGCATGCAGCAGCAGGGGGAGCGCGCCTTCCGGGCTGTGCGCGGGCGGATGATGATGAACCTCCGCACCGAACACGAGGCCGGCGACGGGCTCGCGCTCCGCCAGCGCGGTGAAGGCGAGGAGGGCGGCGATGCGCGCCGCGGTAGCCGCCTTGAGTTCGCGCCGGGTGCCGAACATCATGCCGGGGCGGCGATCGATGAACAGAAACAGACGCCGCGCCTGTTCTTCCACGAAGATTCTGGTGATTGGCCGGCCGCTGCGCGCGGTCGCGCGCCAGTCCATGCCGCGGATGTCATCGCCCGGCTGGTAGGGGCGCACGTCATGCAATTCCATGCCCTGGCCGCGCGTGGCGCCGTGGCGCCGGCCGGGGCCGGGCGACTGACGCGCGCGCCCGTTGCGACTGCGATACTGCAGCGCGAGTTGCTGCAGGCGTTCGAATTCCGCCGCGTCCAGCAGCGGCGCGGGCGGGGCGGTGTGTTTCAGGGGACCGGCACGCATGCGACGATACGCTCGATCGCCCGGTCCGGCGTGACGCCGGCGGCGCGCGCCGCGAAGCTCAGGCCGATGCGGTGATTGAGCACGTCGGGCGCAAGCTGGAGGATGTCGTCGGGCTCGACAAAGTCGCGCCCGGCGAGCAGCGCCTGCGCGCGCGCGGTGTGGGCCAGCGCGAGCGTCGCGCGCGGCGAGGCCCCGCGCGTCACCCAGTCCGCCAGTTCCGCGTCCCAGCGCCTGGGCTCGCGTGTCGCGCCGACCAGCGCGACAATGTAACGTTCGAGCATCTCGTCGAGATAAATCGTATTGACGGCGCGGCGCAGCTCCAGCACCCCGCCTGCCGTCAGTGCGGGATCGGCGGATGCCATTGGCGTTCCCGATGTCCGCTCGTGCTCGAGCCGCAGGATCTTCAACTCGTCCTCGGCGGAGGGATAGCCGATGCGCACCTTCATCTGAAAGCGGTCGAGCTGGGCCTCCGGGAGAGGATAGGTGCCTTCCTGTTCGATCGGATTCTGCGTCGCGATCACCATGAAGATCTCCGGCAGCGCGCGCGTCGTCCCGCCGACCGTCACCTGGCGTTCCTGCATCGCCTCGAGCAGGGCCGACTGCACCTTGGGAGGGGCGCGGTTGATCTCGTCCGCGAGGATGACCTCGTTGAAGACCGGGCCGGGGATGAACTGGAACTGGCCGTCCTGCGGCAGAAAGATGTCACTGCCGGTGATGTCGCCCGGGATCATGTCGGGGGTGAACTGGATGCGCTGGAAACCGAGCGTCATGCCACCGGCGAGCACGCGAACCACGGTGGTCTTGGCGAGCCCGGGCAGACCCTCCAGCAGCACGTGGCCGCCGGTCAGTACGGCGACGAGCAGGCGATCTATGAGATTGTCCTGGCCGACGATGGCGTAGCGCAGGTGCGCGCGGAGTTGTGCGATGCCTTTCATTCTTTGCGTCAGATCGGAGCCGGTGGTTTTCGGAGACGGCGCGTCAGGCGCGGTCACGGACACAATACTATAGCAGTCCCGCTTCTCCGTGCCTGTACAGCCACGGCGCATTATCGTCGTCTATTATGGTTGACCCGATGGCGGCCCGGTAACCTTGATTGAGCCGCCCGTGTTTCTATGACAAACTTAACGGCCGCTTAAATTGCGCCGTTCCAGCTCCGGCGGGCCGAATTTGTGGGATCGTCTTCACACGCGCGAGCGTCAGCCTTGGGTGACACTATGTTAAGATACGCGGGCTTGGCAGCCCGGGGCAGAGGCTGACGCATGCTGCGCGGCAACGCCCTGGTGGCTGTGCGCGGCGACCGCCGCCTGTTCGCCGGTCTGGATTTCGCCCTCGATGCCGGCGAACTGCTCTACGTGAACGGACCCAATGGCAGCGGCAAGACCACTCTGCTGCGCATGCTCTGCGGCCTGGTGGCCCCGGCCGAGGGCGCGATTCTCTGGAACGGCGAGGATATCCGCTCCGTGGGCGATGCCTACCGTGCGGAGATGGTGTATTTCGGCCATCTGGCCGGAGTGAAAGACGAGCTCAGTGGCGTGGAGAACCTGCGCGTCAACTGTCGTCTCGCCGGCCAGGATCCCTCCGATGAGGAACTGACACGGGCGCTGGGCACGTTGGGGCTGCGCGGTCTGGAGACGCTGCCGGCGAAGGTGCTCTCACAGGGCCAGAGGCGACGCGTGAGTCTCTCCCGCCTGCTGTTGTCACGTGCGCATCTGTGGATCCTGGATGAGCCCTACACCGCCCTGGACCGCTCGGCGGTGGAACTGCTGCAGGGGTTGATACGGGACCATCTGGCACGCGGAGGCCTGGCGGTACTCACCACGCATCAGCAGGTGGAGATCGATGCTGGCATCACGAAAGAATTGCGGCTGGGCAGTTAAACGGTGGCGATGCCTGCTTTCAAGGCCGTTCCCGACTGAATCGATTGAATGGAAATGAGCGGAATCGGACTGCTGAGCGGTACCCGCAATATTCTTGCGCGCGACTTGACGCTCGCGGGCCGGCGTATCACCGATGTGCTGACCACGTTGTTCTTTTTCGTGATCGTGGTGAGCCTGTTTCCGCTGGGCGTGGGTCCCGAGATGAATACGCTCCGGATGATCGCGCCCGGTATTCTGTGGGTGGCGGCCCTGCTCGCGACGATGCTCTCGCTGGGGCGGCTGTTCACCGCCGACTATATCGACGGCACCCTGGAGCAGATGCTGTTGAGCCCGCAGCCGTTGTCGCTGATAGTGCTCGGCAAGGTGGCCGCGCACTGGCTGGTGACGGGGGCTCCCCTGGTGCTGATGTCTCCGCTGCTCGGCCTGCAGTTTGGCCTGGGCGGGGCTGCTCTCGGCGTGTTGATGCTGACGCTGTTGATCGGTACGCCCGTGCTGAGCCTGGTCGGCGCCATGGGCGCCGCCCTGACGCTGGGATTACGCGGCGGCGGCGCACTGATATCATTGCTGGTTCTGCCCCTGTACATCCCGGTGCTGATCTTCGGCGCGGGGGCGGTGGAGGCTGTCGCGAGCGGTCTGGAGGCGGGGGCGCACCTGTCCCTGCTGGGCGCGTTGCTGGTGCTGGCCCTCTGCTTCGGGCCGTGGGTGACCGCCGCGGCGTTGCGGATCTCCCTGGAGTGAATGGGAAATTACGGTCGGCGGTATTTTGACGGTCGCGAATTACGGGGTTGTGCGAGACTCATGGCTCTAAACTGGTTCAAATACTCATCACCGGCCAGCTTCTACCCACTGGCGGGTCGGCTAGCGCCTTGGTTCGGGGTGGCGGCGGCGTTACTGACCCTGACCGGGCTCTATCTCGGATTTTTCGTCGCGCCGACGGACTATAAACAGGGCGAGGCCTACCGCATCATCTTCATCCACGTGCCGGCGGCCTGGATGTCGATGTTCATATATCTGGTAATGGCGTTCTACGCCGGACTCGGGCTGGTCTTCAATACCCGCCTGTCGGCCTTTATGGCGCGTGCGCTGGCCCCGACCGGCGCGCTGTTCACCTTCATCTCGCTGTGGACGGGTGCGCTGTGGGGCAAACCGATGTGGGGCGCGTGGTGGGTATGGGATGCGCGTCTGACCTCGGAGCTGATCCTGCTGTTCCTGTACCTGGGCTTCATATCGCTGCAGGCGGCGATCGAGGACCCGCGCCGCGCGGCGCGCGCCAGCGGTCTGCTCGCGCTGATCGGCGCGGTCAACGTGCCCATCATCTATTTCTCGGTGCAGTGGTGGAATACCTTGCATCAGGGCGCATCAATAAGCATGAGCCAGGGGTCGGCCATGGCGGCGACCATGCTGACCGCCATGCTGGTGATGACGCTGGCCTTCTGGATGTATACCATCGCGGTGGTGCTGACACGCGTGCGCTGCGAAATCCTCGAGCGCGAGCGCCACAGTGAATGGGTGGCTGAAGTTGCCTCCCGGGAGACGCGATGAGCCTGACCGAATTCTTCAGCATGGGCGGATACGCCTTCTATGTGTGGGGCTCCTACGCGGTGACCGCGCTGCTGATGCTGATCGAGGTGATACTGGTGGTGCGGAGACGACGAACTCTTCTGGACCGCCTGGGTCGAATACATGGCGCTGCGCATGGGGCATGGCGAGACGGAGCGGGCAATGAAACCCAGACATAAGCGATTGGCCTTTATCGTGATCGGTCTCGTTGGCGTCGCCGTCGCCGCGGGTCTGGTGCTCAATTCGTTTCGCGGCAACCTGGTGTTTTTCTTCAGCCCGTCCCAGGTGGCGGCGAAGGAGGCCCCGGTCGGCAAGACCTTCCGGCTCGGCGGGATGGTGGAGAAAGGCAGCGTGCAGCGCGACCAGGATGGCCTGACGGTGCGCTTCGTGGTGACCGACACCGCCAGGAATATCCCGGTGGTGTTTACCGGCATCCTGCCCGATCTGTTCAGTGAAGGGCAGGGCGCGGTCGCCCAGGGCCGGCTTGGTGATGATGGTGTGTTTTATGCCGACACTGTGCTGGCCAAGCACGACGAGACCTATATGCCGCCCGAAGTCGCTGACGCGCTCGAGCAGGCCAAGGCCGCCAACAGTTCGCCCGCCATGCCCGGCGCGGCGAGCCTCATCGAGTAGAGGAGCTTCCCAATGATCCCGGAGATCGGACATTTTGCCCTGATACTGGCGCTCGTCATGGCGTTGCTACAGGGATCCCTGCCCCTGGCCGGCGCGGCGCTTGGCAGGACGGCGTGGATCCGGACGGCGCGACCCGCCGCGCAGGCGCAATTCGTATTCGTCGCGATCGCCTACCTGTGCCTGACGTACGCCTTCGTTACCAGCGACTTCTCCGTGCTCTATGCGGCGGGGCATTCCAATTCCCTGTTGCCGCTGGCCTATCGCATCGCGGCCGTGTGGGGCGGGCATGAAGGTTCGATGCTGTTATGGATGCTGATCCTGAGCGGCTGGACCTGCGCGGTCAGCCTGCTCAGCCGCAACCTGCCCGATGACATGGTGGCGCGCGTGATCGGCGTGCTTGGCCTGGTGGCCATCGGGTTCCTGCTGTTCATCCTGATGACCTCGAATCCTTTCGAACGGCTGGTGCCGGCGGCGCTCGAAGGCAACGATCTCAATCCTCTGCTGCAGGACCCCGGTCTGGTGCTGCACCCGCCCATGTTGTACATGGGTTACGTCGGCTTCTCGGTGGCTTTCGCCTTCGCCATCGCCGCCTTGCTGAGCGGGCGACTGGACGCGGCCTGGGCGCGCTGGTCGCGTCCATGGACGACGGTGGCATGGATATTTCTCACGCTGGGTATCGCGCTCGGCAGCTGGTGGGCCTATTACGAGCTGGGCTGGGGCGGCTGGTGGTTCTGGGACCCGGTCGAGAACGCCTCCTTCATGCCATGGCTGGTCGGAACCGCGCTGATTCATTCGCTCGCCGTGACCGAAAAGCGCGGCGCCTTCAAGAACTGGACCGTGCTGCTCGCCATTATCGCCTTCTCGCTCAGCCTGCTCGGAACCTTCCTGGTGCGCTCGGGCGTGCTGACCTCGGTTCATGCCTTTGCGTCCGACCCGACTCGCGGCAAGTTCATCCTGTGGTTGCTCGCACTGGTGGTCGGCGGTTCTCTGCTGGTGTACGCCTTGCGTGCCCCGCGTGTCAGCACCAGCGGCGGGTTTGCCGCGGTGTCGCGTGAGTCGCTGCTGCTGATGAACAACGTGATGCTGGTGACGGCGGCCGGCACGGTGTTGCTCGGCACGCTGTATCCCCTCCTGCTGGATGCGCTGAATCTTGGCAAGATCTCGGTCGGTCCACCCTACTTCGAATCTGTATTTGTGCCCCTGATGGCGCCGATGGTATTCCTGATGGGGATCGGGCCCATCGCGCGCTGGAAGAAGGCGGAACTGCCCGAGCTCGCCGTGCGTTTGCGCTGGGCCTTCGCCAGCGCCGTCCTGGTCGTGGTGGCATTGCTCTTCGCGTTCGGCAAGTGGACCCCGATGATCAGCCTCGGCTTGCTGCTCGCGGCGTGGCTGGTCATCACGATCGCCTTCAATATCACGCGCCGCGTGAGCCGCTCGCGCGCGGCAGGCGCGGCGCCCTTCACCGGCATGACGCGCAGCTACTGGGGCATGCAGGTCGCGCATCTCGGCATCGCGGTGTTCATCATCGGGGTCACGCTGGTGCAAGGCTTCGAGGTGGAGAAGGATCTGCTCATGGATATCGGGGATACGACTGAAATCGCCGGATACACCTTCCGCTTCGACGGTGTGGTCGAGAGCCAGGGGCCGAATTACACCGCGATGCGGGGCTATATGCAGGTCAGCCGTGATGGACGCGATCTCGAACTGATGCATCCCGAGAAGCGCGTGTATACCGTGCAGACGATGCCGATGACCGAGGCGGCGATCGATACCGGTCTGTTGCGTGATCTGTACGTCTCGCTCGGTGAGCCCATCGATGGCGGCGCCTGGAGCGTGCGCATCTATTACAAACCCTTTGTCGACTGGATCTGGGGCGGCTGCCTGATGATGGCGCTGGGCGGCCTGCTGGCGGTCAGCGATCGGCGTTATCGTCTCGCGAACGCGCGTGACCGCGAGGCCTCGGTCGCGGCGACGGGGACGGCGACAGGCAAGGACGGCGCCGCCCCGGCGCTGACGATGGAGGCGAAATCTTGAGATTGCGATTGCTGTTGCCGCTGGCGGTGTTCGGGCTGCTGGTGGTGTTTCTGTACAAGGGGCTGACGCTGAATCCCAGCGAGGTCCCGTCACCGTTGATCGACAAGCCGGCGCCGGATTTCAGCCTGACACGTCTGCACGATCCCGTTGCCGCGATATCGAACAAGGATATGGCCGGCAAGGTGTGGATGCTGAACGTATGGGCGTCGTGGTGCGTCTCCTGCCGGCAGGAACACCCGCTGCTGGTGGATCTGTCCAGGCGCGGCATCGTCCCGATCTACGGCCTCAACTACAAGGATACGCGCGATGAGGCCATCGCCTGGCTGCAGCAGCTCGGCAATCCCTACCTCGCCAGCGCCTTCGATGCGGACGGCCGCGTCGGCATGGATTACGGCGTCTATGGCGTGCCGGAGACCTATGTCATCGACAAGCAGGGAGTGATCCGCTACAAGCAGATCGGGCCGATCAGCGTGGATGCGCTGCAGAACCGGATCCTGCCGATGATTCGCCAGCTGCAGGAGCAGGCCTGATGCGAGCCCGCACCGCCACGTTGTGGCTGCTGGCCGCCCTGCTCGGCGTCTGGGGCATGTCGTCCGCGGCGCTTGCCGGCGAGGCGGTGCCGCTGCTGGATCCCGCCCTGGAGGCGCGCGTGAAGCATCTTGAGGAGGGGCTGCGCTGCCTGGTGTGCCAGGGGCAGTCGGTCGCGGAATCGGATTCCGGTTTCTCGCAGGACATCCGTGCCGAAATCCTCAGCAAGATGCGGGAAGGCAAGAGCGACCAGGAGATCACCGATTTTCTGGTGGAGCGTTATGGTGATTTCATCCTGTTCAGCCCGCCGGTCAAGTCCACCACGGCGCTGCTGTGGGCCGGGCCGCTGATCCTGCTGGCGGTGGCGGCGCTGTTCATGGTAGTGATGATCCTGCGTCAGCGCCGCGAGCCGCGCTCGAAGCTCAGCGCGGAGGAGGTCCGGCGGGCGGAGTCCCTGCTGGGTATCGATGAGGCAAAGGATAAAGGCGGTTCATGACCCTGTTCATTATTGTGGCCGCGCTGCTGCTGGGCGCGGCGCTGCTGTTCAGTGTGCCCCCCCTGTTCAGGCGCGAGTCGACGGATAGCTCCGTCGAACGCAAGGCCCTCAATATCAAGGTCTATCGCGACCAGCTCACGGAGATGGAGCGCGACCTGCAGAATGATGTGCTGACGCCGGAGCAATACCGACAGGGACATGATGAGCTCGAGCAGCGTCTGCTTGAGGATGTCACCGAGGCGCCGGGCGCCGCTCCGTCGTCCCCGCCGCGCGCGGCCCGTGTGAGTGCGATCGTGGTGATAGTGCTGGTCCCGCTGCTGGCGGTGGGTGGTTACCTGTTGCTCGGGGCGCCGGGCGTGCTGCTGTCGCCGCAATCCACGACGATGGCGGCAGACCCGGGCGGACAGGGCGACATGGCTCAGCAGATCAATCAGATGGTGGCGCGGCTCGAGCAGCGCCTCGCCGGTGAGCCGGACAACGCCGAGGGCTGGGCCATGCTGGGACGTTCCTACCTGGTGCTGGAACGCTTCGACGATGCGCGTGTCGCGCTCGAGAAGGCGGTGGGCCTGAACCTGAAGTCCCCGGAGCTGCTGGTGGACTATGCCGATGCGCTGGCGATGACGAGTGGCCAGACGCTGGAGGGGCGTCCGCTGGAACTGATCAACGAGGCGCTGGCGCTGGATCCAGGCAATCACAAGGCGCTGTGGCTGGCCGGCACCGCGGCGTACGAGCGCACCGATTACAAGGCCGCGCTCGATTACTGGCGCCGGCTCTATGCGCTGGTGCCGAAGGATTCGGATGCCGCGCGTGCGATGGAGGGCAATATCGCCGAGGCGGAAAACCTGCTGGGCGAGTCCGGCGGCGGCGTGCCGTCCACGCCCCCGCCGACGGTCGCCGTCTCCGTCAAGGGGGCGGTGAGCCTGGATCCGGCATTGCGTGGCCGCGTGCAGGATACCGATACGGTGTTCGTTTTCGCCCAGGCCCCGAGCGGGCCGCGCATGCCGCTCGCGGTGGTGCGCGCGCAGGTGAAGGATCTGCCATTGCAGTTCACCCTGGATGATTCACTGGCGATGGATCCCTCGCTGAGTCTGTCGCGTTTCGCCGAGGTAGTGGTGGTGGCGCGTGTCTCCAAGGGCGGCAGCGCCATGCCGCAGAGCGGCGATCTGCAGGGCAGCAGCGCTGTCGTGCAGACCTCCGGGACGACTCCGGTGGAAGTGCGGATCGGCGAGGTCCTGCCCTGAGCGGACCGGCGCCCGGCGCGTAACAAGGCGCCGCGTCAGTGCGCGCTCCAGTTCTCTTGTGTCTGGCCTTGCTCATGGTCTCCTGCGGGCAGGCCCCGCCGCCCGACGCCCTGGTCGAAGGCCGGCGTTTCCCGGCGCTGACGCTCACCAACTTCGATGGCAGTCACGAGTCCATGGAGCAGTACCGCGGAAAGCTGGTAGTGCTGAACGTGTGGGCGACCTGGTGCGCCCCCTGCCGCCAGGAATTGCCCGGTCTCGATCGTCTGCGGCACAAGCTGGATCCCGAGCGTTTCTCCGTCATCGGCCTGTCTGTCGATGCGGAGCGTGATATCGCACTGGAGTTCCTGCATGAGCGCGGGATCACCTTCAAGAGTTACCAGGATACGGATGCCGCGCTGGCGCAGCGCGTCCTCGAGATTCGGGTCTACCCCGACACCTTCATCATTTCGCCCGAGGGTGTTCTGCTGAAGCGTATCGTCGGCGAGCGCGACTGGGACCGGCCCGAGCTGCCGGCCATTCTGGATGAGGCCGCCGACGGGCGCCTGGAACGCTTGCAGGATGTATAATGGCGGCCACGGCCGGCGGCATGCGCCGATAAGCCGGGTCTCGCAAGGCGGAGGGGGATGATGGAGCAGGAAATCCAAACAGGCGCGTCCGCGGGGCGTCGCCTACTCGATGCGCGCCGCGTGTGCGCACTGGCTCTGGCGGCGGTGTTCGCGGGACTCGGGCAGTCCGCGCTGGCGGCCGATCCGCTCCAGGGCCGCAAGATCTACCAGACCCACTGTGAAAACTGTCATGGCGCCAATGGCGCCGGCCAGATCCCCGGCGCGCCAGATTTTATGCGCAGCGACACCCTGATGCGTCCGGATATCGAGCTGATGCGCACGCTGAAGTCCGGGCGCGGGATGATGCCGGCCTATCAGGGCATGTTCACCGAGACCGAGCTGCTCGACGTCATCGCCTATCTGAGAACCTTGCGCCTCCAGCGATGAAATATTTGTTTCGCGGCGCGGCGATCCTGCTGGCGACGGTTGCGCTGACGGCCTGTTCCAGGGACGGACAGGAGCAGGCGGCGGCCGGGCCGTCGCCGAAGATCATGGAGTCGTTCGAGGTGGGGCCGGAGGTCTATGTGCGCGCCCTGGCCGTCGACCCGGCGGCCGATGCGCTGTGGGTCGGGACCTCGCTCGGCGTGCATGAGATCAGTCTCAAGACGCGCGAAGTGAAAAAGACGTATACGCGTGGCGACGGGCTGGCGAACGAATATGTGTTCTCCATCCTGGTCGACGGCGCGGGGGACAAGTGGTTCGGCACCAACGGTGGCGGCCTCACGCGCCTTCATGGCGCCGAGTGGAAGACCTGGTTTCCGATGCATGGACTGGCCGATTACTGGGTCTATGCCCTGGCGGAGGATCGCGGCGCCGGTCTCTGGATCGGTACATGGGCCGGTGTCAACCGCCTGCCGGCGGAGGGCGGGGCGCTCGAGACCTACCACGACGAGCTGATCAATGAATGGGTATATGGCATCGGCGTGGACTCCCGCCACCGTGTCTGGTTTGGCACGGAGGGCGGCATCTCGATGTTCGATGGGGCGCGCTGGAGCGAATGGACCCACGAGGATGGTCTCGGGGCGCCGAACCGCGACAATCTTCCGATCAGCAGCAACACCGGCCTGGGCACGCGGGCGCGCCATGATTTGAGCGTGTCCGTGGATGGTCGTCCCAGCTACAACCCCAACTATGTATTCTGTGTTCATGTCGACCGGCATGATCGCGTGTGGGCAGGCACCTGGGGTGGCGGCGTGAGCCGGTTCGACGGTGCGCGCTGGAGCAATCTGACGACGGCGGACGGGCTGGCCGGCAACATCGTGTTCGCCGTGGCCGAGGATGCGCGCGGCGCCCTGTGGTTCGGCACAGACCAGGGGTTGTCGCGCTATGACGGCAAGACATGGCAGAACTTCCGCCGCGCCGACGGTCTGCCGGGCGATGCGGTGTACGCGGTGGCGGCGACTCCCTCCGGAGAGATCTGGGCCGGTACGCGCGGTGGCGTGGCGCGGATCGCTTACTGAGGCACCATCTCAATCGGAGACAGACTGCAAACCTGTCCCCGGGAAAATAAATCTGTCCCCATTCATGGCTAGAACGGACGGCTGACATGAAATTCAACCATAAGACCTGGGCCCTGCTGGTTGTGCTGGCAGGGGGCTTCGTGGTGGGCGGTTACCTGCTCGGCATTAATCAGGGCACGGGCGCCCCGCCGCCGGCCGCCCGTGCTCCGCTCGATGAGGTGGATCCCGCCGCCCCGTTGCCGGCGGGCCATCCCACACTGCCGCCAGCCGGAGCTGATGCCGTTCCGGCCGCGATGCCGGGCGCGAACGCCGGGGCGGGAAATCAGCGCTTTACCCATTTCCGCGTCGGCAACCGCAACGTCAAGGGGCTGATGGTGGAGGGTAACGTGGCCTGGATCGGCACCTCGGGCGGGGTGATCCGCTATGATGCCGGCACGGACAGCCACCGCATCTTCGACAACCAGATCCCGGGCATCTTGTCGAACGGCGTCTTCCACGTCAGCCGTCTCGGCGACAAGATCGCCGTCGGCACCTATGGCGGCGGGCTGTCGATGTACGACCCGGCAACCGAGCAGTGGAAAAACTACAACATCCCGCAGGGACTCGCCGACCAGTTCGTCTACGATGTCCACAAGGCGAACAATGGCGACGTGTGGATTGCGACCTGGTCCGGCGTGAACCGGGTCCGCGGCGGCGCCCTGGATGATTCCGGCAGCTGGCAGACGTTCACGATGGAGAATACCGCCGGCGGTCTGCCAAACCCGTGGGTGTACGGTCTTGCCGAAGGCCTCGATGGCGACATGTGGTTCGCGACCGAGGAAGGACTGGCGCTCTATCGCAAGGGCGCCTGGAAAAACTGGAAACACGGCGATGGTCTCGGGGCGCCTTATGAACTCGTGCGCGATGCCATCCAGTTCACCAGCGACCCGGCCGCGGCCTCCCAGCATCACGCGCAACAGAAGGCGGAGCAGGGCATCGAGGATCTCAAGGTCGCCTATAACCCGAACTACATCATCTCCCTCGACGTCGATCGCGACGGCGCCGTCTGGTGCGGGACCTGGGGCGCCGGGCTCGCGCGCTTCGATGGCAAGACCTGGAAAAATTTCACCACCGCCGATGGCCTGCCCGCCAATCATATCTTCATGCTGCACCGGGACCGCAGCGGGCGGCTCTGGATCGGCACCAGTCAGGGCCTCGCACGGCTCAACGATGACGGCGCTTCCTTCACGGTGATGACCACCACGGACGGATTGTTCGCGAACAACGTCTTTTCGATGGCGCAGTCCGCCGACGGGACCCTGTGGGTCGGCAGCGTCGGCGGCGTCGCACGCATCGCGGGTGGCGAGTGACCCCCGCCCGCGTGCCGCCGGACACCATGCCGTGAAGCGTCCGGCTTCACGCACGGCGATCCTGGGCGCAGCTACCGTGCTGGGATTGATCGCGGCGGTCGCAGCGGTCGATCGCCTGTTTCCGGAGCTGGCGCGCGCCGAGGCGGCGTGGCTCAGGTGGCTGCTGCCGGCGCTGGCCATTATCGCCGGCTTTGGCCTGTGGCGTCTTGCGCGGCGCGGCGCCTCGCAACCGCGCGACCGCATGGAGCAGCAGGTCGCGGTGTCCGAATACCGGCTCCGCGCCGTGCTGGACCATATCGTCGACGCCGTTCTCTATGTGGACGAGCGCGGCGCGGTCGAGTCCTCCAACCCCGCCGCCGAGGGCCTGTTCGGTTTTGGCGCGGAGGAATTGCGTGGGCGGGACTTCGCCCAGCTATTGCCGCCGCCGCTCATGGCGGGGGACGCGGCCGCCGGTTTCCCCGCCCATCTCGCCGGCATGGCGGGCGAGACGCGCGAGGCGAGCGGACGTCACAAGAGCGGGGCGCTGTTTCCGCTCGAACTGACCGTGAGTCGGATGACGATTCACGGCCGGCTGCATTACGTCGTCATCCTGCGCGACATCACGCAACGCCGCGCGCAGCTGGCGGCGCTGCGCCACCAGGCGCTGCACGACGCCCTTACCAGTTTGCCGAATCGCGCGCTGCTGCTGGATCGCATCGAGCATGCCATTCGCGGGGCGCAGCGTAATCGTCAACCGCTCGCGCTGATGATCGCCGATCTCGATCACTTCAAGGAGATCACCGATACCCTGGGACATCCCAGCGGGGATCTCATTCTGAGGGAGACCGCGCGCCGCATGAGCATGCTGATGCGCAGCTCGGATACCGTGGCCAGGCTCGGCGGCGACGAGTTCGCCCTGTTGCTGCCAGCCACCGATTGCGCCGACGCCGCGCGCATCGCCGGCAAGGTGGCGCGGGAGATCGAGCGGCCGTTCGAGCTGGAGGGCGACAGTTTCATCCTCGGGGTGAGCATCGGTATCGCCATGTTTCCCGAACATGGAGAGGATTCCAGCACGCTGATGCGCCATGCCGACGTGGCGATGTACGCGGCGAAGCGCGAACATCGCGGCCATGCCGTGTATGAACCCGAACAGGACTGTCACGGACTGCGCTATCTCGCCCTCAAATCCGAACTGCATACGGCGCTGGAGAGCGACCAGCTGAAGCTGTGCTATCAGCCGGTGGTCGATCTGCATAGCGGCTGGGTGACCGGTGTCGAGGCGCTGGTGCGCTGGAATCATCCGACCCGCGGCGTCCTGGGTCCGGACGAGTTCATTCCGCTTGCCGAGCGCACCGGGCTGATCCGGCCGCTGACGCTGTGGGTGTTGACGACGGCGGCGCGGCACAGCCGCGCCTGGACGGCCCATGGTCTGGAGCTGCGCGTTGCGGTCAATCTCTCGGTTCATAACCTGCACGACGGTGGTCTTCCGGATACCATTCGCGCGCTTGTCGGCAATGAGGGCAGGCCGGTGCCGCTCAGACTGGAAATCACCGAGACGGCGATCATGCCCGGTTCCGCGCACGCCCTCGAGATTCTGAACCGGCTGAGCGCGCAGGGCGTCCGTATTTCCATCGACGATTTCGGTACCGGATATTCCTCGCTGGCGTACCTGAAGCGACTGCCGGTGGACGAGGTGAAGATCGACAAGTCATTCGTCTCCGCCATGACGTTCGACAACGACGATACGGTGATCGTCCGCTCGACCATCGATCTGGCGCACAATATCGGCCTGCGCGTGGTGGCCGAAGGTGTCGAGGACCGGGCAACTTACGATCTGCTCGCCGGTATGCGCTGCGATTCGGCGCAGGGCTTCTACATCAGCCGGCCGCTGGAGGCGGAAGACCTGCATGCCTGGCTGCGGACTTCCGGCTGGTATCCCGAGGCGGGCGCGGCCTGAGCGCGTCGCGTGGAGGCGGGGACGGATTGATTTCCACGGACCGGTGACAGGATTGGAAGGCTGTCACCGCGGGTCTGGTCAGGGTTGTTTCGCGGATGCCGCGCCCCCGTCCGGTGCGAGCGGGCGATAGATGTCGACCTTGCGGAAGAACTGGTCGACGATGTAGATGCGCCCGTCACTGTCCACATCGATCCCCGCCGGCAACATGTATTTGCCGGGAACCCCGGATTGCCCGCGCTCGCCGATGAACATCAGCAACTGTCCCGAGTGGTCGAAGATCTGGATGTTGCCGAAGGCCGTGTCGACCACGTAGACATTCCCGGCGGCGTCGGTCGCGATGCCCTTGGGACGGGCGAACTGGCCGGGGAAGCGTCCGACCGAACCGAAACTGAAGCGATACTGCCCCGCGGCGTCGAAGGCCGCGACGCGGAAGTTTCCGCTATCGACCACGTACAGGGCGCCATCCGGCGCGACGGCCGCCTGCAGCGGCAGATTGAATTCGCCCTCTCCCATGCCGCGTGCGCCAATGCGGCCCAGCGACTCACCGCTGTGGACGTCGAAGATATGCACGAGATGTTCCGCCGACTCCACCCCTCCGGTATCCACCACGTAGAGGCGCGCGCCGTCCGGAGTGAGCGCGACATCGGATGGACGCTGCAGCAGTTCCCGGTCGCCGATGGCACGCAGGTAGCCACCGTCGGCGTCGTAGACCATGACGCGGCGTTCCGTGACATCGGCGACGTAGAGCGTGCCGTCGGCGGCGATATCGATGCCCATCGGCTTGGACAAGCGGCCGGGTTTCTCCGCGCCGATCTGAAAAAATCGTTTGCCGGGGATATCGAATACCATGACCGCGCGCTGCACAGTGTCGCTGACATACACGCGACCGGCATGCGCCGCGACATCGAATGGCTTGACCAGACCCATGAGCTTGCGCGCCTCGCCCAGCGCGAACTGTTTGAAGCGCATGCCGGAGGTGACTTCCTCGACATCCTCGTTGTAGAGCAGCGTCCGTTCATAGACGAAGCGCGGCTCCGCGGGCGGCGGCGGGTAGACCGGCGGGGTGAATTCGCGTTCGGCCTCGGGTGTGCCGGCGCACGCGGCAAGCAGTCCGATGAGGGCCGCGAGTGTGAGGCGCGCGACGTGGGCGGCGCGGCGCGGCCTGGATTGGCGCGCCCGGGCGATGATTGTCAACGGTGTCTGTCCATGCCTCACGCCTTGCCTCTACTTGATGTGGCAGGTTTCACACAGGCGGTCGGCGCGGTCGCGCAGGAGGAGGGTGACGTCCGGGTTGTGCACGTTATGGCAGGTGGCGCATTCGACGCGGTTGTCATACAGCTTGACGCCATTGTCGAACCCGTAGGGACTGTCCGGAAGGCGGAAGTCGGGATCCTTGTGGTTGAGTCCGGCGTAGGTCATCGAGATCGGGTGGTCGTTGCTGAGATCGGTATCGAGATGCTTGATGGCGATATTGTGCGCGACCTTGCCGTTGTGGCATTTCCCGCAGCTCCACAGATCGTCCGCCTTGTTGATGCGCAGGTGCAGGGCGGCGTCCTCGCTGCTGCGGAAACCGTTCGGTTTGAACACCGTCATGTCGACCGCCATGGTGCCGTCATGGCAGGACAGGCAGAGCAGGCTGATCGGACTCGGCGCGCGCACCTTGTTGTCGAGGGTGCGGCTGTCGTAGAGGGTGTAGGCGCCGGTCGCCGGCGTGAACCGGTTCCAGCCCTCGATACCGCCCGCCGCGACGCTGTCGCCGCCCTGCTGTTCCGGCGGCACATGGCAATAGACGCAGGGCGATCCGTAATCCGAGAAGGCGAGGCCCGGCATCGCCTGTACGCCCGCGCGTTTGTTCAGGCCGGTGAAGTCGTGTTTGGTTCCCAGTATGGTGCCGCCCGCGGCGGACAGGGCCCAGAGTGCGCATATCAACAGCAGGATCGCTTGCGGGATGGGGCTGCCGATGATCCGTCTCATTGTTGTTTTCCTCGGATGCCTGTAAGGGAACGCGTCGGCCGCGGTGGCTGACATTATAATGCAAATGGGACTATCATTGTCAGGACGCCGTACCATCGCCGGAATCGCCTGTTACTCATGCTTTTACCTTTCAACTTCGTGCGCTGCGCCGGCATGATCGCCGCCTGCCTGCCCCTGTTCGCCGCGGCCGCGCCCGCCGTAGAGTCGCAGCGGCTGTACCAGCAAAACTGCGCCGCCTGCCACGGTGAACAGGGTGACGGAAAAAGCCGCGCCCAGTTTGGTCTGAATCCGCCGCCGCGCGATTTCACTGCCGCCGAGGCATGGCAGGAACTGAGTCGGGAGCGCATGATCCTGTCGGTGACGCACGGCCGACCGGGTACCGCGATGGTCGGCTGGGACAACCGGCTCGGCGCGAACGAGATCGCTGGCGTCGTCGATTACATTCGATCGAGCTTCATGCGGCCGCCGGCGAAAACGCGGCAGGTTTCCGGTCAGCAGTTATACAAGCGTCACTGTTCCGCCTGCCACGGCGATCGTGGCAACGGCGCCAGCTGGGCGCACAACAGTCTCAATCCGCCGCCGCGCGATTTTACCGCGGCGGGCGTCGCACAGGAGCTCACGCGTGAACGCATGTTGCTCGCGGTCACGCATGGACGGACCGGGACCGCCATGATGCCCTTCAGCAGGGAGTTGAGCGCGACCGAGATCGAGACGGTGGTCGATTACGTGCGCGCGACCTTCATGACGGTTCCGGCGGACACTGACGCGCCGACCCCGGCCGCGCTGCAGGAGCCGGGACGCGCGCGTCCCGCCGCGGATATGACCGCAGCGCTGCCGGGTGGCTTGCGGGGCGATGCCGACAAGGGTCGCCGGTTCTATCTCTCCAACTGTTATGTCTGTCACGGCGAGCACGGCGACGGCCAGGGGCCGCGAGCCTCGTTCATCAGGCCGCCGCCGCGCAACTTCCTCGCGCCGGAAGCGCGCCTCGCGCTGAACCGCCCTGAGCTGTTCGCGGCGATCTCCGGCGGCAAGCGCGGCACGGTCATGCCGGCCTGGTCCAGCGTGCTGGGCGAACAGGAGATCGCGGACGTCGCCGAGTTTGTTTTTACGGCCTTCATCGCGCCCGCCCCTGAGCCGCAGAAAAAAAAAGTCGTGAATTGACCCGCGCTGATCGCGCGGGGCGGGACATCTACAACAACCACTGCTATTTCTGCCACGGTTACGATGGCGACGCCAACACGGTGGCGAGCCGCTTTCTGCAGCCGCCACCGCGCGATTTCACCGTGCTCGGTCCCGGCGAGTTGAGCCGCGACGACATGATCCGCGCGGTGACCGGCGGACGCCCGGGCAGCGCCATGATGGGCTTCACCCGGACGCTGAGCCGTGAGGAGATCGGGGCCGTGGTGGATTTCATCCTGGACACCTTCGTCGAGACCCGGCGGGAGAACACCCGCTATCACACCGTGGAAAACGGCTGGCCGGATCACCAGCGCTACGCGGTCGCCTTTCCCTTCGCGCTGGGAGAGCTGGCCCTGGACACCGCGGACGCGGCGCTGACGCCGGTGCAGCGCCAGGGCAAGCAGTTGTTTCTGTCCGCCTGCGTTGTTTGCCACGATCGCGCCCGCCTGATCGATGACCGTACCTTGTGGGACCGCAGGACGGTTTCGTATCCGCGGGGCGGCTATTCGCACCGGGACGGCGAGCTTGCCGACACGATATCGGCCGCGTCCCTGTCGGCGCGGCACGCCGTCGCGCCACGGCTGGTCGACGCAACGCCCCAGCAGCGGCGCGGCGAAGAAATATTCCAGCGTAACTGCGCCTTCTGTCATGCGCCTGATGGCACCGGGCGCAACTGGATCGGTGCGTTTCTGGAGCCATCGCCGCGTGACCTGACTTCCGCGTCCGTGGCGGCGTTGCCGCCGGAGCGATTGCGCGAGGTTATCGCGCAGGGTGTGTCCGGCAGCGCGATGCCGGCCTGGGAGACGGTGCTTGATGAAGCAGAGCTCGCCGCTGTGGCGGCCTATGTGGAGGCGGCCTTCATCCGGCGCGACACCGGGACGATGCGCGGAGGCAAGGATTGACCCGTGCCCGGTGTGGCATATCTGATATATTGGGCCGATTGGGTCGGGGCAGGACCCGGGTGGAAACGACGATGGCGAAAACGAAACTCAAGGTCGGGGTGGTCGGCGGCACGGGTTATACCGGCGTGGAACTCCTGCGGCTGCTGGCCCGGCACCCGGAAGTCGAACTGCATGCGGTGACTTCGCGCGAGCAGGCCGGCCGTCCGGTCGCCGACCTGTTCCAGAATCTGCGCGGCTGCGTCGAACTGAAGTTCACGCCGCCGGAACCGGCGACGCTGGCCGAGTGCGACGCGGTCTTTTTCGCATCTCCCAACGGCACGGCCATGACCATGGCGCGCGAGCTGCTGGACGCCGGCGTGCGCGTCATCGACCTGGCGGCGGATTTCCGGCTCAAGGATCCGGAAGAATGGCGCCACTGGTACCGGATGGAGCACGCCTGTCCCGAACTGCTGGCGGAGGCCGTGTACGGCCTGCCCGAAATCAACCGCGCCGCCCTGCGCGGGGCCCGGCTGGTCGCCAACCCCGGTTGTTATCCGACCGCGGTCCAGCTCGGGTTCATGCCCCTGCTGGAGGCCGGTCTGATTGATCGCGGCCGCCTGATCGCGGATGCGAAGTCCGGGGTCAGCGGCGCCGGGCGCAAGGCCGAGGTCGGTATGTTGTACGCGGAGGCGGCGGAGAACTTCAAGGCCTATGGCGTGGCCGGTCACCGGCACTGGCCGGAAATCCGCCAGGGGCTGGCCGCCATGAATCCGATGAATTCAGCGATCGGACTGACGTTCGTGCCACACCTGGTGCCGATGATCCGCGGCATTCACGCGACGCTGTACGCGGAGCTGCTTGCGGAACACGACGTGGATCTTCAGTCCCTGTACGAGAAACGCTATGCGCAGGAGCCCTTCGTCGACGTGATGCCGGCCGGTTCGCTGCCCGAGACGCGCAGCGTGAAAGGCGCGAATCTGTGTCGTATCGCACTGTACCGGCCGCTCGGTCAACGTATCGTGGTCATCCTGTCGGTGATCGATAATCTGGTCAAGGGCGCGGCCGGGCAGGCGCTGCAGAATTTCAACATCATGCATGGATTCGAGGAAGGACTGGGTCTCGATGAGATTGCGCTGTTGCCCTGATCCGTCGCCGCATGGTAATGCCGGCGGTGGGAACCGGGCCGGCTGTCCTGGCGTTTTGTATCATGGCCAGTAAAACCACGCATGTCATCGTTCCGGCCCGCCATCCCCGCTTCAAGCGGGCCTTGTACGTGTTGTTGAGCGTCGCGGTACTGGCGGGGTGCTGGGGGATGTTTGATTACGGGCGGTCGCGGGCGGGATTCGATTCCCGTGCGGCCCGCGAGGCGCGCGATGCCCTGGCCACGCGCATCCTGGATCTGGAGACAGAGAACAAGCGGCTGAGCAGCCAGAACGCGGTGCTGGAGCAGGCGCGCGAGATTGACCGCCGCGCCTATGCGGAGGTCGATCAGAATCTCGCCACGCTGCAGGACGAGCTGCTGGAGCTGAAACAGGAATCGGCGTTCTACCGCCGCCTGGTCAATGCCTCCGGCGAAGAGAAAGGTCTGCAGATCGAAAGCGTCAAGCTGCAGCGGGACTCCGGGTCACCGGCGGTGCGTTATCGCCTCGTGTTGACACAGTACGTCACCCCGCCCGGCAGCATCCAGGGCGAAGTGCGCATGACGCTCAACGGGCTGCGCAACGGGACGCAGGCGGAATTGTCGCAACAGGAACTGCTCGGCGGCGACAAGTCCGCGCTGACGTTCAGATTCAGGCATTTCCAGGAACTGGCTGGCAGCCTGACGCTGCCCGAGGGATTCGTACCCTTGCGGTTGCAGCTCAAGGTAATGCCGCGTGACAGCGCCAGGCCGCCAGTCGAGCGCAGCTACAGCTGGACCGAATTGTTTTCGTAGCGGATAGAAGGAGATCGGCCATGTGGAATGGAGCCAAAAAGCAGCGGATCGACAAGGTCGATACCCTGATCGGGCAGCGCACCGAGATACACGGAGACATCGTGTTCAGTGGCGGCCTGCACATAGACGGCGCGATCAAGGGCAACATCGAGGCGGGCAATGATGGCGCCACCAACCTGGTGCTGAGCGACAAAGGTTCCATTGAAGGGGAGGTACGCGCACCCCATGTCATGATCGACGGGCAGGTGGTCGGCAATATCTACGCCTCGGAATCCATTGAGCTTGCACTGCATGCCCGCATTACCGGCAATGTGTATTACAAGCGCATCGAGGTGGCCATGGGGGCGGAGGTTAATGGCAGCCTGGTGCATCTGGATGAGGTGGACCTCAATACCTCCGCTGCGGCCAGGGACATAAAATACCTGAGCGAATCAGGCGGGAATGTTGATTGAAGCGGGGTGAACGGATTACAATAACCCACAGTTCACGTAAGGAGATGCCCCATGAGTTTAGCTAGCTCCGAAGTTATGGCCGAAGCGGCACCGCCGATGCTGGTGTTCACTGACGCCGCCGCCGCCAAGGTAAAGTCTCTCATTGATGAAGAAGCCAATGAAGCGCTCAAGCTGCGCGTGTTCATCACCGGGGGCGGGTGTTCCGGGTTCCAGTATGGATTCACCTTCGACGAAGCGGTCAATGACGGCGACACGGTAATCGAGAATGGCGGCGTGACGCTGCTGGTCGACCCGATGAGCTTCCAGTACCTGACGGGCGCCGAGATCGACTATTCCGAAGGCCTGGAGGGCGCGCACTTCGTCGTCCGGAATCCCAACGCCACCACCACCTGCGGCTGCGGTTCTTCTTTCAGCGCCTGATGGGCATCCACCAGGAATCGGGGACGGATCTGAAGTCCGTCCCCTGGTTTCCGGGAATCCGCCCGCCTTTCCCCATCACCCCTTGCGGGCGGTCCGATAGATCCCGCCGAGCATTACCGGTTTGGTCGCCCCGGTCACGCTGGGGAGATTGCCCGGCCGTCCCCCCAGAGTCTCATGCGCGAGCCAGGCGAAGGCCATGGCCTCGATCCAGTCAGGTGGAAATCCGTAATCCTCAGTTGATCTGAGCTGGACCTCTCCAAGCAGCACCTGCAGGCGGAACATCAGCGCGAGATTGTGCGCCCCGCCGCCGCAGACCAGTACCTCACGGGTCGCGGGGGCGTGTTCGCGCAGGGCCTGTACGACGCTGACGGCTGTCAGCTCGCACAGCGTGGCCTGAACGTTCTTCTTGATCATGCGTCCCTTGTGCCGCTTCAACGTCCGCTCCAGCCAATGGAGGTTGAAATACTCCGTGCCGGTGGATTTCGGCGGCGGGGCGGAGAAATAGCGATCCTTCAGCAGGCGCGTCAGCAGGGCATCGTCAACGCGGCCACTGGCGGCCCAGCGACCGTCGCGATCCATGGGCTGGCGCAACTGACGCGTGGTCCACTGGTCCATCAGCACGTTGCCAGGGCCGGTGTCGAAACCTGTGACCGCGGCGTGCGGGTCGCCGGGCAGGACCGTCACATTGGCGATCCCGCCGATGTTCAGCACGGCGCGCTCGCGTCCGCGCTGTCTGAACAGCAGGTTGTGAAAGGCCGGGACGAGCGGGGCGCCCTGGCCGCCCGCGCTCATGTCGCGGCGACGGAAGTCCGCCACCGTTGTGATGCCCGTGACCGTCGCGATGATGTTCGGGTCAGCGATCTGCAGGCTCGATTTCGGTTCGTGTCCGGGATAATGCCTGACGGTCTGGCCATGGCTGCCGATAGCCACCACCTCGTCCGGCCGGACCCCACCCTGCCGTTGTACGGCGAGCGCGGCATCGGCGAACAGGTGTCCAAGTTCGGCGTCGAGGCGGGCGAAGTTTTCCAGCTCATTGCGGCCACCTTCGCACAGGGCCTGCAGGCGCTGGCGCAACTCGGGCGGGTACGGGCGGCTGACGGTGTGCAGCAGTCTCGGCTGTCCGTGCAGATCAATCAGCGCGGCGTCGATGGCATTCATGCTGGTGCCCGACATGAGGCCGATGTAGAGCTCGGTCATGATTGGGTCAGCCGGGTCTCCGGCGCCGGGACGCGCCGCGCTGCGGAATACGGCCTGGGCTGCGGGATGGCGTGAGCTTATTCCGCGGCATTCAGGGCGATCGCGGAGGATCCGCCCGACTGGGCGGCGACCTGTGTCCGGTCGAGCGCGTCCAGGCGCGCCAGAATGGACTGCGATTCGTGCTTGAATGCGGCCATCTGCTGCGGGGGCAAGGGCGCGGCGTCCGGCAGCGTGACAGTGAGCGGGTTGCGATGCACCCCGTCGACGTGGAATTCGTAATGAAGATGCGGACCCGTGGCCAGACCGGTCTTGCCCACGTAACCGATGACCTGACCCTGCGAGACGCGGCTGCCGGCGCGCAGGCCGCGCGCGAAACCGGAGAGATGTCCGTAGAGCGTGCCATAGCGGCTGCCGTGCTGGACGATGACGACGTTGCCGTAGCCGCCCTTGACGCCCTTGAAGGCGATTTTGCCATCACCGGTCGATTTGACGGGCGTGCCGGTCGGCGCGGCATAGTCGACGCCTTTATGGGCGCGGAGGCGGTTCAGTACCGGGTGCATGCGGCCCAGGCTGAAGCCTGAGCTTACCCGCGTGAAGGCGACGGGTGAACGCAGGAAGGCCTTGCGCAGGCTCTTGCCATCCGGACTGTAATACTGCGCGCTGCCGCCCGGCTCGGAGTAGCGCACCGCGCGATAGACCTTGCCGCGGTTGACGAACTCCGCCGCTAGGATGGCGCCGTCGCGCAGCCTGTCGCCGTCCTTGTAAATCTCCTCGTAGACGACGGCAAAGCGATCGCCCTGGCGGATGTCGAGCGAGAAGTCGACGTCCCAGCCGAAGATGCCGGCGACTTCCATCGTGAGATTGTCGCTCAGGCCGGCGCGTTGCGAGGCGAGGAACAGGGAGTCATTGATGATCCCGCTGGTCTGCGTGACGCGCCTCTCGAGCGGGTGTTCAACCACCCGGGTGGAGAAGTCGTTTCCGTTTTGTTCCACCCACAGGGTGTGGGATTCATCCATGTCATAGTTGAGCGCGAGCAGCGTGCCGTCCTCACCGCGCTGGACGCGAATCTCTTCACCGGGATACAGGCGCTTCAGCGAGCGGGTGTCGTCGCCCAGTTCCAGGATGTTGTGGAGCTCCTGCGCACTGAGGCCGAGACGTTCAAAGATGAGCGAGAGATTGTCCCCGCTGCGTACCTGCGCGGTCTTCCATTCTCGTTCGTGCACAGGCGTGGCCGCAGTGGGCGGCTGCATCTCGCCGACAACGTTTGTAACGATATTCGCCGGCTGGACGGGGAGTTCGAGCGGCACCGTCGTCAGGCGTGCCGCTTCTCCGCTGATGGCGTCGGTCGCGATGGTTTCGGCCGGAATCCCGGTCTGGGCGACAGAGTGCTCACTGCGCGATGCGCCGGCCTCGTACGGGGTCAGGCCGACGATGACGCCGATGCCGATCAGTGCGCCGGCGGCGGTGAGCAGATGATGATTGGCGTAGAGGGGTTTCTTTCCATTTCCGCGGGCAGCCGGTTTGAAGTCCCGGTTTTTTATGCACAATCTGTCCATGATGCCATCCTTGTTGTTTGGGCTAACCTTAGCGTGTGCGTCGTTCGCGGTCAACAATCGCATGAGCCAAGATTGCCGCGATCGCAACGGTCGCGGCGAAGGATCGGCGGGAGAGGGCATTTTTTGCTTCAAGGCCGCCATGAGTACGGTAATATATCGGCTATTTTTCAGGGGTCTTAAGCAGTTAAGGGAGTGCTATGAGCGCGGTCGGTGATGTCCTGGCAGAAATCAAGCGTGGCGCCGAGGAGATCCTTCTGGAGGGGGATCTCGCACAGCGGCTGGCCGCCGGGCGTCCGCTGCGGGTCAAGGCGGGTTTCGACCCGACCGCGCCCGATCTGCATCTGGGGCATACCGTCCTGCTGAACAAGCTGCGCCAGTTCCAGGAACACGGGCATGAATGCATCTTCCTGATCGGCGATTTCACCGGCATGATCGGTGACCCGACCGGCAAGAATGTCACCCGCCAGCCGCTGACGCGCGACGAAGTGATCGAGAACGCGCGCACCTACGAGGAGCAGATCTTCAAGATCCTGGATCCGAGCAAGACGCTGGTGATGTTCAACTCGAGCTGGATGAATGCGATGGGGGCGGCCGACCTGATCGGTCTGGCGGCCAGGCATACCGTCGCGAGAATGCTGGAGCGGGACGATTTCCAGAAACGTTACACGTCCGGGCAGCCGATCTCCATCCATGAATTCCTCTATCCCCTGATACAGGGCTACGACTCCGTCGCCATTCGCGCCGATGTCGAGCTGGGCGGCACGGATCAGAAATTCAATCTGCTGGTGGGCAGGCAGCTGCAGGAATCCTTCGGCCAGCCGCCCCAGGTGGTGCTGACCATGCCGATCCTGGAGGGGCTGGACGGCGTGCAGAAGATGTCGAAGTCGCTCGGCAACTACATCGGGATCAATGACCCGCCGGACGAGATGTTCGGCAAGCTGATGTCCATCTCCGACACGCTGATGTGGCGCTATTTCGAGCTGCTGTCGGCGCGCACGGCGAAGGAGATCGCGGATTTGAAACAGCAGGCCGCGCAGGGCGCCAATCCGCGTGACATCAAGTTCCTGCTGGGCGTGGAGCTGGTGACGCGTTTCCACGGCGCCGCCGCCGCGACGCGCGCGCAGGAACAGTTCATCGCCCGCTTCCAGCGCGGCGCGCTGCCCGAGGAGCTGGAGACGATCGAGCTCGCCGCGGAGGACGGGGCCTACCCGATCGCGAACCTGCTCAAGGACGCCGGCCTGGTCGCCAGCACATCGGAGGCCCTGCGCATGATTCAGCAGGGCGCCGTGCGCCTGGATGGCGAGCGCGTCGAGGACGCCCAGAGGAAGATCGCCCGCGGCGAGACCCACGTCGTCCAGGTGGGGAAGCGGCGCGTTGCGCGGGTGAGCGTGAACTGACGCGGGCGAGGAGGACGGGGCCGTGCGGGATAATTACTTGAACAGCCATCAAAGGCGACAGTACGAGGCTGGCATGCCAGCAACCATCCGCGGATGGCCGGCTGAGCGTCGCATGAATCACCTGATGCGGCCCGCGCCCGTGCTGGCGGGACGCGGGGCGCGAAACCCATGACGCAGGACTCATCGATGTCATCAGAACAGCCGCTCGTTTCAATCTGCATACCGGCCTACAAGGAGCGCGATCTGAGGACGGCGATCGGGAGCGCGCTGGCGCAGACCTATCGCAACATCGAGGTGATCGTCTCGGACGACGCGCCGACCGATGCGATCCGCAACGTCTGCGCCGGCTTCGGCTCCGCCGTGCGCTATGTCTGCAACGAGGATCGCGTCGGGCGCGGACGCGGGAATTACAGGAATCTCATCCGCCTGGCGCGGGGAAAATACCTGAAGTTTCTTCTCGATGACGACTTCCTCCATCCCTTCTGCGTGAGCGAGCTCGTCAAGCTCGCGGAGCACCCTTCCGGGCCGCGTCTCGTCGCGAGCCTGCGCCAGGAGGTGAACGAGGAGGGCGAGCCGGTCAAGATCATGAACCCGTTCCAGCTCGAGACCACGCTGATGCGCGACGGCCGCGAGCTGATCCGGATCATGGGCCTGTACCTGTCCAATCCGATCGGCGAGTTCTCGACCGTATTGATGCGGCGCGAGGACATGCTGGAACCTTCGGGCGAGCCCTGGGGATTCGAGCTGGAAGGGCAGTTGTGGCGCGGGCTGGACGACGTCGCCACCTGGATCAGGCTCGGGCTGCTGGGACCCGTCGCGATACACACCACGCCGCTTTCCTTTTTCCGCCGCCATCCGAACGTAAACAGCAACCCGGCCTATAACCCCGAATTCATCTACGCGCTCACGGACTGGAGCCTGCTGCTCAAGTATGTCATCAGGCATCGGTTCATCTCCGGCGAGGAGATCGACCGCTCGCTCGCGCGCCTGCGCGAGATCTATGACATGTGCGCGCACCTGTATCCGGAACTGTCCGGCCAGTACGCGCAGACAGTCGCCGAGCTGAAGGGCGGGTGAGCATGGGCGTGCAGGAATGCAGGCTGATCGACCTGCCAAAGGTCCAGGACCCGCGCGGTAACCTGACCTTCATCGAATCCGCGCGGCACATTCCGTTCAGGATCGAGCGTGTGTATTACCTGTACGATGTCCCGGGCGGCGCGAGCCGCGCCGGTCACGCGCACAAGACCCTGCACCAGTTCCTGATCGCGATCTCCGGCAGCTTCGACGTGCATCTCGACGATGGTCGTGAGAAGAAGACATTTCATCTCAGCCGTTCCTACTACGGTCTGTATATCGCCCCCGGGGTCTGGCGCGAGATCGACAATTTCTCTTCCGGCGCGGTCTGCCTGGCGCTCGCGAGCGATATCTATCGTGAAGAAGATTATTACCGGGAATACGCGGACTTTATCCGGGACGTTGGTCCATAGCCGCACGGGGCATGCTGATGGAGCGGGATATCGAGCGCTACACCGAGGATTATCTCGCGCACTACGGATTCGAGCAGGTGCTGGTCGAGTATCGCCGGCGGGTGGTGCTCGATCAGTTGAGCGCGGTCCGGCCGGCTGTCGTGCTGGAGATCGGCTGCGGATTGGAGCTGCTGTATTCGCATTATCTGCGTCACGCCGCGCCGGTTGGGCACTGGGTCGTCATCGAGCCGGCGCCGGCCTTCTGCGCCAGCGCCCGGCAGGCGGCGCTGCCGGGCATGACGGTCGTCGAGGGATTCCTCGAACAATCCGTGCCCGCCGTCATCGCGGCGCTGCCGCGGCCGCCGGACCGGGTGATCTGCTCCGGCGTGCTGCAGGAGGTGCCCTCGTCCGCGGCGATGCTGAAGGCGATACATGCCACGATGGACGGCCGCTCCCTGCTGCACGTCAATGTCGCCAACGCCGCCAGCCTGCATCGCCGCCTGGCGCTCGCGATGAACCTGATCCCGGCGCTGGACACCATGAGTGAGCGCAACGTATTGCTGCAGCAGCATCGCGTCTATGACTTCCCATCGCTGATTACCGATATGGAATCGGCCGGGTTTTCGGTGGAGGAGCGGGGCGGATATCTGGTGAAGCCGTTTACCCACCGGCAGATGGAGGCCATCGCGCCGGCGCTCGGCGACGCGGTGCTGGACGGCCTGTTCGAACTGGGCCGGCGCGAACCGGAGCTGGCCTGCGAGATATTCGTCAATGCGCGGATCGTATCCTGAGCGGATCCCGGCATCCGGCGCCGGGCCCGCGTATGATGGTCCGGAACCGGCACGGTTTCTCATCCGCCACTGACTCGATCAGCGATATGCGTCAATCCACGATCACCCTGCGCAGATACTCGGCATCCGATGCGGCGGCCTGGGACGAGTGCGTCAGCAGTTCGCGCAACGGCACCTTTCTCCATCTGCGTTCCTATATGGATTATCACGCGAACCGTTTCCCCGATGCCTCCCTGTTCGTCCTCGACGGCGACCGGATCATCGCGGCGCTGCCCGCCACGATCCGGGACGGCGGGCTGCATTCGCACGCCGGTCTGAGCTATGGCGGGCTGATCGTCGGTCGCGGGTTTCATGGCAGCCATGCGCTGCCCGCATTCGCGGCGATCAGCGAATGGTGCGCCGGGAATCGCCTGGACAGACTGATCTACAAGGCGATCCCGCATATCTATCACCGGATGCCCGCCGAGGAGGATCTGTACGCACTGGTCCGCCTCGGCGCGCGGTTGTCGCGCCGGGATCTGTCCACCAGCCTCTGTCTGTCCGAGAAGTATCCCCCCGCCAAGGGCCGCAAGGCCTGTATCACTAAGGCGGGCCGGGAGGCGCTGACGGTGCGCGAGACCGGCGATTACGCGGCATTCATGCGGATCGAGGCGGAGCACCTGAGAGAAAAGCACGGCGCCGTCCCGACGCATAGCGCGGACGAAATCGCCCTGCTCGCCGCGCGCTTTCCCGCCAATATCCGGCTCGTCGGCGCGTATGATCAGGACAGGCTGCTCGGCGGCGTCATCGTCTACCTCACGGATTGTGTCTGCCACGCGCAGTACATCGGCGCCACCGAGGAGGGGAAGCAACGCTGCGCGCTCGATGCCTGCCTGCAGCATGTCATGACGCATCTGTGCAACGAGGTGCGCTGGTTCGATTTCGGGATCTCCACCACCGACGCGGGCCGCGTCCTCGATGAGGCGCTGCTGCTGAACAAGGAGTCGTGGGGCGGGCGTTCGGTGGTGTATGACCATTACGAGTGGGTCTTCTGACCGGCATGGAATCCACGCGCATGATCCCCTTTCTGGACCTGAAGGCGCCCCATGCCGAGCTGCGCGATGAACTGCGGGCGGCGTATGAGCGCGTGCTCGATTCCGGCTGGTACGTGCTTGGCGGAGAAGTGGAAGGCTTCGAACGCGAGTTCGCCGCGTATTGCGGGGTCGCGCATTGCATCGGCGTCGGCAACGGCCTCGACGCGCTGCACCTGATCCTGCGCGCGTATGGCATCGGGGCAGGCGACGAGGTCATCGTGCCCTCCAACACCTACATCGCCACCTGGCTCGCGGTCAGTCACACGGGCGCCGTGCCGGTGCCGGTTGAACCGGACGAGCGTACATACAATATCGACCCGGCCCGGATCGAGGCCGTGATCACCGCGCGTACCCGCGCCATCATCGCCGTGCATCTGTACGGGCAGCCGGCCGACATGGACGCCATCAACGCCATCGCCGGTAAACACCGCCTGAAGGTCGTTGAGGACGCCGCGCAGTCTCACGGCGCCCTGTACAAGGGGCGGCGCGCCGGTTCACTGGGCGACGCGGCGGGTTTCAGCTTTTATCCGGGCAAGAACCTCGGTGCGATCGGCGATGGCGGCGCCGTCACGACCGACGACGAGGCGCTGGCGGAAAAGATCAGGCTGTTGCGCAACTACGGTTCCCGCATCAAGTACGAGCACGAGGTGCCGGGATTCAATTCCCGGCTGGACGAACTGCAGGCGGCGATACTGCGCGTCAAGCTGAAGCGGCTGGATGAATGGAACGACCGGCGCCGCGAGGTTGCGGCGGAGTACCTGCGCGCGCCGGGTGATGCCCGGCTTGGACTGCCGTACTCACCTGACTGGGCGAGCCCGGCGTGGCATCTGTTCGTGGTCCGGGCACGGCACAGGGACGCGCTGCAAAACTGGCTGTCGGAGCAGGGGATCGGAACCATGATCCATTATCCCGTGCCGCCGCATCTGCAGCCCGCCTATGCGTCCATGAACATCGCGGCCGGCGCGTTACCGATCGCCGAGGCGATCCACCGCGAGGTGCTCAGCCTGCCGATGGGTCCGCACCTGGAGCTTGAGGATGCCCGTCGGGTAGTAGCGGCATTGAGGCACTTCGCCACATCCGGTCGTTAAGGGGCGATATCCTCGAGTGCTGGCGCCGTGCCGGTCATCTAAAGGGAAACGTCCGCTGGACCTGACCCGGATGGCCGTTTATTCTTTCTGAAAACTACGGTTGCCAGAATCAATCCAATTCCTTCCCGCATCGATGACCCCAGAGCAATTCAGCGCACAACCCATCTTCATCGGCGGTACCGGACGTTCAGGTACTTCGGTGATGGGAGAAGTGCTGAACTCGCACCCGGCCATCGTGCTGCCAGCGCATGAGAACAAGCTGATCGTCGAGCACGGCGGATTGATGGACCTGGTTAACCAGCTGAGTGGCCGTTTCGACATGAAACGCCATCATTACGCGGTCGCGAATTTCATCGGGTGGGCGGCCAAGCTGCGGGCCATAGGATTTGGCGACGCGACACTGAATGATAAGGCGCGCGGACTGATTGCCGCCGGCACCGACATGCACAAGGCCTTCGAGATTATCGCGCGCGATAATCCGGGTGCCGGGCTCAGTATCCATGCGGTTGGCCAGTTCATTGGTCTGGAGCACTATGATGCCTGCGTGAACGACTTCGTCCGCAGCCTGCTCGATGGCGTCTCGGTCGAAGGGATTGTAGATACCGAGGGTCTGGTCCGTCCCTTTTTCACACCGAAGTCGATGCGTCGGGGCGAGGCGCTGGAGGCCTGTCGCGCGTTTCTCGCACGGCTCTGCGATCAGCCGCTGCGGCGTGCCGGGGCCCTGCGCTGGTGCGACGACACGCCTGACAGCTGGCTATATCTGGATTTTCTGCATGAGCTCTATCCGGCCATGCGCTTCATCCACATGATCCGTGATCCGCGCGATGTTGTGGGTTCGTACATGAAGCAGACCTGGGCCCCGGCCGATCCGAAGGTGATCGTGACAACCTTCAAGGCCCAGTTCGCGGCATACGAGGCCGTGAAGGCGCGTGTGCCGGCTGAGTGCGTCAAGGAGATCCGACTTGAGGACATCGCGACTGACAAGGCGGCCGTGCTGGATGATCTCAGCGCGTT
>JADLET010000196.1 GCA_020845975.1 Gammaproteobacteria bacterium | reverse complement strand
CTCGTCGATCTCGCGGCAGGAGGCGCATTCGCCACACGGCCTCGAGCTGACGCCCCGTTCGCAGTTGAGAGCCTTGGCCAGAACCCGCGCGATGGTGGTCTTGCCGACCCCGCGCGTCCCGGTAAACAGATATGCATGATGGAGACGGTCATGGTCGAGCGCGTTGACGAGCGCGCGCAGCACATGTTCCTGCCCCACCATTTCGGTGAAGACGCGCGGCCGCCATTTGCGCGCAAGCACTTGATAACTCATTGATCGCCCATTCCACTGTCAAGCCGGGGTTCCGGCCGCGCCCGACAGGCGTGCATTTTACCTCAAGGCGGAAACCGCGCCTGCAGGCAGCCCCACCTGCTCCAAAAAGGAGGCAACCCGTACCCGCCACACCCCGGCACACGCATCAGCCGCTACCGCTGCTCCCTTCCGGGCCTGACGGGGTTTACAGCCTATCGTTGCGAGGGGACCGATACGGGTTACCATAAACTGTTCAAATCGTCCGCCACAGGATAGCACAACAGACCCGCGGCCCGTACGTCCGCGAAGGACCGGCACTGTATAGTCGACGCGCGCATGTTATGCAGGCAAGCCCCGGTATTGTGTAAAAATTTGCAAATGCCGCTGAATCCACCCGGACCCCGGGATACACTATCCATCACAACAACGGCCGTATGCCCCTACAACCCCGGACGCTTCATGTCGGTATCCACCCCGCGAGGATTCCCCTCTGTCGCCATGATCCTGCTGCTGACCGGCTGCACGGCCAGTGGCGTCGCCATTAAACCCGATGCGGCCGAGGCGCCGGCCGCGCGACGCGCGGAGTCGACGGCGAGTGAACTGGCCGACGGCTGGATCGAACACCTGAATGACACCGGACTGGCCGGTCTGGCGCAACACGCACTGAAGAGTAACTTTACCCTCGCCCAGCAGGCCGCCCTGGTGCGCCAGGCGGAGCAGCAGCTGCGCATCGACGGCTCGGGCCGCTACCCGGAACTCGACCTGAGCGTGGATGTCGCGCGCAGCCGGAGTGACGACGACGCAATACCTCCCTCCACCCTATCCACCCAGGCTGGCGCGGACCTCAATCTGCAATGGGAAGTCGATCTGTGGGGAAAACTGAGCGCGACCGAGCGCCAGGCCAACCTGACGCTGGCGGCGCGCCGCGCCGATTACGCCGCGGCGCGGGAAACACTCGCCGCCGACGTTGCCGCGGCCCGCTACACATTGATCGAGGCGGAACTCCTGCTCCAGCTCAATCGCGACACCCTCGCCATCCTGCAGCAGAACCTGGAGATCATCGAGGCTGGCTATCGCCGTGGTCTCAATCAGGCACTGGACGTCTATCTCGCCCGCAACGACGTGCGAACCCAGGCGGCCAATGCGGAGGAGCGCCAGCGGGCCCGCAATGAGGCCGCGCGCGCGCTGCAGCTCCTGCTCGGCGAATACCCTGACGGCGGTCTCGCGCCCGATTCCGATCTGCCCACGCCGACAGCGAATCCCCCGCCAGGCATCCCGGGGGATCTGCTGCGCCACCGCGCCGACCTCCGGTCCGCCTGGCTGGAACTGCTCGCGGCGGACGCTGGTCTGGCGATCGCGCACAAGCAGCGGTTCCCGTCCTTCACTCTCACCGCGCGCGCCGGTGACAGCGCGGAACGGGTGAGCGACCTCCTCGACGGAAGCCTGGCCTGGTCGCTCGCGGCGGGCATCACCCAGCCACTGTTCAACGCCGGTCGACTGCGTGCCGCCGAGGCGCAGGCGCGCGCCCGCGTGGAGGAATTGGAACAGCGCTATCTCGCCAATGTCTACACCGCATTCGCCGAGGTCGAGAACGCACTCGATCAGGAGCGGCTGTTGCAGGAACGTTATCGCCACCTCCTCGCCGCGGAAGAAAACGCCGGCTTCGCCGAGGAGCTGTCGTTCGGGCAATACCGCAAGGGGCTGACGAGCTATACCACGGTACTGGAGGCCCAGCGGCGTTCCCTGGAAGCCCGCTCGAGCGTGATCACGCTGCGCGGCGAAATCCTGCGGAACCGCATCGCGCTGTACCGCGCACTCGGGGGAGATCCCTTTCCTCCAGAGTCTGTTTCATCCGATCCACCGGCAGGCAACGGCATATGATAAAGAAACTGCTCCCAGTCTTCGTACTCGGCGGGATGATCGCGCTCGCCGCCCTGTTCATGCTCAATCGACCCGAGACGACGCGACTGGCCGGGCCGCCGCCCGCCGGGATCGCGGTCGAGACCCTGACCGTAACCCCGACCGATTACCAGATCATCCTGCAGAGCTATGGCACGGTGCGGCCGCGCACGGAGAACACGCTGTTCGCGCAGGTCGCGGGACAGATCACCGCTGTCAGCCCGAATTTCCGCGCCGGCGGCTTCTTTGAAAAGGACGAAGTGCTGCTGCGCGTCGATCCGCGCGACTACGAAGCCTCCGCATCCTCCGCGCGGGCGAATCTCGTCGCAACCGTACAGGCGCTGCAGGAGGAGGAAGCGCAGGCGGAACAGGTGCTGCAGGACTGGCAGCGCCTGGGCGACGGCGAACCCGCCTCCCCGCTGGCGCTGCGCAAACCCCAGCTCGAGGCCGCCCGGGCAGCGGTCGACTCCGCGCGCGCGGCGCTCAAGCGGGCCGAACTCGATCTCGAACGAACCCAGGTCCGGGCGCCGTATGCGGGCCGCGTCCTCCAGGCGACGGTCGATGCCGGCCAGATCATCAACACCAGCACGGAGCTTGCCCAGATCTACGCGGTTGACGTGGTCGAGATACGGCTGCCGGTGAACAATCGTGATCTCGCCTACATCCGCCTGCCCGAATCCTATCGCCATGACGCCAATACCGCGACTGATCTGCCGGAGGTCACCTTCACCTCCAGACTGGTGGGAGAACAGCGCTGGACGGGCAGGATCGTGCGGACGGAAGGCGCGATCGATACGGGTACACAGCAGCTCTACATCGTGGCCCGCATCGATGACCCCTACGGCCGCAAGGCTCACGGCCGTCAACCGCTCAAGATCAATGAGTACGTCACCGCCGCCATCAAAGGCGATATCGTTCCCGGCGCCCTGGTCATTCCCAACAGCGCGATCTACCAGGGCTCGTATGTCTATGTCGCCGAGGATGGTGTGCTGCGCCGGCGCGATATCCGGATCGCCTGGCAGAATGACAACGAGGCCATCATCGACAAAGGACTGACCGCGGGTGACGCCCTGGTACAGACCCCGCTGGGGCAGGTAATCACGGGTACTCCGGCGATCCTCGCCGGCAAAACGAACGCCGTGGCGTCCGGACCAGACCCTGAGCGGATGAAAACGCCATGATCGCCTGGTTCGCCCGCAACCACGTCGCCGCCAACCTGCTGATGCTCAGCGTCGTGCTCCTCGGCCTGATCTCACTTGCCACGCGCGTGCCGCTTGAGGTGTTCCCGTCCTTCGAAACCCATGTCGTCAGCGTGACTGTGTCATTGCCCGGTTCCACCCCGGAGGACGTCGAGCAGGGTATCGCCATCCGGGTCGAGGAGGCGGTACAGGATCTCGAAGGCATCAAGGAGATACAGAGCCGCTCCGAGGAAGGATTCACGACGATCAATATCGAGATCGACGAGAGCTACGATGCCCGCGAACTGCTGGCCGACATCAAAAGCCGGGTCGACGCGATCAACACGTTTCCTCTCGAGGCCGAGCGCCCCTCCATCAGCCTGGCGCAGCGCACACGCGAGGTGATATCGGTCACCGTGGCGGGCGACCTGTCAGAACGGGAGATCCGCGAATACGCCGAAAAGGTCCGCGACGACCTGGCGCGCATCCCCGGCATCACCCAGGTCGATCTGGACGCCGTGCGCAACTACGAGGTGGCAATCGAGGTATCGCAGGACCACCTGAACGAATACGGTCTCACACTTGCCGGTATCGCCGCCGCCGTGGAAAGCAGCTCTCTCGACCTGTCCGCCGGCAACATCCGCACACAGGGCGGCGACGTCCTGATCCGCTCCAAGGGGCAGGCGTATCACCGTGACGAGTTCGAGCGCATCGTGGTCAAGAACGAGGCCAGTGGCGCGGTCATCCGCCTGGGCAACATCGCCAATGTGAGCGACGGCTTCGAGGAAACCGCACTGCGCACCCGCTTCAATGGCAAGCCAGCCGCGCTGATCGAGGTCTACCGCATCGGCGACCAGAGCGCGATCGACGTCGCCAGCAAGGTGCATGCCTATATCGAGGAACAGCAGGCGCTGCTCCCGCGCGGCCTGGAGCTGAGCTACTGGGACGACGACTCGGAGATCGTGAAGAAGCGCCTGCACACACTGACGACGAACGCGTTGCAGGGCGGCGCTCTGGTGCTGCTCCTGCTGATGCTGTTCCTGCGCCCCGCCATCGCCTTCTGGGTGTTCATTGGCATCCCGATCAGCTTTCTCGGTGCGTTCATTCTTCTGCCCACGCTGGGTGTGACGCTAAACGTCCTCAGCCTGTTCGGCTTTATCCTGGTGCTCGGCATCGTGGTCGACGACGCCATTGTCACCGGCGAAAACGTCTACACTCATCTGCGGCGCGCCGAGAGCGGACTGCACGCGGCGATCCAGGGCACGCGCGAGGTCGCCGTGCCGGTGACTTTCGGCGTGCTGACCACCATCGCCGCGTTCCTGCCGCTGGCGTTCATCGAAGGCGACCGCGGCGCCTTCTTCTCGCAGATCCCGGCGGTGGTCATCCCGGTGCTGCTGTTCTCCCTGATCGAGTCGAAGCTGGTCCTGCCCGCCCATTTAAAGACCCTCACGCTGCCACGCGACGAGAACAACCTGTCGCGCCTGGCGCGCTGGCAGCGCGGCTTCGCGGACGGCTTCGAGCGCGCCATCGTCCGCTATTACCGCCCGGTCCTCACGCTGAGCATCCGCCACCGCTACACCACGCTGGCGCTGTTCGCCGGCCTGTTCATCGTGATCATCAGCCTGATCGTCAGCGGCTGGACCAAATTCATCTTCTTCCCGCGTATCCAGAGCGAGACAGCGACCGCGACGCTGATCATGCCGACCGGCACCGCCTTCGACATCACCGACCGCTATGTGGTGAAAATGACCGAGGCCGCGCAGCACCTGCGGGACAAATACCGCGACAAGGATAACGGCGAGAGCATCGTCCTCAACATCTTCGCATCCACCGGCTCGGCCGGGGGTAGCTCGCACAGGGGCGAGGTCCGCTTCGAGATCACCTCGCCCGAGGAACGTACGCTGGCCATCACCAGCTCGGAACTCGTAGAGGAATGGCGGCGCATGATCGGGACGGTGCCGGGCGCGGAATCGCTCACCTACCGCGCCGAGATCGGCCGCGCGGGTGAACCTATCGATGTGCAGCTGAGCGGACAGAACCTCAGGACGCTGGCGGAGGTCGCGGAACACGTGCGCGCACGGCTGGAGACCTATCCAACGGTATTTGACATTGTCGACAACCTGTCGGACGGCAAGCAGGAATTCCAGATCGAGCTGAACGCGCAGGGCGAGGCGCTGGGCCTGACGCGCTCCGACCTCATCCGCCAGGTGCGCAACGCCTTCTATGGCATCGAGGTCCAGCGCATCCAGCGCGGCCGCGACGATGTGCGCGTGATGGTGCGTTTCCCGCCCGAGGAGCGCACCGCGCTGGCCGGCCTGCAGCGGATGCGCATCACCGCCCCCGACGGCCGACTGATCCCGCTCGACAACGTCGCCGTCCTAAGGCCGGGCAAGAGCGCGACAGCCATCTACCGCATCAATCGCGCACGCACCGCCAACGTCACCGCCGACATCGACAAGGAGTCGACCAATATGACTGTGCTGCAGAACGATCTGACCGCCTTCCTGGACGGGTTGATGCGGCAGTATCCCGGCGTGTCCTACTCGCTCGAGGGCGAGGCGCGCGAGCAGGCGGAAACGTTCGGGTCAATGGAGCTTGGTCTTCTGTTTGTCCTGTTCATCATCTATGCCTTGCTGGCGATACCCTTCCGCTCCTATGTGCAGCCGCTCATCGTCATGTCGGTCATACCCTTCGGCCTGATCGGTGCCGTGGCCGGGCACTGGATCATGGGACTCGATCTGACCATCATGAGCCTGATGGGACTGATGGCCCTGATCGGTGTGGTCGTGAACGACAGCCTGGTGCTGGTGGACTACATCAACAAGCGGCGCCTGCGCGAGACGCGCGACAGCGGCCGCGCCCTGCTCAAGTCGGTGCTCGCCGCCGGCACCGCCCGCTTCCGTCCGGTCATGCTGACGTCCCTGACCACGTTCTTTGGATTGATTCCGCTGGTCTTCGAGAAGTCAACCCAGGCCCAGTTCCTGATTCCGATGGCGGTGTCGCTGGGCTTCGGCATCCTGTTCGCCACGGTCGTCACCCTGTTCATGGTCCCGGTCAATTACATGATCATGGAGGACATCCGGCACCTGGCGGGCAAATCCTGGCTCGCGAGCGGAAGCGCCCGTCCCACGCAGGCCCAGGGCTAAGCGCGGGCTCAGCGAAACGGGCGGGCGTCGAGCGCAGGGTCGTCCGGCATGACCGTTGGCGCCGGCAGGAAAGGCCTGGCGCCGGCCGCGCCCCAATCGAAGGCGCAGTGACAGCGACCCTGGCCGGCGAACAGGCGCGCGTTCTCCTGCTCGCACGCCTCGCCGGAGTCATACGGTCCGACAATCGGTGGAGGCGTCATCGCTGAATCGCTCGCCGGAGGATGGATGTGGCACACCGGGCCCGTGCCGGCGACAACCCCGATCAGCAATGCCCCCGTTAGTAATATCGCCATGCGGGCATTTTACGGGAAAACCGGCTCAGCGGCGCTAATCACATCGTATCGTGACCCGCTCGGCGAAGAAGGCGCCGAGACCGTCCCGCCCCTGCTGGGTCCGGTCCAGGTCGGCGGCCTCGCGCACACGTTCCGGGTCCGGACGGGGGGCAATCAGTTCGAACCGGCAGCCCGCGGGCGCGCCCCGCAGGCGAATGGCATCGTCCTTCTCCGCGTGCAGCATCTCGATATAGTAGCTCGGATCATAGACCGAATACGTAACCGGCCCCTGCAATGCCGGGATCGGCTCGGCGAGCGGGAGCGTGAATTCCAGCTCAAGGCTCCGGCCCCTGAGCATGATCGAAGTATCTTCCGGCGGCGCGAACTTCACCGGCCGCGATCCGGCCTCGACCGTAGTCATGTAATGAAAACGGGCCAGATTCTTCATCATGACGGTGAGTATCCGGGCAGTCCGTTCCGGATCAAGGGCGTCGTTGCCGGTAAACGAGAGCCCCTGGGTGACATAGGCGGAATAGATATCGTCGAAGAGCCAGACCATGTGCAGTGATGCGATCCGGGACGTGGCGTCGAAGCGCGCCTCGACTTCGACATCGATCCATGCATGGGGATGCGCCCCGGCCGGTAGTGACGCCAGCAGCAGAATCGCTGCGCAGATGGCACGCAAACGGCGGCACACGTGGAAAGGCAACCCCCGGATCATGCGGCGGTAACCAAATAGCCTTCGGAGCGGTAATGTCTCATGACCGGAACCGATGCGTACCGTTACTGATCCGTTTCGTAGGGCTCGACTTTGAGCGCATCCAGCGTGTAACCCGCCTCGCCGAGTTCACTGGAGGCGCGCTCAACTTTCATATTGCCAGTCACCCAAACGGTGTCGAACAGCCGCCGCACCTGTACGTTGCGTCCCTGTGCCCTGACATAAACGATCTGGTTTGCGGGCGGCGGCGGCACATGGATGCAGGCGCCGTAATACGGCACCAGCAGAAACTCGTTCACCACCCGGCCGTCGCCCTCGAGCGGGACCACGAAACCGGGCAGCTTCACCGTCTGGCCATTGAGGGCGTTCACCACCGGAGCTTCCTTCCACATCGCCTGCAGCTTTTTCATCAGCTCTTGCGCGCGCGGATCGTCATCGTTCAGGGTCTCCGTGTCCACGCCTTCCAGCAGTTTCTCCGGATGAAAATCGTCGGGGAGCAGGTTGTCCCAATTGAGAACCTTCACTCCCGCATCATCCGACGTATCCGCCACGGCCGCGGCCCCGGAAGACGCGGACGAGCCCCGCAGGTCGACCACCTGGTGCGCGGCACCTCCCACCTGGCCCGCATCATCGCAGGCGCCCAACAGGGATACCAGCGCGACGAGCGCACCAATGATCAAACCAGACCTCATGACTTCCTCCTCATAGCCGCACGGTCAGACCGTCGGCGAGCGAACGATGATATGCGAGCCAGGCCGGCAACAGCCCGCTCAGCAGTCCGACTCCGAATACGCCCCCAAGCAATCCCAGCTCGCGCGGCGTCGGCGGCGCGATGCCAATATACATGCCCCATTGCGATTCCAGAACCGGGCGCAGAATCAGGATCAAAACGTACAGCAGGATCACTCCGAGCACGATCCCCGCCAGCGTCAGCGCGGCGGTCTCACCCAATATCAGGCCCAGAATCTGCCGCGGATGCGCCCCGACCGAGCGCAGGACCGCCATTTCGCGCCGGCGCGCCTCGAGTCCCGCCAGCAGGACAGTCAGCAGGCCGGCCATGCCGACCACCACAACGAAGGCGGACACCGCGAACAGCATGCGTTCGCCCACGCCGACCAGATCCCACAATTCCTGGAGGGTCGCGCCAGGCAGAATCGCGAGCAACGGTTCGTCGCGGTAGTCGTTGATGAAGCGCTGCACCCGGAAGGTCGCAATGCGTGACTTCAGGCCGACCATCATGGCCGTAATCGTCTTGGGTGTCAGATTCATGCGCATGGCCTGGTCATCGGTCACATGCAGGCCAGGCATCGGCACACCGGCCTCCCAGCCCACGTGGATCGCGGTAATACCCTCCAGGCTCACGAGTATAGAGCGGTCGAGTGGAGTGCCGGTGCGATCCAGTATACCCACCACATGGAACGGCATGTTCGTGTGTTCCATGAGAGTTACGTCGCCGGCGCCGTGGGCGAGCACGATCTGCTGTCCAGTGCTGTATTTCAGGCTGCTGGCGACATCGGCGCCGAGCACAGCCTCGAATGGCGTCGTGAACCCGCCGCCCGCCTTGAACACGATGGTGTGGTCACCAGCAAAACGGTAATGCTCGAAAAACGTCGGATCGGTACCCACGACGCGATAACCGCGGTGGGAATCTCCGAGCGAGATCGGCACCGCCCAGGCAACCTGGGATTGCGCGGCGATGTCCTGATAGCTCCGCCAGTCGATATTGTTGGTGGCGTTTCCGATGTGGAACACCGAGTACAACAGCAGTTGCACGCCGCCGCTGCGCGCGCCCACAATCAGGTCCACGCCCGAAATGGTGTTGGCGAAACCGGTACGGGCCTCGGTGCGCAGGCGCTCGACCCCGAGCAGCAGGGTGACGCTGAAGGCGATCGCGCACAAGGTGAATGCCACCGAAAGGCGGCGGTTCCACAGGCTCTTCACCGCCAGATCAAGCATTGACGACATGGGGACTCCTCCCTGCGCGATTGATGTCGTTGAGGGCGATACCTCGATCGAACAGCGGCTCCAGAGCTGCGTCATGGCTCACGAACACAAGCGTCGCCCCCTGGCTGGCGCATTCCTCCATCAACAGCCTGATGAACAGCGCGCGCGTGTCCGCGTCGAGGGCCGAGGTGGGCTCGTCGGCAACCACCAGCTCCGGACCGCCAATCAGCGCGCGCGCGGCAGCCACTCGCTGCTGCTGCCCGACGCTCAGCTCCGTCGCCGGGCGGTCAAGCAGCTCCGCGCCCAGGCCCAGCCGGGTGATAAGCCGCCCCGCCTCGGCGCGCGGTCCACCGCGTTGCCGGACACGCTCGCGCCGCATTTGTGAAAAGCGCAGCGGCAACAGCACATTGTCGAGTACGCTGAGATACGACACCAGGTTGAACAACTGGAATATATAGCCAACATGCTCGGCGCGGAAGCGGTCGCGCGTCGACGCGGAAAGCGCCCCAAGATCCTGCCCCAGCACTGTTACCGTTCCGCGCCGCGGCACCGTCACGCCGCCCAGCAGGTTCAGCAGCGTGCTCTTCCCGCTTCCACTCGGGCCCTTCAGAAATACCCGCTCACCCTTTCCAATGCTCAGGTGATCTATGCTCAATACAGCTATGCCGGCAGGCGTCCAGGCGAATTCCACATCCTGGAGATCAATGACAGCTTGATTCATCTTGATTCATCCTTACCAGGTCCGAGGCGGGGCATTGCCCCGCCTCTTTCCGGATTTACCATTTCAGTCTTGGGCTGTCGGGCGTCAGCTCGGTCGAGGTCTGACCATTCGGCAGAGCCGCCTGGATCCGCAGACTGTGAGTGCCCGCGAAACGCCCGAACAGCCCCGAAAAATCGATCTCGCGAAGATTTTCCGGGCGGGCGCATGTCACTTCCCAGGTGGCATTGATGTCCGCATGGTCATGCTCGTCGCTATCGCCCTCGTCATGGTGATCATGTCCATGCACCGCTTCATCATCATGGTGATGATCCGCATGCTCCTCATGATCGTGATCATCGTGCCCGGCATCTTCTCCTTCACCGAGCAATGAACTGGTTACCCGAACCCGTTTCTGCGTGCATTGCGCCGCCGGCGTAAATGCAATCAACGCGCCCACATGCTTCAAGTCGGCGACGGCCTTGTCCAGCGTGGCCTTCTCTTTCGCATCGCCGGGCTCATGCTCGAATCCGACAAAATTGACGGCCGGGCTGTCCAGATCGATATCGATCGTATTTTTCTCCACGGCGACGTCCATGCGTCCGCTGCCATGTTCGTGAGCGCCATGCTCATGTCGATCTTCATTCGCGAGAGTGACGGTAAACCCGGCCAGTAACACGCAGGACAGTGCGATTCTTTCCCTTATCACAATGGTATTCCTCCAGACTGCAGACCGGCGACGCGCCTGAGCCAGTCGCCGGACAAGAATATTATGAAAACATTCAGACCGGGCTGCCAGCGGGAGGGCTGCGGGCGGAAGGGCCGCGCGATGGATGAGTGTACTGCGAAGAAAGGTTGGCAAGGGGAAGAATAAACGCGGGCAGATTCGCAGACGGAAATAGCGCGGGGGACAGGCCATGCTGCATGTGATCCGCCACCTGACACAACAGGCAGATCTCCTCCGGTTCGCTCAGTCCATGCTCGGTCTGGTGGTAGACCAGACACAACTGCCACACAAACAGCATCCCACCCAGGATCAGGGGCAACAGCCGCAAGGGATGCCGTTTCATGAAGTCCATAAAAACGGGCCGGGTCCTGCAGCCAAAGCAAGATACACAATGATATTGCACACAGGCGCGCGTGGAAATTTCGTCGTGGTCACGCGCAACTCCGGCAGCAACCGTAGAACGTCAGCTCATGGTTTTCCACCTTGAAGCCTTTGGGAACCATGCTCTTCAGCTCCTTCACGCAACCGTCGAGGTCATACACCCGGTCACAGCGGCTGCACTTGAAGTGATGGTGATGCGGCATGACCGCTTCGTAGCGCACAACGTCACCCGGAATGACCACGGCCTGTAACTCGCCCGCGTCGAGCAGCCGCTTGATGGTCCGGTACACGGTTGCAATGCCGAGGCGAGACATGTGTCCGCGCCCTACCTCCAGTATCTCCTGGACAGAGACCGGATGGCCGGCCTCCAGTATCAGCCGGGCAATGACCTGCTTCTGTTTCGTATTGCGTTCCTGCATCAGGCCTCCGTATTGGCCGCAAGGATATAATATTGATCGATCATTATCAATAATGAACAGACCAGCCCTCCTCACGCGCTCCAACTCCAGACCGGCTCCCCTGCCGTTTGACAGCACCTCCCTGATAACTTCTAATCTCTCCCACCCGGGAAAACTCCAATAACAGGGAACAGGATGCCTGCCGTCACGGGCAAACCAGGCTGATATATCCACCATGCGCTTTCCCATCGTCACCCGCATCGTCGGGATATTCCTGCTGCTGTTCAGCCTTACCCTCATCCCGACCCTGCTGGTCGCGCTATACACGCGGGATGGTGAAGCGATGCACTTCCTGCAAAGCATCCTGCTTCTCGCCATTCCCGGACTTTTGCTGTGGTATCCAAACCGCCGACAGAAAGCCGAGCTGCACAACAAAGAGGCCTTCCTTGTAGTCGCGCTGTTCTGGGTGTTGCTCGGCATGCTTGGCAGCCTGCCTCTGCTGCTCGGCGCTCACCTGAGCTTGACTGATGCAGTGTTCGAAGCGGTGTCAGGTTTCACCACAACAGGTGCGACCGTCATTGTCGGGATCGACAATCTCCCCGCTTCCATATTGATATACCGGCAGCAACTGATGTGGATGGGCGGTATCGGTGTAGTAGTACTCGCGGTGGCCATCCTCCCCATGCTGGGCGTCGGCGGCATGCAGCTCTACAGACTCGAGACCGCCGGCCCGATGAAGGACGAAAAGCTCACCCCGCGCATCACCCATACCGCGCGCGCGGTATGGGTGATCTATTTGTCGCTGACCGTGATCTGTGCCGCGGCCTACTGGCTTACCGGAATGTCGGCCTTCGACGCAATCGCGCACAGTTTCAGCACCGTCTCGACCGGGGGATTCTCCACGCATGACGCGAGCCTGGGATTTTTCAACAATCCGGCTGTTGAAACGGTCGCGATCATATTCATGATTCTGGGGGGCATCAGCTTCAACGTGCACTTTCTGTTCTTCCATGGCAGGGGTGTTACCTCCTACTGGAACGATCCGCAAACAAGAACATTCCTGATCATCATCGTCGCCCTGATCACAGCCAACACCCTGCTGCTGTACCTCGGCGGGACCTATGGCAGCCTGACCGAGTCCCTGCGGTATGGCGCGTTTCAGGTAACGTCCATAATCACCACGACCGGATTCACCACGACCGACTTCTCCCTCTGGCCAGTCGCCCTGCCCCTGCTATTGATGTTCGCCGGTCATTTGGGCGGCTGCGCGGGATCGACCTCGGGCGGCATCAAGGTGGTCCGCGTCATGGTGCTCGGCAAGGTGGGCATCCGCGAGATGATGCGACTCATACACCCGAACATGGTCCGCCCCATCAAGATCAGCGGGCGGGCACTGCCCAAGTCGGTACTCGATGCGGTGTGGAGCTTCTTTTCAATTTATGTCGCCGTCTTCATCGGACTGATGATCCTGGTGATGGCCACCGGCGTGGACCAGGTGACTGCCTTTGGCGCAGTGACCGCCTGCCTGACCAACATTGGCCCTGGTCTGGGCGACGTTTCCTCCAACTTCCATGATGTAAATCCTGTGGCGAAGTGGCTATGCACGTTTGCCATGCTGCTCGGCCGCCTCGAGATATTCACGCTTCTAGTGCTGTTTTCTCCGGTGTATTGGCGGAAATAACGTCAATCGCACACCCATTACCACTTCCTCATCCGGGCATCCATACCCCAGTACCCTCCGCACTCAAATCGCCGGAAGGCACTAACCGACCGTCCAAAATGGTGCGCCACAGGACCATCAACACCCTGACTCCACTTCATAAACATTCAACAATTAAATGTTTCTATTGTTCTTTATCATAGCCTTTCCAGGTTGGTATGAGGCTTGCTGTTGATGCAGGAGAAGGGTCCTGCCCACCCATGAGCAGCGGCTTGAATTCATGCCGGCACCGTTTCACCGCGGATCGAGCAGCTCTATAAATCAAAGCGGGTAGTGCCATGACGACGCCACACACGAAGTTCCAGATCAATGACGCCCTGATCCTGGAGGCCACCCGTCTCCTCACGCGCTCCATCCCGCCCGAGCAGAAGATCACCGGGGTGCTGCGCCTGCTGTCGGAGTGGGCCAGCCTGCACTACGGTCGCGTGCTGCTGCCGAACTACACCGCCAATGAATTGCAGATCACCTACTCCTATGGCCTGGTCCGCGAGCGGCTGCTGCAGGGCGAATACAACGTGCCCTTCGATCAGGGCCTGACCGGCGCCGTCTGGCGTTCCGGCCAGCTCGCGCTGGTCACTGATGTCACCGACGAGCCGATCTTCCTCACACGCATCGCTGAACCGATCGATGGCAAGAAGGAAGGCGTGGGCTTCATCTCGGTGCCCATTGTGATTGAGGGACGTCCGATCGGGGTATTATCCGCGCAACGCGAGACCAACACGCAGCGGCTTTACACGCAGGACGTCGACCTGATGCGCATCATCGCCTCGATGATCGGCTTCATTCTCGTCATGATGCGCCAGCAGGATCACTTCCAGGCTTATATGGAGACGCTCGACAATCGCAGCGATCGCCTGCAGAAGCTGTGCGAGGAACATGGCATCATCGGCAACAGCCCGGTGCTGCTCGCCGCGGTGAAACAGCTAGACAACGCCAAGCACAGCGATGCGCCGGTGCTGCTGCTGGGCGAGTCCGGCACCGGCAAGGAGATGTTCGCGGCGATGATGCACAAGCTGAGCCATCGTCGCAACGGTCCTTATATCGCGCTCAACTGCGCCGCCATCCCGGAACAGCTGCTTGAATCCGAACTGTTCGGACACGAGAAAGGCAGCTTCACCGGGGCACACAAGAACAAGAAGGGGAAGCTGCAGCAGGCCGAGGGCGGCACCCTGTTCCTGGACGAAATCGGTGATCTGCAGACCGACCTGCAGACCAAGCTGCTGCGCGTCCTGCAGGACCGTCAGGTGGAGCCAGTGGGCGGGGAACACCCTGTTGAGGTCGATTTCCGCATCATCACCGCGACGCACATCAATCTCAAGCGGGCGGTGGAACAGGGCGAGTTCCGTCTCGATCTGTTCTTCCGTCTCAACGTACTGCCGGTCTATCTACCGCCGTTGCGCGAGCGCCGCAGCGATATCCCTCTGCTGGCGGAGCATTTCCTCAATCGTTACCAGTCGATGTACCGGCGTCACCTGAGCGTCTCGGCCGGGGTAATGGAACGGCTTCAGGCATTTTACTGGAACGGCAATATCCGCCAGCTGCAGAACGTGGTGGAACGGGCCGTGCTCCAGGCCGAGGACTCCCTCATCACCGAGGGACAGATCGACGCCATGCTGGTCGAGGAAGCCGGCATGGGATCACTCCACCATGCCGCGGAAACGCCGCCGCCTGCGGTTGCCGTACCAGCCACAGTCCCCGGCAAAGCCGCGTCGCTTCCAGCAACGCCCCCGAACGATATTCGGTACCGACCCTACGAGCGCGTCGACATCAAGCAGCGTTCCCGTCTGATGGAGGCCCTGAAGCGCACTGGCGGAAATCAGACCCGCGCCGCGGAACTGCTTGGCATGACCTTGCGCCAGTTCCGCTATCGCCTGGCCAAGCTGGAGTCCGGGCCGCTTTAAGGAGGCACTGCTTACTTCATCATGTCCGTGCAGGCGGAGATCCGGATTCTTAATTCCCGCTTTCTCGGTAATGACAAGTCGCGCAGCCTGGTTGGAGCGCTGCGGAATCCGGGGAGCACGAGGTCTCCCCGTATCTCGGCGCCACGCGCCTTCATCCGGGCTGCACGGCATGGTATCCGCCGGCGCCACACGTAAGCAGAGGCGATGATACCCACCCTCTCCGCCACGCGGATGGAGAGGACCAGGGCCTGCTGGGAACAGGCCGGTCATACTGACAGATAGGCCGTGATCTTCTTCGCGTCGACGTTGGCGCGCAGATCCTCGTGCACGAAACTGCCGCGCTCTATCACCAGCAGGCGGTCGGCGATCTCCAGCGTGAAGCTCAGCACCTGTTCCGACACGATGATGGTGATGTCGCGCATGCGGCGGATCTCGTTCAGGATCCTGGCGATGTCCTTGATGATGGACGGCTGGATGCCCTCGGTGGGCTCGTCCAGCAGAAGAACCTTGGGATTCGAGGCCAGCGCGCGGGCGATGGCGAGCTGCTGCTGCTGCCCACCCGAGAGGTTACCACCCTTGCGGCCGCGCATTTCCCACAGCACCGGAAACAATTCGTAGATCTCGTCAGGGACGGTCTTGTTCGTGTTGGTTTCCAGGCCGGTCTCGATGTTTTCCCTGACCGTCAGGGTCGGAAAGATCATGCGCCCCTGGGGTACATAGGCAATGCCACTGGCCACCCGCTTGTAACTGGGCAGTCCGCTGATGTCCTTGCCTGCCACCGAGACCTTGCCGCCCTTGCTCGGTATTACACCCATCAGAGACTTGAACAGCGTAGTCTTGCCCATGCCGTTGCGTCCCATGATGGCCAGCGTCTCCTTCGGTTTTGCCTGGAATGACAATCCGTGAATGATCTCGCTCTGACCATAACAGACCACCAGATCCTCGACTTTCAGCATGGCCTCGCCTTCCGCCGGATTCACAGGAGATATTTCTTCGCTGTATTTCAGATTCGCGCTCATGATCAATGCCCCAGATAAACTTCGATGACTTTGGGATCGCTTTGTACCATCTCCATCGACCCCTCCTTCAGGATCTTCCCCTGGTGCAGCACCGTCACCTTGTGCGCGATATTCTTGACGAACTCCATGTCATGCTCGATCACCAGGACGGACCGATTGGTGCAGATTCGCCTGAGCAGCTGTCCCGTCAGCTCACGTTCGCGCGCGCTCATGCCCGCCACCGGCTCATCCAGCATAAGGAGTTCTGGGTCCTGTATCAGCAGCATGCCGATTTCCAGCCACTGCTTCTGGCCATGACTGAGCAGACCGGCCTCGGTACCTAGAAACTCATCCAGCATGATCTCTCTGGCGATCTCCTCCACCCGCGCGACCACCTCTGCCGTGCGCTTGAAGGCCAGGGCGCCGAACACCGAGCGTCCCTTCGGATAGGAGATCTCCAGGTTCTCGAATACGGTGAGATTCTCATAGATCGAAGGGTTCTGGAATTTCCTTCCCACGCCTGCCCGCACGATCTGGTGCTCGGACATTCTGGTGAGCTCCAGATCCTTGAACTTGATGCTCCCCGAGGTGGCCCTGGTCTTTCCGCAAATCAGATCAAGCACCGTGGTTTTCCCGGCCCCGTTCGGCCCGATTACGACACGGATCTCGTTCTTGTCCACATACAGATTGAGCTTGTCCACCGCCTTGAATCCATCGAAGGAGACGGTCAGGTCTTCTATCGAAAGTACGAAGTCTGTATTACTGCTCATGTCATCCTCCGATTTATGAACGGGACGGTTCCGACTGGATTCCCGCCGCGAGCGAACGGGACGCCGCGGATGCCGGTGTCCGTTCCGCCGTCCTGGGCGAAACCGGATCCTGGGGCTCCGCCGGAACTGTCGGAGTCAGGTTTCCTCCGCCACGCCTTCCCTGAATCCATGCGTCGATCCTCGGCTTGATATAGCTGGTGTAGATGCCTGCCAGCCCGTTCGGGAACAGCATGACCACGGCGATGAACAGACCGCCCATCAGGAAAAGCCACAAGGCCGGGAAACTCTCCGAGAAAAACGTCTTGGCGAAGTTCACGATGAGCGCCCCGTATACCGCCCCTATCAGTGACATGCGTCCGCCCACCGCGGCGAATATCACCATCTCGATGGAGGGCACGATGCCAACGAATGAGGGGGACATGAAGCCCACCTGCAGGGTGAACATCGCGCCGCCGATCGCCGACATCATCGCGCCGACACAGAACACGAAGACCTTGAAGCTCGACACGTCATACCCGGAAAACCGCACACGGTCTTCCCGGTCGCGCATCGCCAACAGAAGCCTTCCGAGTTTCGACGTTATGATCAGTCGCCCGACCAGAATGCAGCCTATCAGAAGCGCACCATTCAGGAAGTACAGGACATACTTCGCTTCATCGGTCCTGATGTCCCATCCCTTCAGGGTGCGCAGATCGGTGATGCCGTTAATGCCTCCGGTGTAACCCTGCTGTCCAATGATCAGAATCGTCAGGATCAGTGCGATCGCCTGCGTAATGATCGCGAAGTACACACCTCCCACGCGTCGTTTGAACATTGCCACACTGATGATGAAGGCGAATATGCAGGGTACCGCTATCACCGCCACCAGGCTGAACGACAGGCTGTGGAAGGGTTCCCAGAACCACGGCAGCGCGGTCAGCTGATTCCAGTCCATGAAATCCGGTATTCCGGGCGTGGATTGAATCTTGGTGCTTTCCGGGCTGGAGGATTCCAGCTTGAGGAACATGGCCATGCAGTATCCGCCCAGCCCGAAAAACATTCCCTGACCCAGACTGAGGATGCCTCCATAGCCCCAGCACAGCACCAGACCAATCGCGACGAAGGCATAGGTCAGATACTTGCCGACGAGATTGAGCCGGAATATATCAAAGGTGAGCGGCATGATGATGAAGATCAGGGCCGCGAGAATCGCGAGGCCGACCAGGCCCTCGCGTCCGCCAAACAGCTTATTCATTGCGACTTGCATGATATTTACCTCTCCCCGACTATTTCCGGACCTTGACCGAGAACAGGCCTTCCGGGCGAATCATCAGAATGATGATCACCGCAAGCAAGGTCAGGACCTTGGCCATCGAACCGCTCATGAAGAATTCCATCACCGACTGTGCCTGTGCAATGGAAAACGCCGAGGCGAAAGTTCCGAGCAGGCTGCCCGCGCCACCAAACACCACAACGAGGAAGGTGTCAACGATATAGAGAGACCCGCTTGTCGGTCCAGTCGAAGCGATGGTGGTGAAGGCCGCCCCGGCCACGCCAGCAATCCCGCAACCGAGCGCAAAAGTGACGCGGTCGACCATCGGGGTGCTGATACCAACTGCGCCGGCCATCAGACGGTTTTGCGTTGTAGCGCGAACCTTGAGCCCCCAACGCGACTTGAACAGAAAGATAAACACAGCAAGGGATAGCAGGATCGTCAGCCCCAGGACGAACAGGCCATTGAGCGGTATGTCAACGCCCTCAACCGGCTGCCATGAACCCATCAGCCAATCCGGCAATGTGGCGCTGACCTCGCGCGCACCGAAGGCGGAGCGGAATATTTGCTGCATGATCAGGCTAAGGCCCCAGGTGGCCAGCAGTGTATCGAGCGGCCTCCGGTACAAATGCCGGATCATGAGGAACTCGACCAGGTACCCTATGCTGAACGCAACGACGAATGCCACAAGGATGGCAAAAATAAAGTAATACGGAAGAAACTCCGGCATAAACTTTTCGGCCAGCATGGACATCATCACTGTGCTGTAAGCGCCGATGGTGAGAAACTCACCATGCGCCATGTTAATCACGCCCATTTGACCGAAGATGATCGCAAGACCCAGCGCCATCAGCACGAACACCGAGAACAGACTGACGCCCGCGAAGGCCTGCATTGCAAAAATATTTAATAGCTCTGAAGCTGAATACCCGTCCATCACGACCCCCAGATTATGCTGTTCAGACCCTGTGCGCCGAGTGATGCTGCGGCGGCCTTATGCCGCCGCAGCCATTACACCGTTATTGATAACCGGCCGGGAACGGATCCGGCTTGATCACGTCGGACTCATACACGATCTTGACCTGACCATCTTTCTGCCACTCGCCGATGCGGGTTTTCATCCAAAGATGGTGGTTCTTGTCGACCTTGAGGTAACCATGAGGGGAATCTTCCCACTCGATACCCGGCGAGGCCGCTACGACCTTGTCAACGTCAAAGCTCTTGGCCGCCTCGACAGCACGCAGCCACAGCCACGGACCCAGATAGCCGGATTCAGTAACGTCTCCGATGACCGAGTCCGCGCCCCACTTCGTCTTGAAGGCATCGACAAACTTCTTGTTGCCAGGAAGATCCAGGCTCTGGAAGTACATCATAGAGGAATACAGGCCTTCGACGTTCTCGCCACCGATACCCAGGACTTCGTCTTCGGTCACCGAGATAGTCAGCATTGGCTGTTTCTTGAAGGTCAGGCCGGCCGCATTGAGCTGCTTGAACCAGGCCACATTGCTTCCGCCCACCACCGCACCGAAGACCAGGTCGGGCTTCTTCAGCTTGATCTTGTTGATAAGCGAACCGAACTGCGTGCTTCCCAGAGGATAGTACTCCTCACCGACCACGGTACCCTTCAACACGTTCTCGATGTGCTTGCGCGCGATCTTCATCGATGTGCGCGGCCAGATATAATCTGAGCCGACCAGATAGAAGGTCTTCGCGCCGAGTTCCTTGCTGGCCCAGTCGAGTCCCGCCAGGATCTGCTGCGTCGCTTCCTGTCCGGTATAGAAAACGTTCTTTGACTCTTCCAGCCCTTCATAGAAGGTCGGATAATAGAGCAGACCGTTATCGTTCTCGAACACCGGGAGCACCGCCTTGCGCGAGGCCGAGGTCCAGCAGCCGAACACCGCGGCCACCTGGTCTTTTTCCAGCAGCTTCTTCGCCTTCTCGGCGAAGGTCGGCCAGTCGCTGGCGCCGTCTTCCTGGATGATCTCGATCTTGCGCCCGAGGATTCCGCCCATCGCGTTGATCTGATCGATGGCAAGTTTCTCCGCCTCCACCGATCCGGTTTCACTGATGGCCATGGTGCCGGTCGTCGAGTGCAGGATACCGACCTTAACCGTGCTATCGGTGATTGCCAGACCGGTGGTATTCACCTGGGCCGTGGGGAGCGTTGCCGCAGACACGGTTGATACCGCCCCCAGAAGCATGGAGGCGCCCAACGCCGCCACCAGCCGCTTCCTCTTGAGTGCATCTCTTGCCTTATCTAGAAAATACATCGTTGCCATTCCTCCGCTCTGCTTTAGCTATTTATGAGTCTCAAACTACCGATGCTGCCTTGAACGCGTGTCCCTGAATCACGAAGCACAGCGCGTTAATCCCTGAAGAGCAACGAACATGCCACACGTCGATCAGGCACAGAATGATCCGCATGAATTCACCAGGCTTGATTCCGTATTCGATCTGAAGATCGCGCGACAACTTGTTGATCACAATCATCAATGAAAATATTCCCGGATGTGTTTTTCCGGTGATTACCATGATGCGATTATGATTTCTTGGCCGCGCCGATTGGTGATTTTGTGTGCGGTATGGATTCTCTGATGGCGTCACGATGTGCCAATGCGCGGAATGTCATATGACATTGTCACCTTTGTCACCAGACAATTGCCGAGCCGATTCCGCGCGCCGGCCATAATGGGGCGCATATCCGGATAAATCGCTGGTTTTAGTGCGTTTCACTGCTCTTCAATAGAGCAGCTCGTCACTGGCACGGTCTATGCTGATAGCTGATTGGAACACGCAATTCTGCGGGCTTCACACACCGGCATTTGCCTCCGTGACTCATGGCGGTACGCGGAGCCGATGCGCTCGATCCACATATATTCTGGAGATGGACATGACAGATACGCTGATCAAGATCGACTTTTCCAAAACCCCCGAACAGCATCCCTGTATACACAATCGGTGGCATCCCGATATTCCGATCATTGCCTGGGTAAAGCCCGGCGATGAATTCAAGGTCGAGTGCTTCGACTGGACGGGTGGACAGATCTGCAATGACGACTGCGCGGATGACGTGCGCGACGTGGATCTGAGCAAGGTGCATTATCTGTCAGGACCCATCGGAGTGGAAGGCGCGGAGCCAGGCGACCTTCTGGTGGTCGATATCCTCGACATCGGGACCCTTCCAAATTCCGAATGGGGCTTCAATGGTTTCTTCGCGCGGGAGAATGGCGGCGGTTTCCTCACCGAACACTTCCCTGATGCGCGCAAGTCGATCTGGGAATACAGCGGTATCTATGCCCACTCGCGCCATATCCCGGGAGTCAGGTTCGCCGGCATCATGCACCCCGGCCTGATCGGTTGCCTGCCCTCAAAGGCCCTGCTCGATACCTGGAACAAGCGCGAAGGCGCCCTGCTCGCCACCAATCCGGATCGCGTCCCGCCGCTGGTCGCCCCGACGGCGCCCGAAACGGCGCATATGGGCAGCATGAAACCGGATGCCGCGAAGGCGGCCGCGATGGAGGCCGCCCGCACGGTTCCACCGCGTGAACACGGTGGAAACTGTGACATCAAGGATCTTACACGCGGATCGAAAGTCTACTTCCCTGTTTATGTGAAAGGTGGCGGTCTGTCGATGGGCGACCTGCACTTCTCACAGGGCGACGGTGAAATCACCTTCTGTGGCGCCATCGAGATGGCCGGCTGGATTCATATCAAGGTCGACATTATCAAGGACGGAGTGGCCAAGTACGCGGTAAAGAATCCGATTTTCAAACCCAGCCCGCTCAAGCCTGAATACAAGCAACACCTGATCTTCGAAGGGATCTCGGTGGACGAATCCGGCAAACAGCATTACCTGGATGCGCATGTTTCCTATCGTCAGGCCTGTTTGAACGCGATCGAATACATGAAGAAATTCGGCTACAGCGGGGCTCAGGCCTACGCCATCCTCGGCTGCGCCCCGGTGGAGGGCCACATCAGCGGCATCGTGGACATCCCGAATGTCTGCGCCACGCTGATGCTGCCTACTGAGATCTTCGAATTCGACATCAACCCGTGCAAGGAAGGCCCGACGAAGCACATTACCGGGGGCCCGGATATCCCGGTGTCGTACTGGAAGGATCGTTGAGGAACTTGATCTTCACCCAGAACCAATACCGGCGGACGGTGAATTGCCGTCCGCCGGCCAATCAGGAGAACGCACCATGCCGGTCTATGACTACTTCTGCCACGAATGCAATCACGAATTCACCCAGCTGCGCCCGATGTCTGAACACAAGGCCGAAGCGGCTTGTCCTGAATGCGGGGGGAATTCCGGTCGTCTGCTGTCCGCGCCTCGCCTCAGCATAATGAACCCTGGCGTGCGCAAGGCACACCAGATCAACGAACGCAGCGCGCATGAACCACGGGTCTCACGCCGTCACCAGTGCGGTCCCGGCTGCAACCACAACTCCGCCGCCAGTACCGGCACGGCATTGAAGGCACAGAACGGGACCAAGCGTCCCTGGATGCTGGGACACTGAATACAGGTCGACCTCTCAGCGAACCGGTGCGGGTCGCGCCTCGCCACACGGCCCGCCATCTTCCGCGATACGTGGCGCGGAACCCCGGCTCGACCGATACCGACGGCACTTCCACATCATAATAGGCGATGATCATCCCTCCAGGGTTGATCATCGCCCAGTCCAGCGCGGCTTGTGCGCGCCATGCATCAGCAGACCTGGGCCAAGCAGATCGACGGGCGTGATCGCTTCCGCCTTAGCGTGATTCTGTCCTCCGGACTGAAATGCCAGTACTGATCCGGAACGACGGATATTTTCTCGCGCTCACTTTTGAACCGCTGAACGATAAACCACATCGAAAGCAGAGCCTGCCCGATTAAGCCAGGCCTTGCCCATTCTGCTCATGGTCCGATCTCCCGGCTTTCAGCCCGGCACGAACGACGTTGCAGCCACATCACCCCGAACATATCAACAATACCGATCCTCAAACAGTCGAAAAACCCGTATTTCGACACGCCATGCAGACGAGGTCGATGGCTCACGTCGACCGAAATCACCCGTCGGCCATTAACAAGAAAAAGCGCGGGCAGAAAGCGGTGCATATGATCAAAGCGTGGCAAGTCGAGAAAGACGTCGCGGGGAAACAGCTTGAGACCGCAGCCGGCATCCGGGCACTCATCGCGCAGAAGACGGACGCGGATCGCGTTCGCCATGAGCGAGGCTGTCCGGCGAATGAAATTATCGTACCGCCGCCGCCTCAGGCCGGTGATCAAGCGGTCGAGCTTGAGAAAGCCATCCTGATTACACACCGACAGCAAACGGCAGATATCCCTGGGATCGTTCTGGCCGTCGCCATCCAGCGTCATCACCCATGGAGACCGGGCGACGGCCACTCCCGTTAACAGCGCGGCACTCTGTCCGCAATTGAACCCGTGCCGCAAGACACGTAATCGTGGATTTACCGCGCAGAGTTTCGCCAGAATATCCGCGGTCGCATCGGTGCTGCCGTCGTCAACCACGATAACTTCGTAGACCACGCCCGGATGTATCGCCCGGTCGATCTCGCCGAGCAGCGGCCCGATATTCTCATGCTCGTTGAATACCGGGATGACTATGGACAGCTCCATCCTCCCCCCGACCCGCATCATGACAGATCAAACGGGTCAGTTTAGGGCCCGTAACTTAAGCGAATCTTAATCGGCGGGAATGAGGAAATATCATGCGCGCATAACCGTGCAAGCGCGGCGTAGCCTGGGAACCCGCCGCACAAACGGCGTAACCGGCCAGGCGGGATGGGCACGCCGCCAGCTGCGGCGCGCCACTCTCGATAAATTACTTGTAAATCTCGTCGTAATCCTGCACGGAGGCTTCGATCACCTTGATTGCATGATCGCGTCCGTAGATATTCTCCACCGTGACCGGGCTACGGTCATGCTTGGTAGGATCGTACTTGTATGTCGTGAAATAATGTCGCAACCGTTCCACCATGCGGCTCGGGAGGCTGGCGACATCATCGATCTTCTCCCAAAGGCAATCATTCTCCAGCACCGCGATAATCTTGTCGTCAGCCTCGCCGCCATCGATAGTACACATGCCACCAATTATTTTGGCACTCATGATCACCTCGGATCGGCTGATCGGCCGCTCGCTGATGACGCAGATGTCGAGCGGGTCGCCATCACCTTCGGTAACGCTGCTCGCCAATCCGGCAACGCGTCGACCGCAATACGTGCGAGGAATGAAGCCGTACAAGGTAGGTGGCAAAGAGGAAGTACGCTGGGGACGGTCGACGCGCAAATATCCACTGGCCTTGTCCACCTCATATTTGATGGTATCGAAGGGCGTGATCTCGATGTAGGCAAGCACGATGCCCGGCTTGCCCGCCCAGGTATCCAGGCCGTGCCAGGGATGCGGACGCCATTGGGAAAACTCGATCTTCTTGGTCATATCAACTCCGGTTACTTCCCCTGCTGTTGGACGATATTAGACGACGAAAGCCGGCAATTTTAGCGAAAAAACGCCACATTATCAAACCCGAAACAGGGTCGGCGCGCCAATGGCAGGACTCTGCCCGGCACACATCGAACGTACAGCGCAGCGAATGGCATGGCCTACGCCGAAGAACGGTGCTAATGGGCAATTTGACAGCGGGCTGTCCGCACACAGATGCACGGCGAATCAACGGCCGCTCGAATCCTTCATCTGCCGGTATCTGTTCAGCATGAGATCCAGGGCTTGGCCTGCTTCTTCCTTGCTGTGAAAGGGACCGAAACAGCGGGGGCCACGCACCTTGAGATACCAGCCGTACTCAGCGCTCTCCGCCATCGGATCCACGTAGAAAAGGCGGTTGCTGCGGAGATGGACGGGGGAAAATCGGTTTGACAGCACGGAATTTTCGATAAGGATGGACATCATTCCCTCCCCGCGCCTTTGATCTTGATTTTATCCACTCCCGGCATCCAGTTTTGCTTATGCCGGGCCGAAATGACGTCGTCGAATTATAACCTTGAAACACCGACTTTCACAGCCCGTCACCTATACGCAGGACCACTTGACGTAGGCATAGTCAGGCCCATGTTATATATGGAGAAAAAGATGTACCCTAATAACCCGGCGCATACGACCCAGGAAAATCACCACAAGACCTGTTCACCCTTGGGTCACCGGCGGCCTGCAATCAGGGCGCAGCCCCGCCGCCTGCGCCTGCCGATAAAGCTCCAGCGCCCGCCCCATCCCGTCCTGCAGATCGTTTATGCGCGTTTTGTGGGCAGGATGTGTCGACATGAATTGCGGGGGCTGGCTTCCGCCCGCCTTTCCCATGTTCTGCCACAGCGTAATGCTCTCGCGCG
>JADLET010000195.1 GCA_020845975.1 Gammaproteobacteria bacterium | reverse complement strand
CGTGATTACCAGCAGCGGGATGTCATCCTGATCCGCGCTCGCGACGCCTGTAATGATGTTGGTTGCCCCGGGGCCGGTGGTGGTGCAGCAGACACCGAGGAGGCCGGTCTCGCGGGCGTAACCGTCGGCCATGAAGGCGGCGCCTGTTTCATGGCGCGCCACCACTGCCGCGACGCCGCCGCGACGCTCGCTGCGCGCAAGTGCGTTGTACAGGGGTTCGATCGCGCCGCCCGGAACACCAAAGATATAACGGCTTCCGGTTTGCTCGACGTAATGAACGATGAGATCGGCGGCTTCTGGGAAGGTGCTCGGTGTGAGGTCGGGATAATTTTTTTGTATATCGAAGAACTTCTTCATGAAAGTTCATCCATACCCGTTATTCGACGGCAAACCGTCTTGCTCCAGAATGAGGATCAGACATTAATTGTTCATTACTGAAATTGCAACAGAATTACTGGGTTAATATTTCGGCGCTGAATGCGCGCCAATATTTTGTCATTGCTATTTGTCCCGGAGTCAGACAGCGGTGCCCTGCAGGTCGTGTTCGTCCGAATCCGTGATCGTGACGCGAACCATGTCGCCGGGACGAATCGATCCGGCCTGACGGATGTGGACGATGCCATCGATCTCGGGGGCGTCCGCGTAGCTGCGCGCCCAGGCCTGTTCCGACTCGACCGTATCGACCAGTACGGTGAGGGTCCGGCCGATGCGCTGACTGAGCTTGTCCGCGCTGATCTCCGCCTGCGTTTCCATGAATCGTTCCAGCCGTTCCTGCTTGACCTCATCCGGTACAGGCGCGGCGAGCCCGTTCGCCTCGGCGCCTTCCACCGGGGAGTAGGTAAAACAACCCACGCGGTCGAGTTGAGCTTCCTGCAGGAAATCGAGCAGACGCTGGAAATCCTCCTCGGTCTCGCCGGGGAATCCGACAATGAAGGTACTGCGCAGGGCGAGCTCAGGGCAGATCGATCTCCAGTGGCGCAGGCGCTGCAGCACATCCTCGCTGCCCGCCGGCCGCTTCATCGCCTTCAGGATGCGCGGACTCGCATGCTGGAACGGGATGTCCAGATAGGGCAGTATCTTGCCCTCGGCCATCAACGGGATGACTTCGTCCACGTGGGGATAGGGGTAGACGTAATGCAGGCGTACCCATACGCCGAGCTCACCCAGGCCGCGCGCCAGTTCGGTGAAGCGGGTCCTGATCGGGCGACCGCCCCAGAATCCGGTCCTGTAGCGGAGGTCGACGCCATACGCGCTGGTGTCTTGCGCGATCACCAGCAATTCCTTCACGCCCGCGCGGACCAGGTTCTCTGCCTCCTGCATGACGTCACCGATCGGCCGGCTGACGAGATCGCCGCGCAGAGACGGAATGATGCAGAAGGTACAGCGATGGTTGCATCCCTCGGAGATCTTGAGATAGGCGTAATGGCGCGGCGTCAGCCGCACGCCCTGCGGAGGCACCAGGTCGGTATGGGGATCGTGTTTCGGCGGCAGGTGCGCATGCACCGCCTGCATCACCTCGTCGAGCGCATGCGGCCCGGTCACCGCGAGCACCTGGGGGTGCACATCCCGGATATCCGCCTCGCGTGCGCCAAGACAGCCGGTCACGATAACCTTTCCGTTCTCGGCCAGGGCCTCGCCGATGGCATCGAGCGATTCCTCGACAGCGCTGTCGATGAAACCGCAGGTGTTGACCACCACGAGGTCGGCCTCCTCGTAACTGGGCGCGACGGTATAGCCCTCGGCCCGGAGCTGGGTCAGGATACGCTCGGAGTCGACCAGGGCCTTGGGACAGCCCAGGCTGACGAAGCCGACGCGGGGTATGGAGTGTTTCATGGGTGACGTGTTCCAGGCATGTGGCGCCGTGTCCGTGGATCAGATACGGTTTGTTCGAGGCGGCGAGTATAGCATGGCGAACCACCGGCGGCTGTTCGCGCACGGGGTTCTGTCCGCCGCGGGTTGCCTGCTAAGATAGCCCGCATCCGCCGCCATGATTCCCCTGCGAGACGATAATCCGATCTCCATACGCCCGCTGGTCACCCTAGGGCTGATCGTCGTCTGCTGCGTGGTTTTTTTGTGGCAGTTCTCGCTGGGCCCCGCCGGATTCGAGCGCGCCGTATTCAGTCTGGGCTTGATTCCCGCAGTCCTGTTCGGCACTGCGCATCTCGAGCCTGGACTGGATGTGGTGCCGGTGGGCCTGACGGTGTTTTCCTCCATGTTTCTTCATGGAGGCTGGATGCACCTGATCGGCAACATGCTGTACCTGTGGATCTTCGGCAACAACATCGAGGACGCCATGGGGCACGCGCGTTTCATCGTGTTCTACCTGCTGTGCGGCGTTGCCGCCGCGCTGGCCCAGGCCTTCTTCGAGTCGACCGCGCAAATTCCGATGATCGGGGCGAGCGGGGCGATCTCGGGTGTACTCGGCGCCTATCTGCTGTTGTATCCGCATGCGCGCGTGCAGGTGCTGATCCCGTTCGGCTTCATCCTGCGCATGATGTCCCTGCCGGCGATGCTGGTGCTGGGGTTCTGGTTCGTGCTGCAGCTGATCAATTCCGCGGCGGCGACGGCCGGGGAAGGCGGCACGGCATGGTTTGCCCATCTGGGCGGATTCGTCGCCGGGATGGCGCTGATACCGCTGTTCAAGCATCGCGGCGTGCGCTTCTTCAATCCGCCGCGACGGTAATGACACGGGGACAAGCTTTAAATTCGCGGGAAAGACGACCAGGTAAATATTCAGTGCATTCTTAAAATATTTCCCCGTCGCGGTCGTGATTCCCCGTTATACCCGCTCGACCTTCGTTACTGTCTGGGAAGCGTCCTCATCGCGGCGATAATAGGGCGGACGATCGAGCATCTGTTCATAGGCGCGGTCGCGGTCGGCCTTGCTGTCGTACCAGCGATAGTATTCCCAATCGCTGCCGAGCAAATGGGCCGCGTTCAGCGTATCGCCCGGGGGGAGCGTGATTTTGATGCCGTAGTGTTTCATGGTCGAAAATCGCGAGTCTCTTGTTGGGACGAACGCGCCGATTTTGTCAGCGCGCTCCACAAATGTAAACCGGTGTGGCAGGCGCGGAGGCTTACCGGCCAATACCGGAGTCGTCTCCGCCGGACAGTCCGCGCAGGTGCAGCGCGGCCTTGGCGAGCAGGTGGGCGCTGACCGGCGCGGTGATGAACAGGAAAAACATGATCAGCAGTTCGTGCAGGCTCAGTCCGTCGCCGTGCAGGCTGAAATAGACAGAAGAGGCGACCAGGGTCCCGCCCACCCCCAGGGTGGTGGCCTTGGTGGGGCCGTGCAGGCGGCTGAAGAAATCCGGCAGCCGCGCCAGGCCGATGGAGCCGATAAGGGCGAAGCTCGCCCCCCCGATGATGAAAAAACCGATCAGCAATTCGCTCCACATGATTGCGTTTCCTTCGTTCACTCGATGATATCGCCCCGCAACAGATACTTGCAGATCGCCGTTGTGCCAACGAAACCCATCATGGCGATAAGCAGGCCGGCCTCGAAATACAGGTTGTCGTCCAGGTGGATGCCGAAGATCATCAGCAGCGCGACGGTGTTGATGTACATAGTGTCGAGGGCCAGCGCGCGGTCCGGCAGCGTGGGGCCGCGTACAGCCCGCCACAGGTTGAGCAAGAGCGCCAGGCCCAGCATGCCGTAGGCGATGTAGATCGCGGCGATCAGCACGGGAAGATCTCCTGCAAGGGTCGCTCGTAACTCTGCTTGATCTTCGCGATGAGCGCGTCCCGATCGGTCACGTTCAGGGCATGGATCAGCAGCACGGTGCGATCCGCATTCAGATCGGCCGAGACCGTGCCCGGCGTCAGAGAGATCAGGCTCGCGAACACCGTGATCGCGAATTCGTTGCGCAGCTCCAGCGGGTAATGCACGAAACCGGGCGTCAGATTCCGCTGCGGGTGGAGGATCGCACTGGCGACGGTGAAGTTGGCGGCTACGATGTCACGTAACAGCCGGCCGCTCAGCAGCAGGATAGTGCCCGGCCGGGCAAGTCGCGGCCGTTCTGGCCAGAAGCGATTGCTGAACAGCGGGATGAACACGCCGAGTACGCTGCCCAGCAGGATATGTCCGATGCCAACGTCGTTCGCCAGCAGCAGCCAGATCACCAGCAGCATCGCGCTCAACAGCGGGTGGGGCAGCAGGCGGCGCATCACGGCATTCCCTCCGGCGACGCATGTTCCATGAGCGAGGGGGCCGGACGGTCCAGCACGGCGTCGATGTAGCCCTGCGGCAGCAGCAGTTGGGCGGTCGCCGCCGTCGTATATTCCTGCACCGGATGGGCGAACAGTACCAGCAGGGGGCTGGCCGCCAGCGGCAGCATGGCCGCGGCGAGCGGCAGCGCCGGCAGCGTCAGCACCGGCCGGCCGGCGCTCGTCCAGAACAGCACGCTGCCCGCGCGCCCGAGGGCGATGATGCCGAGCAGGCCGCCGCCGAGCAGGGCGCCCCACAGCCAGGGCATGCTGCGGTGGTCCACCGCCGCCTCCAGTATCAGCAGCTTGCCAAGAAAACCGCTCAGCGGCGGCATGCCCGCCACGGCGATGGCGGCGAGGAAAAACATCGCGCCCGTCAGTACCGGCCGGCCGACGGCAGTGCCGGCTGTCAAGGTGTCCGCGTTCGAGCCGCGCTGGCGCGCGATGACATCAGCAAGCAGATACAGGCACACGGTGATCATGGTGGTATGCAGAAGATAATACAGCGCTGCGCTGATTCCGGCCGCGGTGAACAGCCCGACCCCGGCGAGCAGCGTGCCCACCGAGACGATGACGAGATAGGAAACCAGCAGGCGCAGGCTGGTGGCGGCGAGCACGCCGATCGCCCCCAGCGCGACGGTAAGCAGCGCCATCGGCAGCAGCCAGGGTTCTGCGACGCCCGCAGCCGCCCCCGCTCCGGCGCCGAAGATGAGGGTGAAGATGCGCAGGATGGAGTAAACACCGACCTTGGTCATGATGGCGAACAGCGCCGCTACCGGCGCCGCTGCGGTGCTGTAGGCGGCGGGCAGCCAGAAATAGAGGGGCAGCAGCGCGGCCTTGAGCATGAACACCACCAGCAATAACAGGGCCCCGGCCTGCAACAGGCTCGCATTGGCTGGATTGGGCTGCGCCGCCTGGCGCGCGAGATCCGCCATGTTCAGCGTGCCGGTGACGCCATAGATGACGCCGACGGCAATGAGGAACAGGGCCGAGCCCGCCAGATTCAACACCACGTAGTGCAGGGTCGCGCGGGTGCGCGCCGCGCCCGCGCCTTCGCCCTGCAGCAGCAGGCCGTAGGACGCGATGAGCAGGATCTCGAAGAATACGAAGAGGTTGAACAGGTCGCCGGTGAGGAAGGCGCCGTTGAGCCCGAGGATCTGAAACTGGAACAGGATATGGAAATAGGGATTGGCGCGCAGCTCCCCGGCCAGGGCGTACAACAGGCTGCACAGTGCCACCAACGATGTCAGCGCCAGCATGAGCGCGCTGAGCCGGTCCGCCACCAGCACGATACCGAACGGCGCCGGCCAGCCGCCCAGCGCGTAGACGCGGTAATGGTCCGTTCCGGCGTCCAGCAGCATCCACAGCGTGATCGGGAGCAGCAGTATGCAACCGGCAAGATTCAAGACGCGGGCCAGCGCCTCGAGGCGGCGCACGAAGAGCAGCGACAGCGCGCCGCACAGCAGCGGCAGCAGGATCGGAGCGATGACCAGATGATTCACCGATCAGCCCCCCTGCCATCCACGTGGTCCGAACCCAGTTCTACCCGCGCACGCAGCGCCAGGATGACCAGAAAGGCTGTCATGCCGAAACCGATCACGATGGCGGTCAGAACAAGCGCCTGGGGCAGCGGATCGGTATAGCCGGCGGCGTCCGCCGCGATCACTGGCGGCTTTCCGGTGACCAGTCCGCCGGAGGCGAACAGGAACAGGTTGACCGCATAGGAGAGCAGGGTCAGTCCCAGCACGACCGGGTAGGTGCGCGCGCGCAGCAGCAGATACACCCCGCATGCGGTGAGGATGCCGACCACGGTGGCGAACAGGACTTCCATCAGTCGCGCGCCTCGCTGTTCTGCAATCCCGCCATGTGCTGGGGGGCGGTGATCTCACCCAGTCGCGCGAGGATGAGCATGACCGTGCCGACGACCGCGAGGTATACCCCGATATCGAACGACAGGGCGGAGGCGAGCGCCACCTCGCCGATCAGCGGCGGGTGCAAGTGCACGAAGGCCGAGGTCAGGAACGGCCGGCCGAACAGCCAGCTGGCCAGTCCGGTGACAGTACTGGTCAGTATTCCGGCCGCGATCAGCGGGTAATAATCCAGCACGAGGCGTTCGCGCGTCCAGGCGATGCCGTTGGCGAGGTACTGCAGTATCAGCGCGACGCCGGTGACCAGACCGGCGATGAAGCCGCCGCCGGGCAGGTTGTGGCCGCGCAGAAACAGGTACAGCGAGACGAGCAGGGCCAGCGGAAGAAGCGGGCGCGAGAGCATCGCCATGATGAGCGGATAACGGTCGCGCGACCAGGCGCGGCCATCGGCATCGCGGTCGGGCAGGTGCGGCCGCAGGCCGTGCAGCAGGGTAAAGATGCCGACGGCGGCGATCGCCAGCACGGTGATCTCGCCGAGGGTGTCGAAGCCGCGGAAATCCACCAGGATCACGTTCACCACATTGCTGCCGCCGCCGCTTGGCACGGCCTGTTCCAGGTAAAAGCCCGAGATGCCGTCGTGCGTGCGGGTCAGCAGGCTCCAGCACAGAAAGCCGATGCCGCCGCCGGCCACCCCCGCCAGAGCGATGTCGCGCAGCCGGCGCGCCGCGCCGGAGCCGGAGTGGGCGTGGTGCGGGATGAAGTACAGCGCCAGCAGCAGCAGGATGATGCTGACCACCTCGACCGAAAGCTGGGTGAGTGCGAGGTCGGGGGCGGAGAAGCGGGCGAAGGTGAGGGCGACGATCAGGCCGACCACGCTGAGCATGATCAGCGCCAGCAACCGCTGCCGGTGCCAGGCTGCCGTGCCGATCGCGGCGGCGGCGATGATCAGGCCGGCGACGAGGCTGATGCCGTCGATGGGTGCGGCGGCTGACGCGCCGAACGCAAGTGCGTCGCCGGCAAGATACGGCGCGACGCCGAGAATGACGGCGCAGACGAGGAACAAGGCCAGATAACGTTGTAAGGAGCCGTTCTCCAGCGCCCGCGTGCCGCGCGTCGCGCCGCCCGTGACGGCGGCCAGCAGTGCCTCGTAGATGCGTTTTGCGCTCACCACCGGCAGCCGGTCATGCAACGCGTAGATGCGCCTGCGCAGGGCATAGATCAGCCCGCCGCCCGTGAGCGCGGCCAGGCTCATGAGGAATGGGCCGGTGAAGCCGTGCCAGATGGCGAGGTCGTACCCCGGCACCGCCCGCTGCAGCACGCTGGCGGTGGCGAGGTCCAGCAGCGGCACCACCGTGATCACGGGCAGGATGCCCACCAGCAGGCACAGCGCCACCAGCACCTCGACCGGGATTTTCATGTAGCGCGGCGGCTCGTGCGGCGTGCGCGGAAGCCCCACCGGCTCGCCGTTGAAAAACACGTCGTGGATGAAGCGGATTGAGTAGGCGACGGCGAAGATTCCTGCCAGCACCGCGCCCGTGGGTAGTATCCAGTAGATGGAGCCGAGCAATTCCTGGTTCAGTGTCTCGGCAAAAAACATTTCCTTGCTCAGAAAGCCGTTGAAGAGCGGCACTCCCGCCATGGAGGCCGCCGCCACCATCGCCAGTGTGCCCGTGTGCGGCATCTGGTTCCACAGACCGTTGATGCGGCGCATGTCGCGCGTGCCACATTCATGGTCGATTATTCCGGCGGCCATGAAGAGCGAGGCCTTGAAGATCGCATGATTGATGATGTGGAACACACCAGCCACCGCGCCGAGGTCGGTGCCAAGGCCAAACAGCAGAGTGATCAGGCCCAGATGGCTGATGGTGGAATACGCGAGAAGTCCCTTGAGGTCGTGCTGGAACAGGGCTGTATAAGCGCCGAACAGCAGCGTCAGCAATCCCGTGCCGCCGACGAGGAAAAACCACAGATCGGTGCCCGAGAGCGCGGGGTGCAGCCGGGCGATCAGATAGATGCCGGCCTTGACCATGGTGGCCGAGTGCAGATAGGCGCTCACGGGTGTCGGCGCAGCCATCGCATGCGGCAGCCAGAAGTGGAATGGGATCTGGGCCGATTTGGTGAACGCGCCCAGCAGGATCAGTACGAGCGCCGCGGGATAGAACGGATGCGTGCGGATCTGGTCGCCCGAGGCGACAATGGCGGACAGCTCGTAACTACCCGCGATATGGCCCAGCAGCAGGATGCCGGCAAGCAGGGCCAGGCCGCCGCCTCCGGTGACGGTGAGGGCCATGCGCGCACCTTCACGTGCCGCGGCCTGATGGCGCCAGTAGCCGACCAGAAGAAAGGAGCTCAGGCTGGTGAGTTCCCAGAAGATCAGCAATAAGATGAGGTTTTCGGACAGCACGATACCGAGCATGCTGCCCATGAACAGCAGCAGGAAGGCGTAGAAGCGTCCCATGGTGTCGCGCGCCGGGAGATAGTAGCGCGCGTACATGATAACCAACAGGCCGATGCCCAATATCAGGAGTACGAACAACAGGCTGAGCCCATCGAGGCGCAACGAGAGCGTGAGGCCGAGCGCTGGCAGCCATGGCAGGGATACGGCGATCATTTCTCCTGTAAAAACCGCCGGTACGGAGATCGCCGCTACGGCGAGTGACAGACCCGTGATGCCCGCCGCGGCCCAGGCGGCGGCGTTGCGCCCGTAGCGCGTGCATACGCTGGGCAGGACGGCCCCGATGAAGGGCATGAGTATGATTAGATACAGATTCATGCTGGTTATTTTGGTTGGACGCTGTAATGCCGCGACATCCGGATGGTATCCCATCTTTCTGCGTCAACTGATCCGACACCATATCCGGCAGGGACATCGGATGCAAGATATCGGGCCGTGGTCTCGCGAGCTCGATTCGGATCCTTATGAGATTGATGCCGGTATGCGCTGGCTGATGACTGCTGCAGTGGAATACACTGCTCGAGATATCGTGACGCAATAAGCGGTTCTCGCGCGGAGGATGGCGACCATGAAGGCTGTCTTGATGACGGCGGTAGGCGAACCCGAGGTACTGGAGTATCGGGAGATTCCGGATCCTGATATCGCTGTGCCGACGCAGATCAAGGTGCGCCTGCGCGCGGCCGGAGTGAATCCCGTCGATACCAAGATGCGCCGGCGCGGCTTGTACTTTCCCGGATCCCTGCCCGCGGTACTCGGTTGCGACGGCGCCGGCATTGTCGTTGAGACCGGCGCGGCGGTGACGCGCTTCAATACAGGCGACGAAGTCTGGTTTTGTGATGGCGGCGCGGGTGGTGATCCGGGGTGTTACGCCGAGTACAAGGTCATCGATCAGGATGTGGCGCGCCTGAAACCCGCTGCGCTGAATTTCACCGAGGCCGCCGCGGCCCCGCTGGTGATGATCACGGCATGGGAGGCCTTGTTCGCGCGCGCGCGCGTACAGGCAGGTCAGTCTGTGCTGATCCATGGCGGCACCGGCGGGGTCGGGCACGTCGCGATCCAGCTTGCGAAGCGCGCCGGCGCTCAGGTCTGTGTCACCGTAGGGAGTCCCGACAAGGTCGCGTATGCGCGCGGCCTGGGCGCGGACGAGACGATCCTTTATTCAGAGCGTGACTTCGTGCAGGCGGTCAATGAATGGACCGGCGGTCGGGGTGTGGATGTGGCGCTCGATACCGTCGGCGGCGAGGTCTTCCGCCGCACCATCGAGGCCGTCGCGCATTATGGCGATCTGGTCACCTTGCTCGATCCCGGCGCGGATGTGGCGTGGCGCGAGGCGCGCAACCGTAACCTGCGCATCGGTTTCGAGTTCATGCTGATTCCGATGTTGCGTGGATTGGCGGACGCGCGGCGGCGTCAGGGCGAGATGCTGGATCGTTGCCGGGAGTGGTGTGATGAGGGCGCGTTGAAAATCGACGTCGCGCGTGTCCTGCCGCTGGAATGGGCCGCCGAGGCGCACCGGCTCATCGAGCAGGGACATACCCGTGGCAAGGTCGTGCTCGAAATCGCGGATTGATCCGGGCCGCCTTGTAACAGCCGCGCACCCAGGTCTAAGGTCTCTGGCGCGGGCGCCACACGATACTTGCCGCGTTCAGCGTCGGTAACGCTGTCGATCCGCGCGAATGCGTAGCGGCTGGAATTCGTCAGTATTGTTCGCGTCGTGTTGCTGGCCCCAGGACTTGCTCGATTTTAGGCTCAGTGCGATCATCGCGCCGACGATTCCGCCGACGACGAACGACATGAACACCGCCTCGATCAACATATTCGTCATTGGTGTTACCTCCGATGTATATGCCCGCCGATTTGAAGTTTCTTATGTCTCCATGACTGATATCGACATCTGCGCGGCCGGATTTAATAAGCCGCGCCTCGTGCTGGCGTCGGGCGATTTCCCGCCCACGGCCTGGTGGTCGTACAGGGTGATGCGCCGAGTGAGTTCCCTAGTGATTATGGGCTTTGTTTATTGATGATAAATAATGCCTTGTGAGATATATATTATGTTGTGTCTAACTGGTTGCCGGGTGTCGGGTGTGCGCGTATCTTGTCCGGATGAAGGGCGGGAACCCAGAACGCAGGCAACAGGGACGCGGCGCGACGCTGAGCCCGGACAACCGTTACAGCGCGGTCACGCGCGCGGAAGTCGATGATGGCTGGGGCAGTCTTGATGCCCCGCTGGAACCGATGGTCACCACGCTGACGGTGGATGCCAGCCGCAGCGTGATCAGCTACAACACCTCGCCCGACGTCGGTTTCGACCGTTCGATCAATCCCTACCGTGGCTGTGAACACGGTTGCGTCTACTGCTTCGCCCGGCCCACGCACGCCTATCTTGATCTGTCGCCCGGCCTGGATTTCGAGAGCCGGCTGTTCTACAAGCCCGATGCGCCGGAACTGCTGCGCAAGGAACTGGCCGCAGCGCGCTATGAATGCGCAGCGATCGCGGTAGGTATCAACACCGATGCCTATCAGCCGGTGGAGCGCCGCCTCGCTCTGACACGAGGCATTCTCGAGGTGCTGCTGGAGGCGCGCCATCCGTTCAGCATTGTAACCAAGTCTGCCCTGATCGAGCGCGACCTCGATCTGCTGGCGGAGGCGGCGCGGCTGAACCTGGCCGGTGTCGCCGTATCGGTGACTACGCTGCGGCGCGACCTCGCGCGCCGCATGGAACCGCGCGCGGCCGCGCCACAGCGCCGTCTGGAAGTGATCCGCGCCCTGAGCGCCGCCGGCGTGCCGGTCACCGTGCTGGTCGCCCCATTGATCCCGGTGCTGACCGACACGGAGCTGGAGGACATCCTCGGCCTGGCGCGGGAGGCGGGGGCGCGCGCCGCGGGTTATGTGCTGCTGCGTCTGCCGCATGAACTGAAAGATATGTTCCGTGACTGGCTCGCTGCCCAGGAGCCGCTCAAGGCCGCTCATGTCATGAGCCGGCTGCAGGACACCCGTGGCGGCAAGGACTATCAGTCGGAGTTCGGCACGCGCATGCGCGGCACCGGCGAATACGCCGTGATGATCGCGCAGCGCTTCCGCCTCCACACGAAGAAACTTGGCTACGGCGAGATGCCGGAGCTTGATTGCGCGCAATTCCGGAAACCGGCCGCCGGCCCGCAGATGGCTCTGTTTTGATTATGTCGAAAGCGATCCAGAGTTTGCTTTATCTGTCATTCCCGCGAATATTCTGGCTTGATCACTGTGCGAGCGGGTGTGATGAAGAATCACAGCGGTCGATTCGTAGATGGAGAACCACGGTGACCCATGGCCTTCACCTATTACAAGCGCCTGACCCGCCGCCAGCAGGGCATCTATCGCAAGAGCAATGAGGTGCCGGTCGTGCAATTGCCGAACTGGCGGGCCCTGCGGCCGATCACGCGTCGGCTGGAGGAGGTATTGCCTGGCGGCGACCGGCATGCCGTGCGAGAGGTTTGTGCTGAACTGCTCAACGCGATGGCCGACGGCCTCAAGATCCGTCGCGTCCGCATAGTCGTGCTGACGCGCCGCCCCTCCGATGAGTCCGAGGAGCTGCACGGTTGCTATACCCTGGCCCCGGATGGCGGTCACGCCGTCATCAAGGTCTGGATGCGCACCGCCAAGCGCAACCAGGTAGTGGCCTTCAAGTCTTTTTTGCGTACTGTGCTGCACGAGTTCTGCCATCATCTGGACTACGTGCTGCTCGGGCTGGCGGATTCATTTCATACGGAAGGGTTTTATCAGCGGGAGTCTAGCTTGTTTCGCCAGGTGATCAATAAGATAGGCGGGTAACTGAGCAGTGCAAGGTGTCCTGTGTGGATCGCAGTATGTCAGAGCTGGTCCGTAGTGACGGGATCGGCGGTAATTAAGTTCGTTTCCCGGATTTCGCTGCGCTTCATCCGGGCTACATTGAGACGGGAATCGCCATGCATGTAACTTTGGTCAATGTCCAGGTCAAACGCGGGCACGTCGCCGATTTCGTCGAGGCGACGCGTCTGAACCATGAAGCCTCGGTGCGCGAGGCGGGCAACCGGCGTTTCGACGTGCTGCAGTCGGGCGAGGATCCAACGCGCTTCGTGCTGTACGAGGCCTATGCCTCTTCGGAGGATGCGGCGGCGCACAAGCGGACGGCGCATTACCTGGCCTGGCGCGAAGCAGTGGCCGACTGGATGGCGGCGCCGCGGCAGGGTGTGCCTTATCGCGGCCTGTTTCCTTCGGGCTGAGATAAATGTAGCCCGGATGGAGGCGAATGGCCGGAATCCGGGAATAACGCAGATTGCGCAACTCGGATATATATGACAACTAATCCTCACCTGGCTTCGGTCCCCTTTTCCATTGCCCGCCTGCCACGCATCGAGGTTGGCGCGGGTGTTGTGTCAAAACTGCCCGCGATCGTCCGCGCTTATGGCCGGCAGGTGCTGCTGGTGACGGGCGCGCGTTCGTTTCAGGAAGGGCCGTGCTGGGAACGGCTGATGCACGGCCTGATGGGGCAGGGCATCGACTGGTGTCATTGTCGGGTGGAGGGCGAGCCGACGCCTGATCTGGTGGATGCGGCGGTAGCGCAGTATGCCGGGGAGGACATCGAGTGCGTGCTCGGCATCGGCGGCGGCAGCGCGCTGGACGCGGCCAAGGCCATCGCCGGCCTGCTGCGCGTGCGGCGCTCGGTGATGGATTACCTCGAGGGTGTCGGTCCGGAGCTGAAATACGAGGGGCCGGCGGTGCCGTTTATCGCCGTACCGACCACCGCCGGCACCGGCAGCGAGGCGACCAAGAATGCGGTGCTGAGCCGGTCCGGCGTCGATGGCTTCAAGAAATCTTTCCGCGATGACAAGCTGGTGGCCGAGTACGCGGTGGTCGACCCGGAACTGCTGGCTGGCTGCCCGCCTGGCGTGATCGCCGCCAACGGCATGGACGCGCTGACGCAATTGCTCGAATCTTACGTCTCGCTGCGCGCTAATCCCATGACCGACGCGCTGGCCTTGAGCGGCCTCGCCGCAGTGCGCGACGGTTTGATTGAATGGCACGATACCGGCGCAACGGCCAGGGAGGCGCAGGCGCGCATGGCCTATGCCGCGCTGCTGTCCGGCATCACGCTCGCCCAGGCTGGACTTGGTTCGGTGCACGGCCTGGCCTCGCCGCTCGGGGCGTATTATCCGATCCCGCACGGGGTGGTCTGCGGCACGCTGGTCGGCGCGGCGACAGAGGTCAACCTTGAGGCCATGCGTGCGCGCGAGCCGGACAATCGCGCGCTGGGGCGTTACGCGGAGGCGGCCGAAGTCTTGATGGGCCAGCCTTTCGCCCGGCGCGAGGAGGCGTGGGACGCGCTGCTGGCATTGCTGGGCGACTGGACGGAACGCCTGCGTCTTCCGCGGCTGCGCGTGTACGGGCTGGAGGCCGCCGGGTTTGATCATGTCGTCGCCAACGCGCGTGGCAGCAGCATGAAGACCAATCCGATCGCGCTGACCGACGCCGAGATCCGGCGGGTGCTGGAGCTGCGGCGGTAATACGGTATGGGGACAGATTCAAAGTCTGTCCCCATATCCAATGTAATTGCGCCACGTGCCATTTTCCCGTATCGTAACCAGCCATCTAGAAACCTTCTGCGCTTGATTTCGTAACATTCTGCTTATGAGATCTATTTTGGTCCTGAATGCCAAGGGTGGCTGCGGCAAGACCACGCTCGCGACGAATATCGCCAGCTTCTATGCCATGCAGGGACTCAAGGTCACGCTGGCGGATTTCGATCCGCAGCATTCCAGTCTGGACTGGCTGGCGGCGCGGCCTGACGGGCGCCCGCTGATCACCGGCCTCGCCGCGGCGGAAGAAGCCCTGCGTGTCGGCTCCGATTGTGACTGCCTGATCATGGATGCTCCCGCCGCGGTGCACGGGCGCGGGATCACCGAGCTGGTGCGGCGGGCGCAGAGCGTGATCATGCCGGTGTTGCCGTCGCCGATCGATATTCGTGCGGCGGCGCATTTCATCGAGGAGCTGCTCGTCGTAGGCAAGGTCTCGAGGCGCGAGACCAGGGTAGCGGTGGTGGCGAACCGGGTGCGCGAAAACACGCTGATTTACCAGACACTCGAACGTTTTCTGAAGCGCCTGGACATCCCTCTTGTCGCCACACTGCGCGACACCCAGAACTATATCCGTGCCGCCGAGCGCGGTCTCGGCATCTTCGAGCTTGCGCCTTCGCTGGCCGAGCCGGACCTGCAACAGTGGAAGCCGCTGACGCGGTGGCTGAATAGCAAGCGCGCCCTCCCGGAGTGAACGTGATTTATCGTTCAGCCCGCCACGCCATGGGCAGGCGCTGTCCGCACCGCGCGTTCCACCGGCGCACATGTGGCACACTTGGTGCCTGGTTCGGGGCCGGGCTGGCGGCCTGTTCCGGCGCGTCGTTTGCCGGCGACGTGGTGCAGCCGTTTCTGACCTCCAACCAGAATCCCTTCATCCAGATCTACAGCGTGCCATCCCCTCCGCCGGCGCGACTGCTCGCGCCGGAGCGGTGGCGTCTCGCGCTGCAGTTTGACCTGACCAACAATTCCATCGCCGAGGATGACGCCGCCGAGTCGGTCACCCTCGACGGCGAGACCTATCGCGGATCGCTATCGCTCGCGTACGGACTATCCGAATGGTGGGAGGCGGGGATCGTTATCCCGTACGTTATGCAGCGGCGCGGCGTATTTGACCATTTCATCGAGCAGTGGCACGACACCTTTGGTCTGTCGAACCGCAAGCGCACCGCCTTCACGCGCGATCAATTGAACTTCTCCTATGCGGGAAACTCTGACTCGCAGCAACTGGATGAGCCGGTCGAGGGATTGGGCGACATCCGGCTGACCCTGAGCCATCCCTTATACGAGGATGATGTGGCGGGACGTGCCGCGAGCGTGCAGGCGGGACTCAAGCTGCCGAGCGGCGATGCCGCCGGGCTGCTGGGCAGCGGCGGAACTGATCTGTCCCTGCAGGTGAGCGCGATCGATGCGGCCCTGCTGTCGGCGTGGAAGGCGACCCTGTTCTGGTCCGCCGGGATGCTCTGGCTGGGTGATGGCGACGTGCTCGATCCGATCCGGCGGGACTATGTCGCGATCGGTGCGCTGGGGCTGGGGCGGCCGGTAACCGAACGGATCGCGCTCAAGGTGCAGCTTGATGCCCATTCGTCGTTCTATGACACCGATCTGCAGGCGCTTGGCGCGAATACGGTGCAGCTGACCGTGGGCGGGGAGATCAGGCTGCCGGGGGGCGACCGCCTCGATTTGGGGCTGGTCGAAAACCTGTTCACCGATACCACGCCGGATCTTGTCTTTCATCTGGCCTGGCGGTCGATATTATAATGCCCGGCCATCAGCGTCGTTGAGGTGACATGCGGGTGTTCTCCAGAAGCGGTTTTTTGTGCGGTCTGCTTGCGCTGGTCGCGGCCACCGCGCCGGCCGCGGCCGAATCACAGGGGAACCTGGGGTATTTCAGCTACAGCAGCGCGCTGATCGATCAGGCCGCCGCCGGTCCGGCCAATGCTACGGCCGGCGTGGGGCTGCGCGGGCACGGGCCGCTGTCCCTGTCGCTCGAGGCCGACCGCGAAGTGGCGGGCGGCGACTGGGACGGCCTGAAGCAGGACACCTTCTATTTCGCCTTTGCGCAGATGGCCGTGATTGGTGTCCTGTATCTCAGTCCGCAGAGCATCTCCGGGTGGACCGCGGAGAAAAAGGATGGATATAGCTTCGAGAAGTGGAAAACCAATATCCGCAACGTGGTCTGGGACACCGATAAGTGGTGGATCAACTATACGCTGCATCCCTACTGGGGCGGCGCCTATTACGTGCGCGCGTCGGAGCGCGGGTACGGACCGACGCCGTCATTCTGGTATTCGTTCACGCTGTCGACGATGTACGAGTTCGGCGCCGAGGCGTTGTTCGAGCAGCCCTCGATCCAGGACATGATCTTCACGCCCGGGCTCGGTTTCTTTGTCGGCCGTTACTTCATGTCGGTGCGTGAAGGTATCGAGTATCGCGAGATGAACGGTGAGGCGCTCACCGGGACTGATCGCGCGAAGCTCATCGTCACGGATCCGCTGGGTGCGGTCAATCGACGAATCAACAGCGCGCTCGGACGCCAGGTGTCCTTCACGCTGACTCCGGCCGTAATGCCTGCCGATGCATCCTTGCCCACTGGTCCACAAGAGGACTACGCCGGGATGCGGTCTCGGGAGCTGTTTTCGGGGTTGCGGCTGCAGCTGATCTGGTAGCCGCTCCGCGGCGTGACCTCGCCGGGCGGTTGGTGTATCGTAGTCGATATCGCAGTGGCATCCGCGAGGCGATTCAGATGAGCAGATGCAATCGGATCACCCTGGCGATCATCGCCTCCTGCTTCATGGGCACCGCCTGCGCCGCTGAACTTTTGCCGGGGCAACCTGCGCCGCCTTTCCAGCTACCCGATCAGTCCGGTGAGATGCACAGCCTGTCCGACTATAGGGGGCGCTGGGTGGTGTTGTATTTCTATCCCAAGGACGACACCCCGGGCTGCACCGAAGAGGCCTGTCGTTTCCGCGACGACATCCTGCGGCTGGATGAAATGGGGGCGCAGGTGCTGGGCGCCAGTCTCGATGACCGGGACAGCCATGCCCGATTCGCTGATAAACACAATCTGCAGTTTCCGCTGCTGAGCGATACCAGTGGGGCGGTTGTGGCGTCGTATGGTTCTCTGCGCAATCTCGGCATCCTGAAAGTCGCCCGCCGTCACACCTTCATCATCGACCCGGGCGGCAGGATCGCGAAGATCTACCGCAAGGTCTCCCCCAGTGACCACAGCGAGCAGGTCATCAGCGATCTGAAGGAACTTCAGCGCGAATATGCGGCGGCGTCAGGCTGAGCAGGTTGTCCATGGCCACTGACGTCGCGGTCTACGCCGGCGAAGATCTCGGGCGCTATGCCTTCCCCGGCGGACATCCCTTCGGGCCCTATCGCCTCCAGGCGTTTCTCGCGGAATTCGACCGGCGCGGTTATGCGCGGCGGGCGGAACTGCGAGAATCGGTCCGGTCCGTTCAGGCCGACATTGAACTGTTTCATACCCGTGAATATGTGGATTGGGTCAGGGACAAGTCGGCCACGGGGCACGGGTACTTTGACGGGGGGGATACCCCGGTATATCCAGGGGTATACGAGGCGGCGAGTACCGTGGTCGGCACCACCCTGGCCGCGGTGGAACATCTCATGTCGGGTCGCTGCCGGCGTGCCTTCGTGCCCATCGCCGGACTGCACCACGCCCGCCGTGATGAGACGGCGGGGTTCTGCATATTCAATGACTGTGGCATCGCGATCGAAGCCTTGCGCCGGCGTCACGGGGCGCGGAGGATCGCCTATGTAGACATCGACGCGCATCACGGCGACGGCGTTTATTACGCCTACGAGAACGACCCTGATCTGATCTTCGCCGACATCCATGAAGACGGCCGTCACCTTTACCCCGGGACCGGCGGGGTGGAGGAGCGCGGAACCGGTCCCGCCCTTGGGACCAAACTCAATATCCCGATGCCGGCCGGCGCCGGAGACAGCGATTTCATGGAGGCCTGGGAGGTCGTGGAGGCGTTCATCGACGCCGCTCGACCGGAGTTCATACTGTTTCAATGTGGCGTTGACAGTCTGGCCGGTGATCCTGTCACCCATCTCGTCTACAGTGCCGCCGCGCATGCGCATGCCGCGCGGCGGCTTTGCGTGCTCGCTGACCGGCATAGCGCCGGCCGGTTGCTGGGGCTGGGCGGGGGTGGTTATGACGCCGGGAACATTGCGCAGGGCTGGAATGCTGTCATCGAGCAATTTCTCTCGGCACCGCACCGTGATTCGGATTGATGAGTCAATTATTCGGCGTTTCCAAAGAATGACAATAAGCACATGGAAACATTCAGAATCCCGAGGCATGGTCGATAACTCGGGGGAGATCATCGAAGCATTGGAGTTACCAGGTTAACAATGAAAATACGCTATTTCCCTGTCCAGGGTGAGGAAGCCATTGTGGTCAACGTATCTACGGATTTCGAGGAAGAAATTCCCCGCTGGGATGTGGCGATCGAGGCGCTGATCCGCGAGGAATTCCAGAAGCACAGGCATTCGCTGCGGATCGAGGACTTTTACCGCCTGGCGCAACAGTTTGCGATCAGGTTCGACGATATGATGGCGACAGTTTTCGAGTTGGTCATCAATGGAAAGTGGGTCTACATGGAAGACGAGGGTTCCGTCCGGCACCTGCGGCGCGAGGAAGTCAGTCTGCTGAGTGCGCAGGGACGGCTGCAAAAGGAAGACATGAAGAAATTCACCGGTTTCTGGCGCCCGGTGCATTGAGTCAGGGTTCGCGCGCGCCAGATTATCCGATGATCGATTCCTGATGGAGACCCGGGTTTACGATATTGTCTTTCCCGGCGCCCTGGTGCCGGGCTGCGACATCGTTCAGGTCAAGGCCGAGCTTGCCCGGTTGTTCAAGACCGATATCGCCGCCATTGAGCGTCTGTTTTGCGGCCGGCCGGTGATCATCAAAAAGGGGCTAGACCGGCAGACCGCGGACAAGTACAAGGCCGTGATGGAAAAGGCGGGCGCCATATGCGAACTTCGCGCGCAGGTGGCCGCGGCGACAGCCTCCCCATCCGCCGGGACGCCGGATGGACAGCCCGCCATGACGATCGCCCCCGCGGGCGATGTTCTGACCGTGCCGCGAGAGGTCCCGTCGCCGGAATTCAATCTTGCTCACATCAGTCTGGCTGCGACAGGTGCGGATATCCTCGAGGGTGTCGAGAGCGTCACGGTCGCTCCGCTGTACGACCTGTCCGCCTTGAGCATGGCGCTCCCCGGCGCCGAACTGGTCGAGGCCCGGCAGACCGCGCCGGCGGATCTGCCTGACTTCGGTGATATGAGCGTGGATACGCCGGGCGCCAATCTCGATACCCGTGCGCCGCCGGCTCCGGCCCTGCTGCCGGATATCAGCGGTATCTCACTCGCTCCGCCAGGTACTGCGGTGCTTCAATCCGGCGAGGCAAAAGCGCCTCCCGCTCCACCGGATATCTCAGGTCTGAAGCTTGCCCTCGAATAGCTGGACGTAACCGCCGCATGAGCGGGGCGAGCCGCTTCCCGCGCTCTTCATTTTCAATCCGGATCATACCGGCTCTGCCGCCAGTTCATTCGGCGCATTTAAAAAATCACTCCGCCTTGCCGCTATTGTGACAAAGGACACGGTCGCGAAGATGGCTTCATGCACAATGACTGCGACACATTCATTTCTTGATTGTCCTCAGTGAATCGATGCGGGAATGAATGACGACCCGCGCAAATATGGTCCGGTGGCATGCAAACGATACTGGTGATCAACTCAAAAGGCGGATGCGGAAAATCGACGATTTCCGCCAACCTCGCCAGCTATTACGCCACCAACGGCGTCAAGACGGCGATGCTCGATTATGACCCCCAGGGCTCGACCATGCACTGGCTCAGCGCGCGGCCTGCTCACCTGCCTCGCATCCACGGGATTCACGCCTGCAAACCACGCAGCGGCCTGACACGTGTCTGGCAGATGACTGTGCCACCCGGTACCGGCTGCGTGATTATTGATGCCCCGGCCGGGATCACCGGTCTGGCGTTCCAGGAAATGATCAATCGGGCCGATGCGATTGTGATCCCGGTGACGCCATCGTCCATCGATATCCACGCCACCTCGGCGTTCGTTCGCGATCTTTTGCTGATCGGCAGGGTCAGGCGTTCGGGGATACGCGTGGGTGTCATCGCGAATCGCGTGCGGCGCGATGCCCCGCAGTATGAGCCGCTGAAGAGATTCCTGGCCAGTCTCGGCATTCCGTTCGTGACCTCTCTCGCGGACTCCGACAGCTATATCACGGCGGCGGAAAGCGGTACGGGGATACATGAGCTCGACAAGGAAGAGACTGCATTCGAACGCGAACAGTGGGCGCCACTGCTCAAGTGGCTTTCCGCGCCGGATCCGGGTGAAATGAGCGAGGAGGCGCGTCCCCGTCTGAACCTGGTGTCGATCACGCGGTAATGATGAGATCGCTCCCCGCGTTTCGCGGGCGGCTCAATCGGTGAATTCGATGTCGCCGAGCAGATCGTTCAGGGAGTGACGGTCAGCTTCGAAATCTTCGTCATTCTCAATGTCGAAAGGGAGCAGCGCGGAGACGGGCGGTGAGGATAGCGCGGGTTGGATTTCGCGCCAGATCTCCTGGTCAAGCTCCTCCAGATTGCCGTCAGCGTATTGCACTTCTATTGTGTCGGTGTCGTGGGATATGACCTCGAACAGGCGTCCCGTTACCGTGCTGTACCAGTTTCCGATATCCACGTTGTAGATGATCGCCATGACGGATTCCTCCGTGCTGGTTGCGCTGCGTGACTATCATTCGTTAATGGCGGGCTTGTCCTCAGAGACTTCTTTTTGTATGCGTTCGTAAATCTCTTTACGATGGACCGCGATGTGTTGCGGCGCCTGTATGCCAATGCGCGCCTGGCTGTTGCGAACGGAACAGACAGTGATGATGATATCGTCCCCGATCACCAGGGTTTCCCCGACCCTCCGAGTCAGTATCAGCATGATGTCTCTCCTCAATATCCTGATTGGATGTTATTTTGCAATGCCTGCGTTCACGGTGGTCGAACCTCCGTTTGCCTGAGAAGCGCCGGTGTTCCGGTTGTTGTTAATAGTTCGCATTCATCGCTATGCATTCCGCTGTCATGATCAGGACGATAAGTCCGTGCACGCAAGCTTGTAAATTCCTCAATGGGGGTACTCGCCGGGGTATTCGATGTTGCCGCCGCGGGAGAGGGGATCCAGGG
>JADLET010000194.1 GCA_020845975.1 Gammaproteobacteria bacterium | reverse complement strand
TGCAAGCCCACTTGCAGGCCGTTGCCCAGCAGCTCATCGTCTTCCACGAGAAGTAAACGCATGCGCCCCCCTGAATCGTGCAGCATAGCGTCGCACGTGCATGATTGTACATCTACCCCACGGAGAATTAGATCAGGCAGGGCTTAACCTGCCCTTAACGATCGGGTTCCTGGGAGAATGAAAGATGCAACCGGACTCAGGGCTGCCCGTGGCTCTCATCCCAGCGCAGGTCGCCGCACAGAACGCGTCGCTCGCCGCGTATCTTGAAGGCGATCGAGATTGTGATACAGGGTGTGGCCGTGGCGGCCGAGAGGTAGGGGCGGGTCACCTGAACCTTTTCCGGACGCGATATGGCGCGCCTGAAATAGTGCCGGCGCGACCAGTTCGCGCCATCGGCATCGCGCAGGGGAACAAGACGCGGATTGGACTCCATCCGCGAATGCGGTGAATTGATATTGGCGCCGATCTGACGACCCTCACCGTCGAGCATAAAACAACGCTCCGCGCGCGGCAGATCCAGGAACCCCTTGCACGCGACATCGAGCGGGTGTGACGACTGCAGCAGTACGGTGGCATACCCGACACTGTTCAGATAGGGCGCGATCTCGGTCCGGTAACCGGTACGCTCCCGCAGCGCTATATCCTGGAACTGATCGAAGAGCTGACCAAAACCGGGCGGCTGATCCACAACCGCCAATGGAACAGGTCGCGCGAAGTAGTAGCCCTGCACGAAATCGGCGTCGGCATCCATTGCCACCATTGCTTCGTTCTCGGTTTCGATACCTTCCATCACGACCAGCGAGCCCGATTCATGCAGCAGCGACACCATGCCCGGCACAATGGATCGAATACCGGGATCAACCGCCGCCTGGGCGACGATCGAGCGGTCGAGTTTGACGATATCCGGACGCAGGCGACAGATGCGGTCAAAATTGGAATGGCCCGCGCCAAAATCGTCGATCGCGATCAGACAGCCGAGCTCCCGGTAGTGGCGAACGGACTCCACCAGCGACGCCTCATCCGCATGCGCGCCCTCGACGATCTCGATGACCACCCGCTGCGGAGGAAAGCCCAACTGCTCGAATTTCAACTGCAGAAATGATCCGGAACGCCGCCCCTCGGCAATGACGCGAGGGTTGATATTGAGAAACAACCAGGAGCCGGCGGGGTCCTGGCGGGCAAAGTTGTACAAATGAGTAGCGCGACACAGGCGGTCAAGGAGCACCGTATCGGTATAGCTGCGCGTATTGGCAAATACTTCATGCGGGCCATGCGGCCGACCGTCGGAATCTGTCGCTCGCATCAGCGCTTCGAACCCGATTACGCGCTGGTGAGCGAGGCTGAAGATCGGCTGAAAATGCGAATCCAACCTCAACCCATTAAACATCGCGTAGGCGCGATCGGTGTCCTGGTAGATGGCCGAATCCATCGCCGCCGGCTCCTCCCGATTGAAGGGGCCGTCCATGGCAGGGTGCACTGGATTTAGATTAGTTGAGGTAGCCATCGTGTCGCCGCATTTCCTGTTTCTGTTTAACGGCAGTAAATAGAATGGGCTTTAGACCATAAGTATTGATTTTTCGTGACAATCCCGCCCGAACGCAGCACGACGGCGCCTTAACCATGGAGCTCTTCTTGGAACAGATCAAACAGCCCCCGCCACTTCGCGATAAAGCAGCGCCAGACGCCGCACCGCCCCGTTAATCGGATCCTGTCGCCGCAAACGCTCGATACACTCATGTGCCTGCCGCAGGTTTTTCTCGTCGCCTCCGTCCCGCTTCATGCGAAGGAGCAGGACCTTGGCCGTGTTCATATTGATCGTGTGATTCTCCGGCAGGTCGCGCAGCGCCTTCCGGAACAGTTCGGCCGCCTCTTCCAGGCGTCCCTCCTCCGCCAGGTGGACACCATCGTTGTTGAGGCGGACCACGTCGTCCCGCACCTGCCCGATGAGATCTTCGCCCTCCCGCTCCATGCCGGCATTACGAAAGACCGCACGAACCTCCTGCAACAAGGCCTCATCTTCATACCGGCTCCCGATCGCCTTTCGCATCTGTTCGATCGCCGCCGCGTGCTCGCCTCGGGCGAGCAGCATGCGCGCCAGCTCCACCATGGCCTCGGGCGAGATCCCACGATCGATCCCGCCGTAGATCTTCAGGGCTTCTTCGTAAGAGGCCTGCGCACCGGACTCCTCGCCGGCCAGGCGATATACCATGTATTCCGCCACCGCGGCGCGCAGTCGCGCCTCGGGATCGTTCTTGAAATCATGGCGCAGATCACGCAGCGAGCGCAGGGCGCCACCCGTATCGAACTGCATGAGCGCGCGCGCCAGCATGATGTAATTGGAGGCGGTGCGGTATATTGAACGTCCGCCCAGGGCAACCGCAGCGCCAAAGGCACGCGCCGCGAGTCGATACTGACCATCGCGCAAGGCGAGTTCACCAAACGCCATCTGACGACGTATTGAGCGTGGCGATAATTCAATCGCGGCGATCAGCGTCTGGTGTGCCGCCTCGTGATCCTCCAACAGGACCTGGGTCCTGGCCAGCCAGTCATATGCGTCCAGCTGACGCGGATGAGCCGCCAATGTCTGCTTGAAGGCGCTGACCGCGCCCGCGTAATCCTCGCTCATGTAACAGACCCGCCCGATGCCGAGCCCCGCCCAGACCGCCTTGCGATGAGCGAATACCTGGACATAGATCGCCTCCGCCTGGGGGAGACGACCCAGCGCGACGAAGGCATCCGCCTTGAGGCGAAACAGTTCCAGCGCCTCTGTGCATCCGGCCGCCATGCGTTCATCACACAACGCCAGCACCCTTTCATGGCGCCGCTCCTCCAGCGCCTCCTCGATCTCACCGATCTCCTCCCGCCGGCGCAGCAGACGCCCAAGGCGCGCGGCAAGTCGCAGTCGCGTGACCGGCAGGGAGAGGTAATCGTCCGGATGACACTCCAGCACGCCCATGACCACCTGCGCGGTATTTTCGGCCGTCACCATGACGAACAAGGTATGAGCCGTGAGGATACCCTTGTACCTCACTTCCTCGAGCAGCTGTTGTCCGTCGCGCCCGGTCCCGAGGCGGTAATCGCATAGAACGACGTCATAGACAATCCGCTCCATCATCCGAATGGCTTCGGCGGCGTACGCGGCCTGATCAATCAGCTCTGCCCCGCTTTCCACCAGCATCGACTCCAGCAGACGACGGGTAGCCGCGGACTCGTCCACGATCAGAAAGCGGACGTGCTTGAAATCGCGGGGAATGTCACCGGGTGTGCTCATGGCCATTTGCCACAGATTTGTGTCGATTCAGGGAAGCGGCTTCACGCAGAGGATGTAAGCACTTGGGTTAGCGGATGTTTCAACCATGAACTTAAGAGCCCTCTCTCTGCCGCGGCTGACAATCATCGAAAAATATGCTATTAAATCGCGCACATGGATCTGCTCTCGTTCATCTCCGCACCGGAATTGTCTGCGCTCGCCACGGTCATCATGACTGACGTGGTGCTGGCGGGCGACAACGCCATCGTTGTCGGCATGGCCGCAGCAGGCCTGCCCGCGGAGCAACGCCGTAAAGCCATCTTCTACGGCATCATTGGCGCCACCGTGCTACGCATTCTGTTCGCGGTGCTTACCACCCAGCTGCTCCAGATCATCGGGCTGATGCTCGCCGGCGGCATCCTGCTGCTATGGGTCTCCTGGAAGCTGTACCGGGAACTGAGCGCGCCGCAGGCGCATGCCGAGCAGGAAGGAGAAGCGGCGCTGGAAGGCAAGGAACTCACAGGAGGTAAACCCAAGAGCTTCCGTGATGCTGTCAGCCAGATCATCGTGGCCGATATCTCAATGTCGCTCGACAACGTGCTCGCCGTCGCCGGCGCCGCCCGCGAACACACCTGGGTTCTAATCGTCGGACTGGCCCTGTCAGTGGCCCTGATGGGTGTTGCATCCACCCTGATGGCGCGACTGCTGGTGCGCCACCGCTGGGTCGGTTATATCGGCCTGTTCATTATCTTGTACATCGCGCTCGACATGATGTGGGACGGAGCGAACCAGGTCGCGGCGGCGGTTTGAAAGGCAACCATCGACGCGCTGTCATATAGAGGTATGGAACAAGTTGGAGCTGGCGAGAGGAATTGAACCCCCGACCGGCTGATTACAAATCAGCTGCTCTACCGACTGAGCTACGCCAGCGTATTCGGTTGGACTCGCCGCATTATAGCAAACCCCGCCTGGATCCGTTTCATGGGCCCGCGCCTAGCGGCACTCGGTCTCTCGCGAGGGGATCTTCGGAGCCTGGGCCGCGAACCCGGCCCATAGCTCCCGCGGTTGCGCGGGATCGGGGGCTTCGTATTCGACGGCCAGGAGATAGTCCGTCCTGGTGATCATTCGGTCCTCGATCGCGGGAGTTATGCCTGCGGCGAGAACCTCCTTGCGGCGATCTTCCACCGTATCCTTCCTTTTATAGACCCCGAGCGAGATAAAGTAGCGTTTGTCCGCCAAAGGCACGATCGCGATATCATCCACACCTTTTTTCTGCAGTTCCCGATATCTGGCCCGTGCCTCCGCATAGGAAAGATATTCCGGCAGCCGTACCCAGTAACCATCCCTGACGGACTGGGTGCTCTCCCTCAGGTCCGCACTCCCGCCCGTCCGCCGCATCTCGGCCTGCAGCCGCTCCATCACCGCGCGATCAGTGGAAGGCCCAAGCTCGAAACAGTATCTGACCAGGACAGGCGCGGCGGACTCGTCCCCGGGTACTGGCGCATCACCGGATCCGCCCTTGTCCACGGAAGCCGTTCCGATCATCTGTTCGGCCTCGACGGACTCAGCCTGCATCAGGTTTTCTGCCGGCTCAAGCGCCGCACCGTTGTCTTCCGTCTGGGATTGCGACAATGGCAACGTTTCAGCTCCGGATGCCGGCTGGTCTGGCGACGTATCACCGCGCTCGCTCAACAGCACCAGGGGCGCTACGCCCGGATCGGCAGCCTGAAAGTCATCGATCACGGACTTTTGATCCGCAATACCACCGCGCACCTGGTATTGCCAGGCGAAGAAACCGATGTTGGCGAACAACAAAATGAAAAATAGTGGTCTCATCGCTCCGCCTCCGCGACGATGGCCAGTCCCTGCAAGACCAGGTCGGGCTCATGATGGAAAACGGTATCGGTGGACAATAATGGCAGAATCACGCCACCGTCTCCGCCGGTCAGCAGACAGGTCAGGCGCCCGCCTATCTCCTCGCCGAGATCACGCACAACACGGTCGATCGTAGCAATGACGGCATACAAGGTGCCGCCCATCACGCCGCCGTACGTATCCTTCGCCAGCAGCGCAATGCCTTGAGGTGATGCCGTCTCAAGCGCCGCCTTGATATCGGCCGTGTTGGCCAGCAAGGCGTGCCGCATGAGCCCAAGCCCGGGAATAATCAGACCACCCAGGTGCTGTCCATCTTCCGCCATCACGTCGAGGGTCAGCGCTGTACCACAGTCGACGACACAGACCGGACCCGCGACAGCGCGGCGTGCGGCAATGAGCGCGAGCCAGCGGTCGACACCCAGACGTTGCGGATCGAGATAGGCATTGGTCACACCGAAACCTTCCGGCTGGGAGGAAATGAATTCGGGCTCGATTCCCCAGAGCTGCCGCGACCGTGCCGTGAACAGTGCGCGTAATTCCGCACCGGCGACGCTCGCAACGAGCAGGCGGCCGGGCGTCGGCATACCGTCCCGGGTCGCGATCAGGGCATCAATGTCATCATTCGCACCGCGTCGCAGAATGGCTGCGCCCGGTTGCAGCACACCCATTTCCAGACTCGCCCATTTGATGCGGGTGTTGCCCGCGTCTACCAGCAGAATCATGCCCGCGCTTCAGTGCTGGCGCCACACGGCGCGCTCGACAGATCACCATCCCGGGCGCGGAGGCTCACATCGCCGGAGAGATAACGCTTGATGATAGCGCCTTCTTCGACCAGCAGCGCGCCGCCGGCATCAATGCCGCGCGAGATGCCGCCTTCCGCTCCGTGCACAGTGGAAACAGTCACCGGCCGGCCGAACATGATATCGTGACGCCGCCACTCTTCGAGCAGGGGCGCGAAACCCGTTTTTTCGAATCCGGCGAGCATCTCGATCAGTTCACTCAGGAGTGTACCTGCCAACCGGTTGCGCGAGGGGGTCGTCCCGGTGATGGTGGCCAGATCCGTCCACGCCTGGTCGATGGCGCCACCCAGAGCCTGTGGCATCCGGACGTTAATCCCGACTCCGATCACCACGTTGCAATTGCCGCAGGACTCTCCGCTCATCTCGATCAGGGTGCCGGCAAACTTCGCGCCGCGCCAGAGCAGATCGTTGGGCCACTTGAGGCCGGCGTCTGTCACGCCTATACGACGCAAAGTGCGCAATATCGCGACACCGACCGCCAGACTCAATCCCGAGAGCGCGTCCGGCCCGGCGTCGAAACGCCATAGAAGAGAGAGATAGAGATTGCGCGCGAAAGGCGAAAGCCATGCCCGGCCACTGCGTCCGCGTCCGGCTGACTGTGACTCAGCGAAACATGCGAAGGGGGGCGACAGTGTGGACGCACGGCGGCGCAGTTCACTGTTGGTGGAGTCGATCTGTTGATGCACCTCCAGCCCGCCCAGACGAACGCGCGCCATTTCGCTGAGGCCCGAGCGGATCCGCGCCTCTGAAAGAAGCTCGATCGGTGCGCCGAGGCGGTGCCCCTTGCCGGGCACGGAATCTATCTCGACGCCGCGAGCCTTAAGCCCCTGCAGATGCTTCCATACCCCGGCACGGCTGATCCCGAGCGCCTGCCCCAGCACCTCGCCTGAATGGAATTCGCCGTCAGCGAGTATGCTCAGTAATGCGTTCCCTTGCAGCATCGCGATAGTGTAGCAGCCGGCATTGAATGCAGCGACCGCGCGATTGGGACGACCTGCTATCGCAACTAAAAAGGCCGGCCCCATTGCTGGAACCGGCCTGTCGTCCGGATAGGCTTACCTCGTTGCTAACGTGCTGATAGCCCTTCGGCTGGCGAGAGTACTTAACCCACCAACGCTACCGCGAGGAAGCCGCAGATCAATGTGATCACGGTTATTCCGATACAGAGCACTCCATCATCTGACGCTGCGTCTCTCTGGCTGGCCATAGGTCACCTCCTTTCTTGTGGTTATCCGCAATTAAAAACGCCGTCGCACCGTTGCAGTATTACTACGCGAATACCATAAATAAAGAAAGGTAATTGGTCAATATATGTACAAATTCCTTATATTTTCAATTGATAAGAACGGCCTCGATCGACAACATTGAGAGGGAGATGAATTTAAAGGTCTGCGGCAGACATGCCGCTAGGAGCTGCAACCTTAGATGCCGGAAACGGGGTACATCCATGCTGAGCTTCATCTACCGCATCGCGAACAATTTCGAAGGGCTGCACGGCCAGCGACCGAACGTGCTCTATCTCAACCGTTTCCACTTCGAAAACCTGCGACAGGATTTTGCCAGGCCTGAGGATATAGAGGGAATAATGAACCTGATCGGGATGAGCATCATGATCACGGAGGACGCGATCAACCCCGGGCTCGCGCGTATCGAGCGCCAGCCGCCCTCGCTGGTTAGAGGCGCTGAGCGCGCGGTCTTTGTATAACGCCTGAACCGCTTCGCCCAGCATAAGTCCACGCTGGTACAGCACTATCGACCGGTAGAAAAGACCATCACGAAGCCGGGACGCGTCGAAAAAAAGGCAGCCGAACCGCAGGGAGAGAACCGGCGCGGATAACCCGCGCCGGATCGTTTAACCTATCAATACGTACTTGGCGAACAGTCCCAATGACAGGACGATTACACCGAGGGCGATTACCAGAACACCATCATGATCACTTGCTGATTTGACACGAGCAGACATGCCTACCTCCACTGCAGTGGTTATCGTTGGTTACAAGCAGATTATCTCCCCACGCCAACCATCCCGGACCGGTGCGACGGCGGAAAGGATTGACCGCTATACCCTAGCAAAAAAGTTGGAAATAAGGCAAGCCTTGCGCGAGCTGACGGGACCACGACCGGAGATCATGGCTCGGAATCGGGCGTGACCTTGCGTTTTTCCTGGAAACTCGACACACCACCACCTTCGCGGGTCATTTTGATCCCGCCCTGATGGATGGCGCCCTCCGCCATGGCCACCACCGGGCTTGTGATATTGCCGGTGACGCGGGCGGATGAGCTCAATTCCAGCTTCTCCCCTGCCACGATATCGCCGACAACTTCCCCGGAGATAATGGCCAGCGTGGCAGCGATGTTCCCATGCCAGCGCCCAGTCTCGCCCACCACCAGAGTCCCATCGATTTCACAGTGGCCCTCGACGGTGCCGTTGACAATGCAGTTCTCGCTGCCGCGGAGGGTTCCCGTCAGACGGGTCGCGCTCCCGATCAGGGTCGTGAACTGCTTGGCTCCATCGAGCGCCCGCCGCCCCTTGCCACCGGTAAAAAACGATTGCATATATCCCTCTGCCTCCCTGTCGTCACCTGCCGGCTCAAGTACCGGGGGATGTTGATATTCACCGCCAGCCGCGCGTGATTATAACGTACCTAAAGAATCAATCAGTTAATTCCGATAACCCCGTACAAGAAGCCTGACCAGGACGTGGCTCGAACAGTGAAATTACCCTATCTCATTTTAAGCCTGCTGCTGACCCTCTCCGTAGCCGGATCCGTTGTGGCAGCGACACCTCCGCCCGAGGCGACAGCACCGACCTACGACATCCGCATCCTGATCGATGTCTCGGGCAGTATGAAACAGAACGACCCCGCCAATCTGCGCAAACCCGCGCTGCGGCTGCTGACAGGACTGCTGCCATCCGGGACGCAGGCGGGTGTGTGGACGTTTGCGCGTTACGTCAACATGCTGGTCCGCTATGGCGAGGTGAACTCTGCCTGGCGGGAACAAGCCAAGGGAGCCGCGGACCAGATTGGATCGGTAGGTCTTTTCACCGACATTGAATCCGCCCTGGACAAAGCGAGCTGGAACTGGAAAGACACCGCACCCGTCGTTCACCGCAGCGTCATCCTGCTCACCGACGGGTTGGTGGACATATCCGATACTCCGGAGTCGGACCGCCTGTCCCGCGCGCGCATCACGGGCGAGATCCTGCCCCGCCTGCAATCGGCGGGCGTTGAAGTGTATAGCATCGCGCTGTCTGATGGCGCGGATGAGACTCTCCTCCAACAGCTCTCCGCCTCCACCGGCGGCTGGTTTGAACGCGCCGACACTGCGGAGGCACTCGAACGGATCTTCCTCCGCATGTTCGAGAAGGCTGCGAATCCCGATACCTTGCCACTGATCGACAATCAGGTCCTGGTCGATGACAGCATCGAAGAGCTCACCCTGCTGGTCTTTCGCGCGAAAGGCGCTCCGGCGACCACGCTGACCACTCCGGACGGCGCGACATTCGATACACCGCACATGCCTCCCAATGCGCGCTGGCACAGTGATGCGCGTTACGATCTGATCACTATCGAAAAACCGACGACCGGCATCTGGCATGTCAACGCGGAAACCGATCCCGACAACCGCGTAATGGTAGTGAGCAACCTGCGCGTCGTCGCAACGGAACTTCCCAACCAAGTCCTGTCCGGCGACATGCATGACCTCCTGGTCCGCTTTACTCAACAGAACCAGCCCATCACGAGCAAGGAGTTTCTCAATTTCCTCACAGTAAAGGTACTGGAGAGCTCCGCGGAAGGCCCCGCCCCCGAACGACCGCTGTTCGATAACGGCCGTGACGGAGACATCGTTGCCGGCGACGGAGTATTCAGTACGCAGTTGTCAGCATCCGAGGAACCCGGACCACATACCATTGTCGTGGACGTCGACGGCACCACGTTCAAGCGCCAGCACAGACAGGATATCGAGGTAGTCGAAAGTCCGGTAATCGCCGACGTCCGTACGGACGAAAACGGAACTGCCCTGTTCGTGATTCCGCGCGCCGGAATCATAGACCCGGAGACCCTGCAGGCGACGGCCACGATCACCAGTGAAGAAGGGCAGGCCGAGACCCATCCAGTGATTCGCATGAGCCCAGGTGAGTGGCGGCTTGGGCTCGAGGCATATCCGCCGGAGGGAAGTTATGAGCTTGTGCTTGATATCGAGGCTGAGCGGCCGAACGGTAAGCCGATCCATTATCAAGGGAAGCCCCTGAGCTTCGGCCTCCCTGTATCGCCGAACGAGGAAGACCCCGTCGCCGATGAGGACGAACCACAGGAAGAAGAGGCGGTTACCGAAGACGATACCGTTGAAGATGACGAGGAACTGAACGATGAGCCAGCGTCTGTCAATTGGATACTGGTCATCACTATTGTAACCCTGCTGAACGCGCTTATCGGCGGCGCGCTGTTCCTGGTTTACCGCAAGCTCTTCGGAGGCAGTGCGGAATCCGCCGACGAAGAGGACGAGGAGGAAGCAGCGGAAAACTCGCCCCGCGAAGACAAGGATGCGTCCGTAGCCACAGCCACGCCCGATGTGGCACCCACTCCCTTCGATGACACCAAACCATCGATTGTCACGCAAATCACCGAGGCGGCGAGCACCCAGGAATCAACGCCTCCAGTCCTGAACGAGGCCACAGCCTCACATGAAGATAGCCCGGCGGAAATGGAGATGGAGGTAACGGACCCAGGCCCTTCGGAGATGCTGGATGAATCAGAGACCCCAAATGAATCTCTTCCACCCGAGGCTGCCACTCCCGAACTGGTCATGGAAGAGACAGAGGGAACAGAACCGGATTCAATCGAGAAGGTGGGGGGACCTGATGCGCGAACCGGGGCGCGTCCATCAGAGGCAACCTCCCCCGAGCTGGTTATGGAAGAGGATGTCGACACCCCGAATATCAGTGAATTCGATGACCATCTGAAGAATCTCAATGTGGATGAGATCGATCTCGGCCTCGAGGAGAAAATTCGCAACACCGGTTAACCTGGCCACCTCCCGTCAGCGGGAGGCGACCACCGGCCGCCCCCCGACTCACCGAACGCGCCGTGGTTTAAAGCTCGGCGGCCTTCTCGGCCAGATATTCCGCCACACCGCTGGTCGAGGCTTTCATGCCCATCTTGCCTTCCTGCCAGCCAGCAGGGCAAACCTCTCCATGCTGCTCGGTAAACTGCAGGGCATCGACCATGCGCAGCATTTCGTCGATGTTACGGCCGAGCGGCAGGTCGTTCACTACCTGATGGCGCACGATACCTTCCTTGTCGATCAGAAAAGAACCGCGCAAGGCGACGGCGTCGTTCACCAGCACATCGTAATCCCGGGCGATGCTCTTGGTGAGATCTGCGACGAGAGGATACTGTACATTGCCGATGCCACCCTTGTTGACCGGCGTGTTCTTCCAGGCCAGATGACTGAAATGAGAGTCCACCGAGCATCCAATGACCTGGACGTTACGCTTCTGGAACTTGTCCAGGCGATGATCGAAGGCGATCAGCTCGGAGGGACACACGAAAGTAAAATCGAGCGGGTAGAAGAACAGCACCACATACTTGCCGCGATAATGCGACAGCTTGAAGCTCTCATTGAAACTGTTGTCCGGCATCACAGCGGTCGCGGTAAAATCCGGGGCTGGTTTCGCCACCAATACGGTCATTACATATCTCCTTCAACGATAAATGGCTGTCCCCCGAAGCGAGCGTCGGACAAAGACAGCGTTGAGAACAAATCTCGGTTAGTCTAACGATACCGGGGGGCATGCAAGCACCCACCCGTTACACCGAGCATAATACTAAACTCAAGCGGCAGATAAACTACTTCTAATCTGGATTTCGTGGAAGGCATCTAGCGGGGGTTCCAACACATTATGACAGCAGCCATGGAACCGGCGACAGGCAATGCCGCAATCGCCGAACGCGACCTCGCCGTCCTGTGGCACCCCTGTACCCAGATGAAGGATCACGAGTCGCTGCCGCCGATCCCGATCCGCCGCGGCGCCGGCGTCTGGCTGGAGGATTTCGAGGGCCGGCGCTACCTCGACGCTATCAGCTCGTGGTGGGTGAATCTGTTCGGTCATGCCAATCCGCGCATCAATGCGGCGGTACGGGATCAGCTCGCCGAACTCGAACACGTGATGCTGGCCGGATTCACCCATCTGCCCGCACTGGAACTGGCCGAGCGCCTGGTGCGGATCACCCCCCCCGCCCTTACGCGCTGCTTCTTCGCCGACAACGGATCGTCCGCGGTGGAAGTCGCCCTGAAGATGAGCTTCCACTATTGGTGCAACCTTGGCCGCAACAACAAGAATAAATTTGTTAATTTAACAAACAGTTACCATGGGGAAACCCTGGGCGCACTGTCAGTGGGCGATATTCCCCTGTACAAAAAGACCTACCATCCTCTATTGATGCAGTCCATTCCGGTGCCTTCGCCCGACTGCTTCTGGCGCGAACCGGGCCAAAGCTGGGCGGAACATTCGACGCGCCTTTTCAGTGCGATGCGCGAAACCCTGGAACGCTACCATGAAGAGGTCTGCGCCGTGATCGTGGAGCCGCTGGTGCAATGCGCGGGGTCCATGCGCATGTACGATCCGGCCTACCTCGCCCTGCTGCGCACGGCCTGCGACGAATATGGCGTCCACCTCATCGCCGATGAGATCGCCGTGGGCTTCGGCCGTACCGGCACGATGTTCGCGTGCGAGCAGGCCGGCATCAGCCCCGATTTCCTCTGCCTGTCCAAGGGACTGACTGGCGGCTATCTGCCACTCTCCGCGGTGCTCACACGTGAAGAGGTATACCAGGCCTTTTATGCCGACTACCACCATCTGACCGCCTTCCTGCATTCTCACAGCTACACCGGCAACCCCCTGGCCTGCCGGGCCGCGCTCGCGACTCTCGATATCTTCGAGCAGGACCGCGTCATTGAGCGGAATATCGGGCTAACCGAAGCCCTCGCCGCCGCCGGCGCGCGCTTCGCGGACCACCCCCATGTCGCCGAGGTACGTCAGTGCGGCATGATCCTTGCGATCGAGATGGCGCGGGATAGACACACCCGCGAACCCTATCCCTGGCAGGAACGGCGCGGGCTGCGCGTCTATCGCCATGCATTGGAACACGGTGTGCTGCTGCGCCCGCTCGGCAACGTAATCTATTTCATGCCGCCCTACGTGATTACGACGGATGAGATCGAGCTCATGGCGCAAGTCGCGTGGGATAGTCTCGCGACAGCTACAATGGATTGAGGACATGCGCATACCTCGCATCTTTCTGCCCCAGACCCTCGCCTCCGGCGCCTGCGTGACACTGGAGGAATCCACCTCCAATCATCTGCTGCGTGTGCTGCGACTGAAACCCGGAGCCCCGGTACACCTATTTAATGGGGATGGAGGCGAATACGAAGCGACACTGAGTGCGGTCGAACGGGGTTCGGCGATCGTCACCGTGGGCGAATTCCTCGACGTCAACCGGGAATCTCCGCTATCCATCACGCTTGCTCAGGGTATCTCACGCGGCGAGCGTATGGACTTTACCCTGCAGAAATCGGTGGAACTCGGCATCGAGCGCGTCATCCCGCTGGAGACAGAGTTCAGCCAGGTGCGCCTCGAAGGGGAGCGGCGCGAGCGCCGTCGCCGCCACTGGGAAGGGGTAATCGCGGGCGCATGCGAACAATCCGGACGTACGCGCCTGCCGGAACTCCTGCCTGTCATGACGCTGGTCGATTGGCTGGGCCCCATGTCCGCGACCGAGGAAGAATTGCGACTGGTGCTCGACCCCGCCGCCGATACCACCCTGAGCGGACTGCAACTTCCCCCGGCAGGACGGGTCACATTGCTGATCGGCCCGGAAGGCGGGCTCAGCGACAAGGAGATCGCACAGGCGCGACGGGCGGGTTTCACTGGCCTGCGCCTCGGTCCGCGCATACTGCGGACCGAAACAGCCGGTCTCGCGGCCCTCGCCGCGCTGCAGGCGCTACGCGGTGATCTGGGCTGACCGTCCCGCCCAACTCGAATCTAACCCTCTATTTTCAAAGAGGGTTTTAAGTTAACATAGTCGACTCGACAGGGTAGCAGGGACCTCATGTCCATCCAGCATCTTCAACCCGTACCC
>JADLET010000193.1 GCA_020845975.1 Gammaproteobacteria bacterium | reverse complement strand
GCAAGGAGAATAACCAGTACGAGCTGACCATTACACGGGACGGCGCCCTGCTGTTCCCCGGCATCGGCCCGCTGTCGGTCGCCGGGCTCACCTTCGCGCGTCTGCAGGACGAGATCCAGACCCGCGTGCAGCGGCAGCTCAGTGGCGTGAGCGCATCGGTCACCCTGGGCCGGATCCGCTCGATCCGGGTTTTCGTGCTGGGTGACGCGGACACTCCCGGCTCCTATGTGGTGAGCGGAATGTCCACCCTCACCAACGCGCTGCTCGTGAGTGGTGGCGTCAAGCCGGTTGGCAGTCTGCGCGACATACAGCTCAAGCGGAACGGGAAGTCCGTTTCCCGGCTGGATCTGTACGATCTGCTGCTGCGCGGCGATACCCGCGGCGACGCGCGCCTGATGCCGGGAGACGTGATCTTCGTGCCGTCGAGCGGCAGTCAGGTCGGCATCGCGGGCCAGGTGCGCCGTCCGGCGATCTACGAGCTCAAAGACGAGAAGACCGTCGAGGATCTGATCAACCTTGCGGGAGGACTGCTGCCGGAGGCCTTCCCGCGCAAGGCCAGGATCGAGCGCGTCGGCTCCGGTCATGAGCGTATCCTGCTCGACCTCGACCTGACGAGCGCGGAGGAACGACGGATCGAACTGCGCGACGGGGATGTGGTCCGGATCGAGTCCGTGCTGGAGCGCGTCACCGGCGCCGTCTCGCTGTCTGGTCATGTCAACCGGCCGGGTGAATTTCAGTGGTTCCCCGGCATGCGCCTGACGGATCTCATCCCGGCATTGACCGAGCTGCGGCCCAGGGCGGATGCGCGCTATCTCCTGATCATGCGTCATGATTCGGATACCCGGAATATCGAGTTCCTTGATGCCGATCTTGCCGCGGCGCTGGCCGGCGCGGACGCGGCGCGCAATCCCGAATTGCAGCCGGAGGACGAGGTCCACGTGTTTGCCGTCGACGAGGATCGCGACGCAACGCTCCGGCCGCTGCTGGCGCTGAGCGGGGTACAGTCCTCGCCCGGCAAACCTCTGCCCGTGGTCGGGATTGACGGCATGGTGCATCATCCGGGGCAGTATCCGCTCTCGCCCGGCATGCGGGTGAGCGATCTGTTGCGCGCGGCGGGTGGGCTTACGGACCGCGCCTACACGCTTGCGCTGGAGCTGACCCGGCATGATGTCGTCGCGGGCGACCGTCGCGAAATGTCGCGCCACGACATCGATCTCGCCGCGGTGCTGAATGGTGATAGCGCCGCCGACATGTCGCTGGCCGCTTATGACCGGCTGATCGTGCGGCGGGTCCCGCGCTGGGACGAGGCCGGCAGCATAGAACTCAGGGGGGAGGTGCGCTTTCCCGGCAGCTATCCGGTGGCGCGCGGCGACAAGCTGTCCGAAGTCATCCGCCGCGCGGGCGGGCTGACGCCGGAGGCGTACCCCCACGCCGCGGTGTTTCTGCGTGAATCGGTGCGCCAGCGCGAGCAGGACTCGCTCGATCAACTCGCGCTTCGCCTGGAGCATGAGCTGGCGAACATGAAGCCGGCGGATAGCGATGAGGCCACCGTTGAAGGACAGCTGCTGCTCAAACAGCTTCATGTCGCGCGCGCGACCGGGCGGGTGGTGATCGATCTCGAGCAGTTGATGCGGGAAGAAGACTATGACATCTCCGTCAATGTCGGCGATCGCCTGTACATCCCGCAGAAACCCGAGGAAGTCACCGTGATCGGTGAAGTGTACAACCCGACATCGCACCTCTATAATCCAAAGCTCGATCGCGACGACTATATCCGTTTCAGCGGCAACGTCGCCGAGAGCGGGAACGCAAAGGCGATCTACGTGATCCATGCCGATGGGTCGGTGAGCCCGGATTCCGGCTGGTTCGGCGCACGGATCATCATGGGACCGGGTGACACGGTCGTGGTGCCCATGAAGCTCGAGCGTCTCAGCAAGCTCAAGCTGATCACGAGCGTCAGCCAGATCCTGTACCAGCTCGCGCTCACCGCGGCCAGTCTCGATGTCGTCGGCGTATTCTGAGCCTCGATCTGTTTTTACGCTGGCTTCATAATCGGCGGTACTTTCTGGACGCGGCCTGATGGATGACAAAACCCGCCAGCGTTATCCGGCGCCGAACGTCTACCGCGACGAGGACGATGAGATCGACCTCGTTGACGTCTGGCGCACGCTCGTCGCCGGGCGCGTCCTGATCGGTGCTGTTACCTTGGTTTGCGTCGCGGCGACCGCGGCATTCGCCTTCCTGGCGACCCCCATCTTCCGGGCAGAAACCCTGCTCGTTCCGGTCGAGAATACCGAAAAGGCGGGCGGTTCACTCCTGCAGCTCGGCGCGCTGGAGAGTCTCGCCGGGATCGGTGCGGGCGGCGGCGATTCGTCCGAGGCGTTGGCCGTGCTCACTTCACGTGTATTCACCGACGCGTTTATCCGCGAGGAAAAACTCATGCCCGTGCTGTTCTCCGAGCGCTGGGATGCCGCGCGCGGAGCATGGCGGGAAGGTGAAGAGGCGCCGACGGCATGGGACGCTTATCAGGTGTTCAATCGCAAGGTGCGGTTCGTCAGCAGGGACGTCAAGAGCGGCCTGGTGACCCTGGCGATCGAGTGGCGGGATCCGGATTTCGCCGCGCAATGGTCGAATCGTCTTGTGCAAAGGATCAATGCCGAGCGGCGCGCGGAGGCGATCCGTGAGGCGGAGACGAGCATTGTTTACCTGAAGGAACAACTTGCCGAGACCAGTCTGGTCGAGATGCAGCAGGCGATCTACCAGCTCATCGAGGCGAAGATCAAGAAGATCATGGTGGCGAAATCACTCGATGAGTACGCCTTCAAGGTGATCGACCCGGCCGTGCCCCCGCAGGAGATTTCCTCGCCCCGGCGTGTTCCGCTCATAATGCTCGGATTGCTGTTCGGCCTGATCTTGTCGTCGGTTATCGTGCTCGTCCGCGCCCGGTTCTCCGGTCGCGCCGCGACCTGAGGTGTCGCCTGCAACTTACTGACGTGAAATACGTTTGCTTCCGGCTCTGTGCGGGGCGCTGGATGTCAGGGACGCATGGGCCGGTGCGGTTCGCGCCCGGTCCCACAATGATTTTTCATGAGAAATGATTGTGTTATCCTTGTAACCTCTCGGAGGGTCCTATTCTCGTCAAGGGCTATGCCTGAAGTGTCCCGACAGAGGATACCGGTCCAATAATCTATAAAAACAGGCGGGAAATATTATGGGATTGGATTACATGGCCAAGATGCGCGTTGTCTTCAGTGGGGTGTTAGCGGGTGCGGTGATGTCGTTCGGCTCTGGAAGCGCGCTTGCCGCGTTCGAGGGCGGGGATGCCGCCGCGGGTGAGGCCAAGGCCGCCCTGTGTGCGGGCTGTCACGGCGGGGACGGCAACAGTCCTGCCGCAGATTTCCCGCGCCTGGCGGGTCAGTACGAAGGTTACATCGTCAAGCAGGTCCGGGATTTCCAGAGTGGTCAGCGCGCCAACAACGACACCATGGCCGGCATGGCGGCGACGGTGGCGAGCGTGGAGGACGCAAAGTACATCGCGGCCTATTTTTCCAGCAAGAAGATGGCG
>JADLET010000192.1 GCA_020845975.1 Gammaproteobacteria bacterium | reverse complement strand
TCACTGGAGACTCGCGCGGGAATGTTGCGCTATTCGGCGAGCATTGATGATCTCGATTACCGTGTGACGGCGAGTCACCGCGAGGATGACGGCTTTGGGGATGTGAATGATGGAAAATCCCTGAGTGGCGTATCCATGCGGGCAGTTTACGATGTAACGCCGAATGATAGTGTCGATGTGCAAATGGGCCTGACCCAGGGCCCCGTGGGCGCTTGGGGACAGAGCCCGCTCACCTCGCCTGATCGCGACAAGGATACCAGAAGCTACTTTATTTATTCGCGCTGGCGTCACGCGGTGAGCGCGATGAGCGAGATACACGTACAGGCCTATACCAATTATCTCGACTGGTCTGATATCTACCAGATCGGACCCTTGTCCGCCCTCTTCGGCGTCGACCCCGCGCTGATCCCATTTTTTTTTGGACAGCCGGATCAGAAACTGTCGATCAGTCGGTATGACGGGACCGCCAGGCGCGACGATGTCGAGATCCAGCACACACTCGCCCCTGGCGAGGACTGGCGGCTTGTGTGGGGCGCCAGTTTCCGGATCGACACCCTCGAGAGTTTTCAGATCCTGGGCACATCTGAGCCGCGCAGCGATTACATACGTCGCCTGTTCGCGAACGCCGAATGGACGGCGAGCGATTCCCTGACCGTGAACGCCGGCGCCATGATCGAGGACAACGGTATCATCGGGACTCATGTCTCGCCCAGACTGGCGGCGAACTACGAGCTGTTTGCCAACCACACCCTGCGCGCGGTGGCCACGCGCGCACTGAGATCGCCATCAATCTACGAAAACTACGAATTCAACGCCGTCCGTTTTGGAGATGGCACCGTGCTGGATATTCAATTCGTATCGGATCAGGACATTGAGGCGGAATCAATAGAGTCATATGAGATCGGATACCGAGGAATCTTCCCTCAGTCCCGATTCGAGGTCGACTTCAAGATATTTCAGGAATATATGGATGATATCATCACCCATCCCCGGGATCTCACCTATCCCGACGCGATCTCGCCATTCCTGCCTCCAGGGCAAGCGGCCGGCAGTTTTGTCCGAGTCAACGACGGGTATACCGACACCTCCGGCGCCGAGATTCAGCTCATTTACCACCCCGGACGGAACTCACTGGTTACACTTCAGTATGCCTACGCTGATGCCGCTGGTCGGATCATCCGGCAGATCGAAGGGAGCCAGCCAGTGCGTTATGATGAGCGCATCAACAATGCAGTGCCCACGCATACCTTTAGCATGTTGTCGAGCCATGCATTCGACAGCGGTTTCCAGGCCAGTATGGCGTTCTTTTTCCTGAGTGACCTGGACTGGGGCGGCGATGGAAATTATCTGCCGTCCTACAGAAGATGGGACGCGAAACTGGCGAAAAAATTTCGTCTTGGAAATCTGGAGTCCAACATCAGTGTGCTCGTCCAGAATTTCCTGAACGAGGCGTATGCGGAATTCCAGGAGGAAAACATCTTCGACAGAAGGACCTATTTGCAATTAAGTGTGAGGATGTAGGCGGATTAATCTGGAATGAGTCCCAGGATTTTCTCAAGCCGTAATTTATGGCGCAGCTGGATGCGGCTGGTCATTATGTTGTTCCCGGCGCTCATGCTTCTCCCCGCCTCGTCCGCAGTGTTCGGGGCGACTCCCTATAAGGTCCTGCTGCTTCTGAGCGGCGACGGCAAACCCTACCAGCTTGCCGCGGGGGGCTTTTCCAGGACATTGCTGAGATCTGCCGGACGCGCCATTCCATTCGACCTCACACAACTGACCCTGCCGCCACAGGAATCCGATGAACCGGGTTCCGATGTGATATCCCGTGACGATTATGACCTTATTGTCCCCATAGGGACGCGTGCGGCGGAAACGATAAAATCGGCTCCAGGGAAAGGCGCCATCCTCAACATCCTGACGACCCGTGATGCGTTCGAGGCGATCTGGAGGTCTGATCCGTATCAGGACGCGGGTCCTGTTTCAGCAATCTATCTCGAGCAGCCCATCGCCCGGCAGATCCGGTTCATTCAGCTCGCCCTGCCCCGCCACAGGCGCTGCGGAGTGATGCTCGGAAAACGTTCACTGCATCTGGTGGAGGCGCTCGGCGCGGCTGCGGTAAACAGCAGACTCAACCTGAGCACTATCGACCTATCGTCGGTCAGTAAACCGATAGACGGCATCAAGAGCGTCCTGGGTTCAAATGACGTTATCCTCGCCATTCCCGACGCCGATGCCTTAACCCCCAATATTGCGAAATGGCTGCTCTACATGGCCTACCAGAAGGAGATACCTGTGATCGGATTCTCCCGGGCCTTCGTCGATGCAGGCGCCCTGGGGGCGATCTATACCGATCCTGAACAGATCGGGCGCCAGGCGGCCGAAATCGCGCTTCGGGCGGCGCTGGCGCCCGGAAACGATGACGCCGGAACATGGCATCTTCCCCCGCCCCAGTACCCGGAATATTTCAACGTCGCAATCAATGATTCGGTTGCCCGGTCACTCAAGATCAGGGTCCGTCCGGGCCAATATCTGACCCAGTCCCTGATCCAGCTGGAACAGGCGGAGACCTGGAGGGCACAGAAATGAATAATATCAGCATCAGAACGCGAATGCTGTTGCTGACCCTGATACCTCTGCTCATCATCAGCCTTATCCTGGGAATCTATCTGGCGGATGCTCGCATTCAGGACAGTGAAACCACGCTTCGCGAGCGGGGCGATGTTCTGGGGCGTCACCTGGCGCGGGAAAGTGAATTTCCCCTGTTTTCCGAAGATGCCAGACAGCTTGCGACACTCGCCGGCGTCGTAGCGGGAGAAGATGACGTATACGATGTGACCATCCTGAACGCCAGCGGAGCAACCGTCGCACATGCCGTCGGCGCGGAATGGAGCGGTGATTCTGCCGGCAAGGCTCCCCTGGAACACCTGTTATTGCAGTTCACCGCCCCGGTTCAGCGCTCCGGCATAGTGATTTCAGACAATGTGGAGCAATTACAGGAAAACCCAGCAACCTTCCTGGAGAATTATTCCGCCATCGGTCAGGTTGAGCTGAGGCTCTCGCGATCGGGTACCCTCGCGCGCCAGCGGGAGATCATTCGAAACATCGTTCTGTTGACCCTGGGATCATCTCTGCTCTGCGCCGTGCTTGCCTTCTGGATGGGGAAAGGCATCGTGCGACCGATCATGCGCCTGAGCCGGGCGGTAGACGGTATCCGGAAAGGCAGACTCGATACCCGCGTCGATTGCCTGTCGGGCGGCGAGCTCGGCGCGCTGGAAAGCGGCTTCAACGACATGGCGACTGCGATGGAATCATCACAGTCCCTGCTGCGGGAAGAAGTCATAAATGCCACCAACAAACTTTCTCTCCTGCTCGAATCCCTGCCCGTCGCCGTCTTCCATGCCGAAGCGAGCGGTGACCGCAGGGTCATTTTCATGACACAGAGCGTGAAAACCCTCACCGGTTTCGATGCGCAGGAATTCGTGAACGATGCCGGGCTGTGGGTCGACAGAATGCATCCGGAAGACATGGGTCGATTTCTGTCCGGCCTCGTTTCCATAGAGAATCAAGGCTATCACGAATTCGAGTACCGCTGGCAAGTAAAGGATGGGGCTTACCACTGGTTTTACTGTTATATCCGGACCAATGAGCCTTCTTCCACGCGCCTGATCGGGATGCTGCAGGATATCACCGAGTTCAAGAAGCTGTCGCAACAGCTGACGAACACCATAACCTCGCTGCAGGAGAAGAATCGAGAGCTCGACCAGTCGCGCAAGGAGGCGCTGGATGCCGGGCGTAACAAGGCCGTGTTCCTCGCCAACATGAGCCACGAGATCAGAACGCCTCTGAGCTCGATTATCGGGTATGCCTCGAAGATAGAATCCCTTCTGAACGCCTCGGCGGACAACGAGGCGGTTCATGAGTGCGCGCGTATCATCGGGCAGGCATCGAACCAATTAAAGCGGATGATCGATGATATCCTGAGCTTCTCGAAGCTGGAATCCGGAACGGTTCACCTGGAACAGGTTCCATTCGATCTGCGTGCTGATTTCGAGGATGTAATCAGCATGATGAGCGCGGAGACGGGCAATAAGAAGATCGAGCTTTCGATGCTGATCGACTCCGATGTCCCCACCCGTCTTGTCGGAGACCCGGGCCGCATCAATCAGGTCATTTTCAACCTGCTGAGCAATGCAATCAAATTCACCGAGGCCGGCCACGTAGATGTGCATGTCGCCGTCAGGGATGCGGCCGGAGAGCGGGCCATCATTGAGGTGAGCGTCAGCGATACCGGGATTGGTATGCCCCCTGAGGTTATGAACGGGATATTCGCTCCCTTTCACCAGGGAGATGTTTCCATATCACGCCGCTACGGCGGCACAGGACTTGGCCTGTCGATTGTCACCCGGGTGGTCGAGTTATGGGATGGAGATCTGGGTGTGGAAAGCGAGCACGGAAAGGGATCCCGATTCCATTTCACCATCGACTGCCTGAAACAACCGTCGATACGCGATATCACCCTTGATGAAAGAATGCGTGGACGCAAGGTTTTGCTCTACGATGACTATCAACCCGCCTTCAGGTCTGTGCGTAACCTTCTCCTGGGCTGGTCAATGAATCTGTATCAGGCCCGGTCACGCACCCAGATAAAACCCATGATCGAGGAGGCGGAAGCCACGGGAGACCCCTACGATGTTCTTGTCATAGGCGCTGGCATCATGGATGGTGTTTCCGGAGCGATTGGTCTGAATGGTTTGTTGGACAGCATCGGTGAAGGATGTGAAATCCCCTTGCTGTTGTTGTTGAACCGTCAGGATGCGGGCGAGGCTGAGAAAATTATCGGCTCGCGGGCGGTCATCATGGAGAAGCCCGTTCGAGGCGGAGCTCTTTATCACAATATATGCAAACTGCTCGGGATGCCCACGACATATCCGGGGCAGCCGGCGCTGAACGGGCCATCAGCTGGCCTTCGTTACGACGGAGTCCGTGTGTTGCTCGCTGAGGATAATGAGTTCAATCGCGCCTTGATTACCGCGGTGCTGGAGACCCGAGGCCTGATCGTCACCCAGGCCGACAATGGGCTCGCGGCGCTCGAACGCGCCAGGGAGCAGGTTTATGATCTCGTGATCGTGGATATTCATCTTCCCGGAATGGATGGCAGCGAGGCGGCACGACACATTCGCTCGGCGAGGCCTGAATACCGATCCGTGCCGATCATTGCCCTGACCGCTGATATCTTTTTCGATACCCCGGAGAATCTGGCGTGCTACGGAATAAACGCCTGTTTGTTGAAGCCGCTTGATGAGCGGAGGCTGTGGAGATTGATCGGTTCTCTCCGCAGCGCAAGTACGGAGCCGGCGGGTTCATCCCGCAGTGTGTTGCCGCCCCACTCTCCCCGGGCAGTGGAGCGCAGCGGGCAGGTAGCTCATTCAGTTACCCCGAAGTTCAGGGGGATGGAGTCGGCGCTTTTTGCGTCGCTGGAAGATATGAGTGAGCGTCTGATGAACGCGCTGCGCACGGACGCCGAGGAAGAGGTGCCCGCCATTATTCATGAACTTAAAGGCGTGGTCTGCTATTTAGGAATGTACGAGCTTTCCCATGCCGTCCTTGAGGCGGAGAAACAGGTCGCCGTTGACGCTCGATCCGAGAGCACAGCACTATGTCTTCGCAGCCTGAAGAGACAGGTCGCCGAATTCGCCGCGCAATACGCCAGCCGGAAACTGGAAGCGGACGCGTCTCACTAGAGGTTATCCCATGTCCATGGCGGTCGATCCGGTTATTGCGGCGGAATTTTCGCCGGATGATGCCTGTATTCATCTGAATCATGCGGGCGTTTCTCCCTGGCCCAGACGAGCCGTTGCCGCGGTGACGCGATTCGCGGAGGAGAGTCATGCCTGCAACGTGACCACCTACGAGCGCTGGCTGCGCACGGAAGAGGCTCTGCGTCAGCGCCTGTGCCGCCTCATCCAGGCCAGTGTGCCGGAGGATATCGCTCTCCTGAAAAATACCTCGGAGGGGCTGTCCCTGGTTGCCCACGGCCTGCCGTGGCGCAGTGGTGACAACATTGTGACTACCGACCAGGAATTTCCCTCGAACCGCATCGTATGGCAATCGCTGGCGGCGCAGGGTGTGGAGCTGCGTCAGGCCGAGCTCGATAGTGAAATGTCGCCGGAAGAATGCCTGCTCAGCTGCGTCGATGAACATACCCGGCTGATCGCGGTGAGCTCGGTCCAGTATGCCACCGGCCTGCGTATGGATCTCGAGCGGATTGGCGAATTCTGCCGCCGGCACGACATCCTGTTCTGTGTCGACGCGATTCAGAGCCTGGGTGCGCTCGAGTTCGATCTTGAGGCCATTGGCGCCGATTTCGTCGCCGCCGACGGTCATAAATGGATGCTGGGTCCGGAAGGTATCGCGCTGTTCTACGTGCGCCCGGAGCTGCGTGACCGCATTACCTTGAGACAGTACGGCTGGCACATGATCGAGGCGATGGGTGACTACGAGCGGTCCGACTGGAGTCCCGCCCGTTCCGCACGGCGCTTCGAATGCGGCAGTCCGAATATGCTCGGAATCCATGCGCTGGAGGCGAGCCTGTCCCTGCTGCTCGAGACCGGGCTGGAAACCGTATCAAGAAAGATTCTGAGCAATAGCGCTTATCTGATTGATGCTATTGATAGCAATTCTGCTGTTCTTGAGCTGATTTCGGCGAGGGATCCGGGACGTCGTTCGGGGATTGTGACCTTCCGGCACCGTGCCCTGCCCACCCCCCGGCTGTACCAGATCCTGCGCGATCAGGGTGTCATCTGCGCCATGCGCGGAGGCGGGATTCGGTTCTCGCCGCATTGTCACTCCCGGCGCGAGTCCCTGGATAAGGCGATGCGTCTGGCGATTGAGGCGGCCTGACGCCGAGGCTTCGTCAGGCGGTTATTCTGACGTCGAACAGGCGCGAGAAGTTGTCCGTGGTGGCGCGCGCAATGTGTTCCAGCGACACTCCGCGGAGGCCAGCAAGGCATTCCGCCACCTGGCGTACATGCCCCGGATGGTTGGGTTTGCCGCGGTGCGGCACCGGAGCCAGGTAGGGAGAATCCGTTTCGACGAGCAGATATTCTTCCGGGATACGCGCCGCGACCTCGCGCAGGTCAGCCGCGCTGTTAAAGGTGAGGATGCCGGAGAACGAGATGCTGAAACCGAGCTCGATCGCCGCCTGCGCGGTGGCAAGGTCGCCGGTGAAGCAGTGCATCACGCCTTTGATGCCCGCCCCGCCTTCTTCGCGCAGAATGTTCAGGGTATCCTCCGCGGCGTCCCGCATATGGATAATGAGCGGCAGGCCGGTTTCCCGCGCCGCCGCGATGTGGCGGCGGAAACGCTCCCGCTGCCAGTCCATGTCACCGTTGCCGCGGAAATAATCCAGGCCGGTCTCGCCGATGGCGATCACCTTGCTCTCCGCCTTCGCGATGCTGATGAGGTCCGCGACGGTGGGTTCCCGGCCGTCGCGTTCGTTGGGGTGTACGCCAACCGAGGCATAAACGTGCTCCCAGGCATTCGCCAGGGCCAGCACGCGCGGGAAATCCTCCAGAGTGATGGAGACGCAGAGCATCCGCCCCACACCTTGTGAAGCGGCGCGCTCCATGACTTCCTCCAGGCTGCCGCCGAGCTGAGGCAGATCAAGCAGATCCAGATGGCAATGCGAATCAACGAGAAGCATCGGCCTCGTTCCTGTTGGGGTGTCGCGCGCTTGTAAAGGTAAGAGCCTGTCGGAAATCGACGGGCGCGGCAGATATGCCGCGCCGGTTGAATTGTCAGGCTACATGGTATGGGTCATGCGGTCGGATTTCAACGCGCCCGCAAGATAGGTCTCGATCTTGTTGCGTACCGCTTCGCCGTCCTTGTCCGTGAACTGCACACCGATGCCGGGGACGAAATGTCCCTGGGCGCCCTTCGGGTTGATCCAGGAGACCCGGCCCACGACAGGCATCTTTTCCGTCTCTTCCATCAGGGTGAGCAGCATGAAGACTTCATCGCCGATGGCGTAGCTCTTGTTCGTCGGAATGAAGATGCCGCCGCCCTTGAAGAAAGGGATGTAGGCCGAGTAGAGCGAGCCCTTGTCCTTGATCGCCAGCGACAGAATGCCCTGGCGCGGGCTGCCTCCGGGGTGCTGTTCCGCTGCTCCTGCTGCGTCGCTCATGAGGTAATTATCATTTATTTATCAGCGTGATAAATGAGTAATGTCGCAAGATTTGTCAAGCCGGGACCGGATCCTTTTTCCGCTGAGCCCAAGGCAGCAAGACCTCTTCGAGCAGCAGTTGGGTGTTCACGGAACCGTCCAGCAGACGCAGGGCCTGGGCAATTCGGTCCAGTTGCTCGAACATCCATGGGCCATTCAGCTCGGTAGACAGCCGTAACAGGATGTCCTGACCGTCGGGGTTGCTTACACGGGGTGGTTGATCCGCAGCCTGAAATCGAATCATGTCGACCAGCCATCCGTGTAACCAATATAGCGATGCTTTGGCATCAAACTTTAGCCAGTTTTCCGCTACTTGGAGCGGGTCGGACTGCAGCCGGACGATGGACAGCAGATCCTTCAGCATCTGCTGCCGGCGCTCCAGATGGCCCTGAGAAGCGAGCTCGGCCGCGGCCAGGGGGGCGTCCTGGGCCAAAGCCAGCAAGGTGGCGGTTTCGGCCTGCCCAACGCCCGGTTGCCGGGCCAGCCAGTCCAGGGCCGGGGCGGAATCTTCCAGGGCCAGAGTCAGGCGCTGGCAACGGCTGCGTACGGTTGCCGGCAGGGCTGCGGGACGGCTGCAGATCAGAATCAGGTGAACACCGGAGGGTGGTTCCTCCAGCATCTTCAGCAAACCGTTCGCGGCGCTCAGATTCATCTGGTCCGCCGGATTGATGACCACGACTTTGCTTCCGATATAGTGCGCCTTGAGTTCCAGGAAATGGCCGATGGCCCGGATCTGATCGATGTTGATTATGGATTTATCCTCCTCCGGTTCGCAGCGGTGGAGGTCGGGATGATTCCCGGCCTGCGTCAGCCGGCAGGAGCGGCACGCGCCGCAGGGCATTGCTGCGGCCGTAGGTGTCTCACACAGCAGCGCGTGAGAGAGCAGGCGCGCGAAGTGGCCCTTGCCCATTCCGGGGGGGCCGCACAGCAGAAGCGCGTGCGGCAGACGGTCGGCCTCGCGCAGGGCGCGCACCCGCTCCCAGTGCGGAAACTGCCACGGCAGCGGTGCGTTCAACTGATCCGGGTCGCCAGCCATTCCGTCATTACCTCTTGCAGGCGCGCCTGCACATGTTTGAGCGGCGCGTCCGCCGTGATGACCCTGAAGCGCTGCGGTTCCTGTAGCGCGAGCCGCAGATAGGCGTCGCGCACGCGCTCGAAGAAATCGAGTTTCTCCTTCTCGAAGCGGTCTGCGTTGTTACGCCGACCGGCGCGCATGAGGCCGGTTTCCACCGGCAGATCGAGCAACAGCGTGAGATCGGGCTGGAGGTCGCGATGCACCCAGTCTGCGAGCAGCGCCACCCGTTCAAAACCGATGCCGCGTCCGCCGCCCTGGTAGGCGAATGTCGCATCGGTGAAGCGGTCGCAGATTACCCACCTGCCAGCGGCGAGGGCCGGTCGAATAACCCGTGCGATATGTTCCGCCCGCGCCGCGAACATCAGCAGCAGCTCGGTATCCGCGGCCATGCCGTCATGGCGGTGATCGAGCAGCAGTTCGCGGACCTCTTCCCCGAGCGGGGTTCCACCCGGCTCCCGCGTTACGACGACTTCCACGCCATGCGCCTCGAGCAGTCCTCGGACAAACTCGACGTTGGTCGTCTTTCCTACACCCTCAATGCCTTCGAGCGTGATGAAACGTCCTGCTGCTGACGTCATTTCCGGCCCCGTCCCCCGTTCAGTTGATAGTCCCTTACCGCGCCGGCATGTTCATCGAAGCTCGCCGAGAAATGGTGCGTGCCGTCCCCGCGGGAAACGAAGTACAGCTCTTCCCCCGGCGCAGGATGCAATGCGGCATGCAGGGACTCTCCCCCGGGCAGGGCGATCGGCGTTGGCGGCAGGCCCGCGCGTGTGTAGGTATTGTACGGGGTGTCCATCTCCAAATCACGGCGGCGCAGATTGCCGTCGAACTGCGCGCCCAGCCCATAGATCACGGTCGGGTCGGTCTGCAGCCGCATGTTCTTTTGCAGGCGCCGGGTGAACACGCCGGCAATCCGGGGACGTTCATCCGCGCTGCCGGTCTCCTTTTCAACGATCGAGGCGAGGATCAAGGCCTGGTAGGGTGTTTCCAGCGGCAGGCCGGGCGCCCTGTCGCGCCATTCCTGTTCCAGACGCTGCGCCATCGCCTCGTAGGCATACCGCAGCAGGGCCAGGTCGGTGGCGCCGGCGGAAAACAGATATGTGTCCGGAAAGAAGCGACCCTCAGGATGCTCGCCAGGGTGGCCGAGCTGTTCCATGATGGCGGCGCCCTCCTCGGTATCCAGGGTATGCCGGATTTTCTCGTGCGCGCGCACTGCCGCCAGCATCTGGCGGAACGACCAACCTTCCGGAATGGTCAGCGAATAGCGCATCACATCGCCCTGCTCCATCTTGTCGAGCAGCAGGGCGGGTGTCATTGGTTCCTCGATCAGGTATTCGCCCGCCTTGATACGATCGGCGCTGCCGCGCCAGCGCGCGTACCACACCAGGTAATAGGGGTGTTCGATCAGACCCAGGTTGCGCAGGTCACTCGCGACGGAGATCAGTCCACTGCCGGGCCGGACCTCGTAGAGCACGGACTGCCCGTTCTGGACGAGCGGACGATTCAGAAAGGCCTGCAGGTCCATCAGGATCCAGCCCGCCGTGAAACTTGCCATGATGAGCGAGATGCCGAGAATTTTCGGAAGCCAGGTTCGCATGTTCAGTTCGATCCATCCGTGTCTTGCGCGAAATCAAGTCGCGGCGTTTCCGGCATCAGGCTGAAGGCGCCGATCGCCGCCGCGATGCGTGCGGTGAGCGGTCCGGAGCGCCATGTAAACCCGTCAACGCGGCGCACCGGCCAGACGCCAATCAGACTGTTGCAGAGAAACACCTCGTCGGCACGCCCCAGATCCCCATCGTCCACGTGACGCTCCATGACGGAGATACCGCTGGTCTGCGCCCACGCAATGATCGTTGCGCGCATGACGCCCGCCACACCACATTCATCGAGTCTCGGGGTCAGCAGTGCGCCGTTTCTCACCAGGAAGAGATTACTCATGGTGCCCTCGACGATATGGCCGTGTACATCGCGCATCAGGCCCTCCGCGATCTCCGCATCGTCCCACTCGGCGCGGGCAAGCACCTGTTCGAGGCGGTTGAGATGCTTGATCCCGGCCAGTGCAGGATTGACACCAAGCCGTGTCGTACAAATGCGTATCGCGACTCCGTCGCGATAATGCTGTACAGGATACTCCGGAACCGGCGCCAGGGTCAGGATCCTCGTGCCCGGCGCAGCGGCGTCGAAGCGGTATCCGCGCGCACCGGGGCCGCGCGTCAGCAGGATCTTCAGAACTCCACGAGCGATCCCCGTGCAGAGCGCATCGGCCTCGGCGCGCAGCTGGGAAGCGTCGAACGGTGCAAGCCGCAACCTGCCACAATCCTCGCGCAGGCGTCCGATGTGTTGTTCCCAGAGCTGCGGCCGGCCATCCCTCACCGCCAGCGTGGAGAACAGTCCGTCGCCGTACTGAAGGCCGCGGTCATGCAGATCGATCGCATGTCCCGGTTGTCCATTGATCAGGCTCGATGGCAAGTCCTAGTCCTCCAGATCGAGGGCGCGCAGCAGGCCGCGTGCCTTGGCGCGGGTTTCGGCCAGTTCGCGGTCGGGATCGGAATCGGCGACGATCCCGGCGCCAGCGCGCAGGACGATGCGGCCGTCCTGGCGCTGAAGCGTGCGGATCAGGATATTGAAATCCATGTTGCCATTGCCGTCCAGGTAGCCGAGCGAACCGGTATAGGCGCCGCGCGCGCATTGCTCAAGCTCGCCGATGATCTCCATACAGCGGATTTTCGGGCATCCCGTGATGGTGCCACCGGGAAAGACGGCGCGGATTATTCCGCCCGGCATCCCATGTTCATCGAGGGTGCCGACCACGTTGGAAACGATGTGATGCACATGCGCATAGGTTTCCAGGGTCATCAGCTCACTGACGTGGACGCTGCCCGGACGGCAGACGCGGCCCAGATCGTTGCGCTCGAGATCGATCAGCATGATGTGCTCCGCGCGCTCCTTGGGATGTTGCAACAGGCGGTGCGAGAGCGCGGTGTCACTGTTGGCGTCCATCCCGCGCGGATGGGTGCCGGCGATCGGACGTGTTTCGATGCGACTGCCGCGCACGCTGAAGAGCCGCTCGGGAGAGGAGCTGATAATCGTAGCGCTTCCGATACGGGCGATGGCCGAAAACGGCGCGGGATTGCACCGGCGCAGACGGCGATAGAGATCCGCGTCACTCACTGTCGGGTCGATCGTGCCGGTCCAGGCCCGGGACAGATTGACCTGGAATACATCGCCGTCGACGATATAGCGCTTGATCCGCTCGACGCCGGAGAGAAAACGTTCGGGGGCGTCTTCCCGCAGCCGGGCCTTGATTTCAGGTCCGGGCGCCGTCGTGTCACGACCGGCGCCCGCCGCGAGATCCCGCAGCATGCGTGCCGACAACTCCTCCTGTCCCGCTTCTTCCACCAGATAGGTACAGGCCATCTCATGATCGCGAATCAGCGCGGCCGGGCAGCGTACCGCCATGGCAAGCGGGAGATCATCAGCCGGCAACGGAAGACCCGCCAGGCGCGATTCGATGCACGTCGCCAGCTCATAGGAGAGGAACACGAACCAGCCGCCGGTAAAGGGCAGCGCCGAAGAACCACCCGGCGGCCGGCGGTGCCGTTGCCACCAGCGGTCGAGCTGGGCGAGGAAATCAGGGGCGGCCTCTTCTGAGACGGAGCCGCGCAGGCCGTCCCGCTCCAGTATCAGCTGCTCATTCGTCGCGGCGAACAGGATGTCATAGCGTGCCGATGGCGTACCATGGCTGACACTTTCCAGCAGGCAGGGATAACGCTCCGGATCGGCCTCGTGCAGAGACAGGAGATCGACTGCGTAATCCATGCGGCGCACCTTAACCGGTGTGTCCGCGGCGGCGTAGCGAGCTGAGAACGGGTCCTGTTTTGCCTGAGTCGCCATGAGATGGGCGATGGGCCGATGGCGATGGTTGCCGACGCGGCGGTCTAGCTCAACTTCCTGAACACCAGGGTCCCGTTCGTGCCGCCGAAACCGAAGGAATTCGAGATTGCGACGTCGATCTTCATCGGCTGCGCCTGATGCGGCACGTAGTTGAGATCGCAGCCGGAGTCCGGGTTGTCGAGATTGATGGTCGGCGGCGCCACCTGGTCGCGGATCGCGAGCACCGAAAAGATCGCCTCGATACCGCCCGCGGCGCCGAGCAGGTGCCCGGTCATGGACTTGGTGGAGCTCATCGCCAGGCGCATGGCGTGGTCGCCAAAGGCTGTTTTTACCGCCAATGTCTCGGCCTTGTCGCCCGCCGGGGTCGAGGTGCCATGGGCGTTGATGTAGTCGACCGCTTCCGGATTGATGCCGGCATTGCGCAGCGCGTTTCGCATGCAGCGCATCGCGCCCTCACCGTTTTCCGGCGGCGACGTCATGTGATACGCATCGCCGCTCATGCCGTAGCCGATCAGTTCAGCGTAGATGCGCGCGCCGCGCGCCCTGGCGTGCTCATATTCCTCCAGCACCACGACACCGGCGCCGTCGCTTAGCACGAAGCCGTCGCGGTCGCGGTCCCACGGCCGACTGGCCGCGGTCGGGGCATCATTGCGCGTCGACAGCGCACGTGCAGCGCAGAAACCGCCCAGACAGGTTGGAGAGGTGGCCATCTCCGCGCCGCCTGCGATCATCACATCGGCGTCGCCGTATTCGATGATGCGACCGGCATCGCCAATGCTGTGCGTACCGGTGGAACAGGCGGTGACGATCGCGATGTTCGGACCCTTCATGCCGTACATGATGGACAGATTGCCGGAGATCATGTTGATGATGTTGCTAGGAACGAAGAACGGCGAAATCTTGCGCGGTCCCCCGTTCAGATAGGCGTCATAACCCTTCTCGATACCGGGCAGACCGCCGATGCCCGAGCCGATCGCGACACCGATGCGGTGCGCATTCTGTTCCGTTACTTCCAGGCCGGCATCACGGATCGCCTGAACACCCGCGGCAATGCCGTAATGGATGAACGGATCCATCTTCTTGACGTCTTTTGCCGGAATGTAGTCCGCCGGCTCAAAGCCCTTGACCGCGCCGCCGAAGCGGGTTGGGAATGCCGACACTTCGAAACGGTCGATCGGACTGATCCCGCTTCTGCCGGCCAGTATATTTTCCCAGCATTCGCTCACTCCAAGTCCGACGGGCGCGACCATGCCGAGCCCGGTGATTACGACGCGTCGTTTGCTGTTCAAGGGTTCAGCTTCCTGCTCGATTTAAAGGGTTTTCCGCGGCGGCCATATCCGGCCGCCGCGGACCTGCTTGTCCTGAGCGGCGCGACGGCGAAGCCGACGCGCCTGGTTTCAGGCATAAGTATCTGTGGCGAGCGGCCCGGTGACAAGCCAGATGAACATGATACGGATTATAGATTACGGACGCGCTTGAATTGGCGCGATCCAGTCCTGCGGCGGGCGATCATCCCTTTTGATGGGTATTGATATAGTCGATGGCCTGTTTCACCGTAGTGATCTTCTCCGCCTCATCGTCGGGGATTTCACACTCGAATTCTTCTTCCAGCGCCATGACCAGCTCAACGGTATCAAGAGAATCCGCGCCCAGATCGTCGACGAAGGATGCCTCCCGGGTTACTTCTTCTTCCTTGACTCCCAACTGCTCAATGACGATCTTTCTGACGCGCTCTTCGATGTTGCTCATGGTGTTGATTTCCTCCCTACATACACAATATATGGTAGCCCGTAGCCGCGAGCGGGTATTTTATTGGAAAGATCCGAGATATGCCAGTGAAAAAACATGTCTCGTGGGCTTCCCGCCGGCTCCCCGATATTCCCAAAAAAACCTTTTATGACATGTACCTGCCGCCGTTGACGTGCAGCGTCTCACCGGTGATATAGGAGGCGGCCGGCGAGGCGAGAAACGCCACCGCGGCGCCGATATCCTCGGGCCTGCCAAGCCGGCTCAGCGGGATCTGCGCAAGCAACGTCTCATGCTGGGCGGCGGACAGCGCCTGTGTCATGTCGGTATCGATAAAACCGGGCGCGACGACGTTGACCGTAATGCCGCGCGAGGCGACCTCGCGTGCGAGCGATTTACTGAAACCGATGATTCCCGATTTCGAGGCGGCATAGTTGCTCTGACCTGGATTGCCGGTCAGGGCGACCACCGAGGAAATATTGATGATGCGGCCCTTGCGCGCCTTCATCATCGTGCGCAGGCATGCCCTGGAAAGCCGGAACACCGAGCTCAGGTTGGTTTCCAGGATCTCCGACCATTCCTCGTCCTTCATGCGCAGCAGGAGATTGTCGCGCGTGATGCCGGCGTTGTTGACCAGTATGCCGGGATCGCCATAGCGTTCGGCGGCGATCTTCAGTGTGGCATCGATTGACGCCTGGTCCCGGACGTCAAGCACCAGGCCGCAGCCCTTGACGGAGTTCGCATTGAAATGCGCGGAGATCTTCTCGGCGCCCTCGGCTGACGTGGCCGTGCCGATGACGGTTGCGCCCAGCCGTCCCAGTTCATCCGCGATGGCGCGCCCGATTCCGCGCGTGGCGCCGGTTACCAGGGCGATTTCGTTGTCCAGCCTTTGCAAGTTGATCCTCCGGATAAGATCGTGATGGGTAATGAGTGATGGGTGATGAAAAACCCATGACGCCCGTCATTCATCACCCATCGCTCAGTTTCGTCATACCACCGACAGCGCCTCTTCCAGCGAATCCGGATCGTACACGGAAAGCGTGACCAGTTCGCGTCCGATGCGTTTATTGAGGCCGGCGAGCACCTTGCCCGGCCCGCACTCGATGATGCTGTTTACGCCGCGCGCTTCCATAGCTCGCACCGTTTCCACCCAGCGCACCGGGCTGTACAACTGTCTGACCAGCGCGTCGCGGATGCTGTCAGCTTCGGCGTGAGGCGCGACATCGACGTTGTGCAATACTGGCAGGGAGGGTTTCCGCAGCGTTGTATTCGCGAGCGCCCGACCCATGTTTTCAGCCGCCGGTTTCATCAGGGCGCAATGCGATGGCACGCTCACCGGAAGCGTGATCGCGCGCTTGGCGCCGGCTTCACGCGCCAGCGCGACCGCGCGTTCCACCGCGGCCGCGGACCCGGCGATCACCACCTGGCCCGGCGCGTTGAAATTCACCGCCGTGACCACATCGCCCTGCTCGGCCTGTTTGCACACGGCGATGACCTGATCATCTTCGAGTCCCAGGATGGCAGCCATGGCGCCCTGCCCCTGTGGTACCGCTTCCTGCATGAAGCGGGCGCGATCGGCCACCAGCCGGATTCCATCGGTGAAGTCCAGTGCCCCGGCACATACCAAAGCGGTATATTCGCCCAGGCTGTGTCCCGCGAGAATCTCTGGAGTGACGCCGCCGTTACTGTTCCATACGCGCCAGACCGCGACGCCTGCGGCCAGCATCGCGGGCTGCGTGCGATCGGTGCGATTGAGCTCCGCTTCCGGTCCCTGCTGCACCAGTTGCCACAGATCGTAACCGAGCGCGTCAGACGCCTGCTGGAAGGTCTGTATTACATCCGGATAGGCCTGGGCCAGCTCCGCCAGCATCCCAACCGATTGCGAACCCTGGCCAGGGAATACAAAGGCCAGACGCCTGATTGACGTTGTTTCGTTTTCCATGATTCCTTTTGCAGATTGTCCCTAACCAGGAATGCGTGATGGGTGATGGGTTATTGATACGCTCGATTATATTTTAATCACCCATTACTCATTGCTCATCACCCGTCTCCATTCAATATTTCACCAGCGCCGATCCCCAGGTGAATCCTCCGCCGACGGCCTCGAAGAGCAGGATCTCGCCGCGCTTGATACGGCCGTCGCGTACGGCAACATCGAGCGCGAGCGGAATCGATGCGGCCGAGGTATTCCCGTGGCTGTCTACGGTAACGACTACACGATCCATCGGAAGCCTCAGCTTGCGCGCCGTGGCGGTAATGATGCGGATGTTGGCCTGGTGTGGCACCAGCCAGTCGATGTCGCTCACCTGCATCTGGTTGGCCGCGAGCGTTTCGTCGACGATCTGTTCCAGGGAATTGACCGCGAACTTGAACACCTCTCCGCCCTGCATTTTTATGTAGGCATTGCCGCTCTGGACGCGGTCGTAACCCTGGGAAATACCTTCGGGCACCATCAGCATCTCTTGATAAGCGCCATCAGCGTGCAGGTGGGTCGACAGAATTCCGGGTTCCTCGCTCGCTTCGAGGACGACCGCCCCGGCACCGTCTCCGAATAGTACGCAGGTCGTGCGATCCTTCCAGTCGACGATGCGCGAGAGCGTATCCGCGCCGATGACCAGGGCGCGCCGCGCGGCGCCAGTGCGAATGAACTTGTCCGCCACGCTGATGGCGTAGACGAACCCGGTGCACACCGCCTGGATATCGAACGCGGCGGGACCGTGGATGCCGAGCCGCTGCTGGAGCAGGCAGGCCGTGCTGGGAAATACCCTGTCCGGTGTGGTGGTCGCAACGATGATGAGGTCGATATCGGTCGGCACGAGTCCGGCTGCCGCGATCGCGCGCCGCGCCGCCGCTTCGGCCAGGTCACAGGTGGTCTCGCCCTCGGCCGCGATATGGCGCATCCGGATGCCGGTGCGCTCGATAATCCACTCGTCGGAGGTGTCGACGATCTTTTCGAGGTCGGCGTTGGTCAGCACCTTGGCGGGAAGGTAGCCCCCGGTTCCGGCGATTCGCGCGTACATCAGCCCGCCTTCCTGTCGAGCAGGAGTGCTTCGAGCTGGCTACCGATGCGCTGCGGTATGTTCTTGCTGACTTCCAGCACCGCCTCCTTGATCGCGTTCGCGAAGGAGAGTTCATCGGCGCTGCCGTGGCTCTTGACGACGATCCCATGCAGGCCGATCAGGCTGGCGCCGTTATAGCGGCGCGGATCGATCTTGTCGCGGAAGCCGCGCAGCAAGGGTTTCGCCGCCAGCGCAACCAGTTTGGCCAGTGAGGAGCGGGTGAATTCCTCGCGCAGGAAATGCGTAATCATGCGGGCGACGCCCTCGCTGGTTTTCAGGGCCACATTACCGATGAAACCGTCGCATACGACTACGTCCACGGTACCCTTGTAGATGTCATCGCCCTCGACGAAGCCGGCGTAATTGATGATACCGCTTTCAGTGATCAGGCGCGCGGCGTCCTTGACCCGTTCATTGCCCTTGATTTCCTCTTCCCCGATGTTGAGCAGGCCGACCGTGGGCCGCTCGACGTTGTCGATGGCGCTGGTCAGCACGGAGCCCATGACGGCGAACTGGAACAGGTGCTCGGGAGTGGAGTCCACATTAGCGCCAAGATCGAGCATGTGGGTGTGGCCGCGCATCGTCGGCAGCGCGGAGATGATCGCCGGCCGTTCCACCCCGGGCAAGGTCTTGAGTACGTAGCGTGCGGTGGCCATCAGCGCACCGGTATTGCCAGCGCTGACGCAGGCCCCCGCGGCGCCTTCCTTGACGAGGTTGATCGCAACCCGCATGGAGGAATCTTTCTTGCTACGCAGCGCCTGCGACGGCAGTTCGTCCATGCTCACCTGCTGGGAGGCGTGCCGGATCATCAGCCGCTCGCTCACGGCGCCGCCGCGTTGCTGCAGTTCGCGCAGCAACGCCTGCTGATCGCCGACCAGGATCAGGCGCAGATCGGGATTGTCGTTAAGGGCAATAAGCGACGCTGGGACGGTAACCGCCGTACCGCGGTCACCCCCCATCGCGTCTACGGCGATAGTTAAACTCAAGCCTTAGATTTCCCCTTCCTTGGTCTCGATCACCTTGCGGCCACGGTAATAGCCATCCGGCGTCACGTGATGACGGCGGTGCGTTTCACCCGAGGTGGGATCGATCGACAAGGTCGGCGCCGTGAGGCTGTCGTGTGACCGGCGCATGCCGCGCCGCGACGTGGACTTCTTCGATTTTTGTACTGCCATGTTCCTTGCTCCTGAAAGTTAAAACAATTCATGCAGCCGGGCTGCTGACGGCACGCATACTCCATCAGCCCGGTTTGCCCTTCATCAGGGCGCCCAGTCCCGCGAACGGCTGGCGCGTTCCGGAGTCCTTCGGCTGCGCCTCGACCTCCGTTGCGACATACGCAGCGTCGATGGCGCAGTGGGCGGCATCATGTGTCGGAATGAGCGGCAAGGCCAGCATCAATTCATCCTCCACGATGGTCCTCAGCTCCGCCTTACGATGGTCAAGGACATAGGGGTCATAGACCTCCGGCAGCCTTTCCATCTGATCTTCCGAAACCAGCAACCCAAGGCAGATGTCGATGTCGAGGGGGTATGGCAGCGGTTGCAGGCAACGCTGACAAACCAGGTTCAGGGTCGTGCGCAGATGCCCGCGCAGATATCTGACCTTCTGGGCGTCTACTCCAAGCTCCAGTTCGACATCCACATCGCCTTCGTCGTCCAGCAGGCAGCCTGCCAGGCGCGCCATCCCCCGCAGGGCCATGGCGCCGCGCAGGATTTCGCCGCCCTCGGTCAGACGGTCCCAATGAACTGTCTCCGGAAGTCGACCAGACATAGCGGCACATGATAGGCTTGGACGTCCTAACTGTCAAAATCTATTAACAAATTCAATCTTCCCCGGCAGCCCAGGGGTGTCCCGGGCAAATTGTCGGGAGATCAAGGAATTCGGAATTTCATTATGTCCCTGTCCTCGCCTTTTTCACCCAAGCGCCTGATTCTGGCCTCCAGTTCGCCCTTCCGGCAGGAGCTGTTGGGGCGTCTGGGTGTGGAATTCACGGCGATCTCGCCCGAGGTGGACGAACGCGCCCGGGAAAGCGAGATGCCGGAGGACCTGGCGCGCCGGCTGGCCGAGGCCAAGGCGCGCCGTATTGCACAGGATCATCCCGATGCGCTCATCATAGGCTCCGATCAAGTGGCTGTCCTGGAGGGGCACAAGGTAGGAAAACCGGGCAGCCATGCCGCGGCCGTCGCCCAGTTGCGTGCAGCTTCGGGTAAATCCATGAGATTTTTCACGGCGCTCTGCCTGCTGAACGCGGCCGAGGACCGTCTGCAGACCGATGTCGTGTCCTGCGAGGTCACGTTCCGGAAGCTGACCGGGGAACAGATCGAATCCTACCTGCGGCGCGAGCAACCGTACGCGTGCGCCGGCTCGTTCAAATCCGAAGCGCTCGGCATCGCCCTGATGGAGCGCCTCGACGGCCCCGACCCGACCGCCCTGATCGGGTTGCCGCTGATCCAGCTGACGAGAATGCTGGAGAATGAAGGAATGAAAATACTTTAGGACTAAGGTTCCAGGACTAAGGACTAAGATGCAACCTGAAATCTAAATCAGGAATTCCCCGGTCTCTATCCTGAGTCAAAGGGCAATTACGGTGTTTTGATTTTGACTCAGTCCTTAGTCCTCGGCCCTTAGTCCTGCCTTTAGTTATCGCAGCTCCACCTTCAACATCCCCGCCACACCTTCCGCCGCCGCGGCGCCGATGCGTTCGGCGAAGCGTTGGAAATACGGCGGCTGATAGGTGTAGTCGACAATCTCTTCCGCGCCGATAATTTCGCGCGCAACGAAACCGGTGCTTCCTAGTCCGTCAATCAGGCCCAGTTTCAGGCTTTCCTCGCCGGTCCATACCAGACCGCTGAACAGTTTGGGATCGTCCTTCAGGCGCTCGCCGCGGCCTTTTTTAACTGTGTCGATGAATTGCTGATGAATCCCGGCCAGCATCGTGCGGATATGCTGTTCATCATCGGGTTTCAATGGCGAGAAAGGATCCAGGAATCCCTTATGCTCACCGGCAGTGATCAGACGACGTTCGACGCCCAGCTTGTCGAGCGTATTCACGAACCCGAATCCGTCCATCAGCACACCGATGGAGCCGACGATGCTCGCCTTGTCAGCATAGATCTCGTCAGCACCCGCCGCGATGTAATAACCGCCAGAGGCGCAGATATCGGTGATAACGGCATAGACCTTCTTGTCGGGATATGTCGTTCGCAGGCGCGCGATCTCATCGTTCACGTATCCGGCCTGAACCGGGCTTCCGCCAGGACTGTTGATGCGCAGCACGATGGCGGCGGCGTTTTTATTTTCGAACGCCTCGCGCAGACTGTCGGTGATGTAATCTGCGCTCGCATTGCTGTCGTCGGCGATTACCCCGTTGATATCGATCAGTGCAGTATGTCGCCCCGCCAGACTCTCATCGACCAGATTTCCCGGCCAGTAGATGTACAGAATCAGCAGCAGGTATCCCAGGAAGGCGAGCTTGAAGAAGACGCTCCAGCGACGCGCGCTGCGTTGTTCCTTGAGCGTAGACTGGACCAGTTTCTCCAGCACTCCGCGCTCCCAGGTCTCGTCGACCGTGCCCTTTCCCGCTCCAGCCTGCGGCGCCTGTGCCGCGCCCAGCCATGGATCCTGTGGTTTGTTTTCGTCAGACATTCGTAATCCCTGTGTTGACAAGCGCACGATTGTAAATGATAGAGACCCCGAATGTCAGCGAGTTAAACGCATGCGTGCGGGTCATGCGTTTTGCCTGGAAACAGCCCTGCCGATTATATCGACTCGTGATGCATCGCTGCAGAATGGATGGCTGCCGATGATTGACGCGCACTGAAATCCCTGTTTTCATCACCCATCACCCAGTAACCCCGCCCTCTGTTATACCGGTCTGACGCTCGCCAGCCAGCCCGGTATCTCCGAAATTGCATCCAGGCACCCGAGCGGCTCGCAGGCGAGCAGACGTTCGCGGGTATGCACCCCGTAACTTACCGCCAGCGCGTGCGCGCCGGCGTTGCGCGCCATCTGCAAGTCGTACTCGGTATCCCCGATCATCAGGGTTTCTGCGGGCTCGACGCCCAGCACATCCATGATCTCTATCAGCATGCGCGGATGGGGCTTGGAGGCCGTCTCATCCGCGCAGCGGGACAGCGAAAACAGTCTGCCGCAGCCGGTATCCTCCAGGGATCGATCCAGTCCCCGCCGGCCCTTGCCGGTGGCGACCGCCAGCAGGTATCCCTGCCGGTCGAGCTCGTCGAGGGTTTCCTTCGCGCCGGGAAACAGTACCGCCGGCGCATGGTGATCGGACAGAAAATGATACCGGTAACGATCAATGAATCGGCGGATCAGGTCCGCATCCGCCCGCGGCAACAGCGTTGCCACGGCCTCAGGCAGGCCGAGACCTATGACATTGAGCAAAGTGTCGCGCGCGAGCGCAGTCTGACCAAGGTCGGACAGGGTCATTGAGAGACAACTGACGATTCGGGCCTCCGAATCCATCAGGGTGCCATCCCAGTCAAAAACCAGAAGCTTATAGGGAAGCGTCATGCGCGATAATCCAAAAGTCCTAATTGGGGACAGATTTATTTATTGAAGTGGAAACGAGTGTTATTGAACATAATCTTAGGATACAGGTATAGGTTATTCAGTAGAGGCACTTTTCCTGAAAAATAAATCTGTCCCCAATTTATTGGGGGCGACGCGGTTACAAATAAATAAATCTGTCCCCGATTTATCGCGGGAGGTGTTCCAGCACCTGGCTCAGGGCGGCTGGAAGCGGCGTGGATAGGCTCATCAGGCGTCCTGTGCGCGGGTGATAAAAGCTCAGCGACTGGGCGTGGAGAAACTGTCGCTTGAGACCGAAACCCTTCATCGTGCGATTGAAGTCGGGGTCGCCATATTTTTCATCACCGGCGAGAGGATGCCCCACTCCGGCGGCGTGCACGCGGATCTGGTGCATGCGCCCGGTCTTCAGCACCACCTGCATCAGGCTGGCCTCGGCGAAGACCTCCACCGGGGTAAAACGGCTTTCGGCATCCTTACCTTCCTCCTCATCGACCTGGACCATGCGTTCGCCGGACTGCAGGCGGCCCTTGAGCAGAGACAGGTCCACCGTGCGCGCCCCGCCCTGCCAGCGGCCTCTTACCAGGGCCAGATACTGCTTCTCCACGCGTTCCGTACGGAATTGATCGTTCAGCGACGGGAGCATGGCGCGATTCTTCGCCACGAGCAGGCACCCGGAGGTAAACCGGTCCAGCCGGTGTACCAGGGAGATTTCCGGACAGGCGGGACGCATCTCCTTCAACGCTTCGATCAAACCGAAACGCAAGCCACTGCCGCCATGGACCGCCATACCGGCGGGCTTGTCGAGGACCATGATGTCCTCGTCCTCGTGGATGATGGCCGCCTCGATCAGGGCCCGGTAGCTGTCGTCGATCTGAACTGGCAGAGATTGGGATTGGTGGACGGGCGGGATCCTGACCAGATCCCCTGCAATGAGCCGGTAGGTGGGCTTGATGCGTCCCTTGTTGACGCGCACCTGTCCGGTGCGCAGCAATCGATAGATATGGCTGCGCGGGACCCCCTTGAACAGGGTCAGCAGATAATTATCGATTCGCTGCCCGTCGTGGCTGTGCTTGATTTCCACCACGCGCACGCCGGGGCTTTCTCCCCTGGATTCCTTCATTTCCCTAGTGTATCTCCGGTCATATACGATAACTGATTGAAGCGGCTTTAAAACATTGATATATTAGCAAGGCGTTTATCACGGGTGGGAGAAATTGAATGCCCGGTTGTCTCTGGACGGCGGCGTGTCAATTCGCCAATCGCGGCAGACGTGCATTGAAAGGCTACGTGACAAGAGCGGCCTTTGGTCCTCTGTCCGCGCACACCTTCGCAAGCGAAATGGAGGTAAGGCAGAACAGTCATGGGAGTGTTGAAGTCAACTTCAACTTTCCTGATCAATGTAATGATTATGCAAGGATTCACGGCAAGTCCGATTTGATGGCGCCGGGAATCCGATGAAGTATCTGAATGCACAGCCGTTCGAAACTCAATGGTTTGGACGGGAAAGTTAACACAACCATCCACGTCATCGCACGAGGGTGTGGCTGAATACGAACTGTGAACCGATATGAGACGATACGATGAATTTGCCACTGGCACACAACCTGGCGCAGACGTAATGTCATAAGATCTTTACAAACAGTTACGATTCAGCAATTCCGCGCTGGAAGCGTGCATGGTTCCATTTAAGGATTGCTGATACATGAAGAGAATGCTGATTAATGCGACTCAACCGGAAGAGTTGCGGGTCGCGCTGGTTGATGGTCAATATCTTTACGATCTCGATATAGAAACTCCCTCACGGGAACAAAAGAAGTCGAATATCTACAAGGGCCGCATCACTCGAATCGAGCCCAGCCTGGAAGCGGCCTTCATCGATTACGGTGCGGATCGCCACGGCTTTCTACCCCTCAAGGAAGTCTCCCCCACCGTTTTCGAAACCGCCGAGGCCGACGAGACCCGGCGCGTGGATATACGGGAAGCCCTGAAAGAGGGGCAGGACATCGTCGTTCAGGTGGTCAAGGAAGAGCGCGGCAACAAGGGCGCCGCCCTGACCACGTTCATCAGCCTGGCCGGCCGTTACCTTGTCCTGATGCCCAACAATCCCCGCGCCGGCGGAATTTCCCGCCGCATCGAGGGCGATGACCGCAACGAAATGCGCGAGGCCATCAATGCCCTGCAGATCCCGGACGGGATGGGCATCATCGTGCGCACCGCCGGAATCGGGAAGAGCGCCGAAGAGATCCAGTGGGACCTCGATTATCTGGTTCGTGTCTGGGAAGCCATCGAGGTCGGATCCAAACAGACCCAGGCCCCCTACCTGATCTACCAGGAAAGCGACATCATTATCCGCGCGATCCGCGACTATCTGCGTCCGAGCATCGGCGAAATCCTGATCGACGACCCGGCGGTGCACCAGCGCGCGCGTGATTTCATGCAGCAG
>JADLET010000191.1 GCA_020845975.1 Gammaproteobacteria bacterium | reverse complement strand
GCCCAACGATCTGTTGCACGATGTATGGCCGGACCTGACGCCCAGCATAGAAGAGACGCGCCATGTAAGGATATTCGCCGATGAACCCTATCGCGATATCCATGTGGAGCGCGAGATGGAAGCGGTCGATCCCTACGACTGGGAGCAGGACCTCGACCTGGCGCTCACCGCGCTCGAAGCCAGGGAATATCTGCGCACGCGCGGGTTTTCTGTCTGATCCGCCTGTGCTTCGGGTTATAATGCGCGCGTCGTTGCGGTCAAAGGAGGGCGTGTCATGAAAATATTCGGCGCGATGGCCATATTGGCATGCGTGTTTGCGCTCTCCGCCTGTGGTCCCTCCGAGGGGGACATGAAGGCGCGCGGCATGGTTGAGCGGTACTACCAGTTGATTCAGCAGGGCAAAATCGCCGACGCGGCCCGCTTCTTTCCGGAGAAGGAGCGTCAGCTCCAGCTCGACGCGCTGGAGCAGCACCGGCCGAAGCTGGGCGCCCTCCAGTCATTCCAGATCAGCGCCGAGGAACAGAATACCGTCTACAGCGGCAAGTTCTATATCTTCACGGTCGACACGCAATATGAGCATGCCCAGGCCCTGGAAACGCTGACGCTCAAGACCTCGGTCAGCGCGAACGACGCCCTCAATATTGTTTCCCAACTCGTCGACGCCGATTGACGTCAATCTTCCCGGCGACTGGCGCGCATAGACCCTCAGCGTCGCCTCCAAAGACACAGCTTGTTCGGTGACCGGGGTCCCGGCGCCGTGGCCGGTTACCGATCGACTGTTGTTAAGCTTTGATTAAGCCTCTTGTGCAAGCATCTGTGGTGGGGATGAGCTTACCCATGATGGATTAGCCAGATAAGGAGGATCACAGCCATGAATACCATCGTCAAGAGCTGCCTGATGACCGCCGGTCTCGTCTTCGCGTTCAGTGCGCTGGCCGACGCGCCGTCTTCACTACATCTGCCCGACTCGCATTCGGATATGAACACGGGCAAGATCACGCTCTACCGGAACCAGATCAAGGATTACAAATTCGGCAAGAATGAGGACATCACCAACAACGAACTGTTCGTCACCCTGGATACCACGGGCAGCAAGATTTTCACTTTGCATCTGCTCGAGGATCCCGTTGTCAATACGGAGATCGCAGATACCCTGCGTGAGGCCTTCCTGCACGACATGACCGTCACCATCTATGCGTCGAAGTTCGTCAAGGAAGGCGGCGCGATGAAGATCCACGCAGTGCAGATAGAGAGAGCCGCCAGCAAATAGAAGACCCGGCCCGTCGGCACGACATCGTGTCGACGGGAGCGGCGGGGCTAGGCGGTTTTTTCCCGCTTCAGCTGCCTCCGCAATACCAGCTTCCGCAGCACAACGTAGAATATCGGCGTCAGGAACAGGCCGAACAGCGTCACCCCGATCATGCCCGAAAACACGGTGATTCCCATCACCTGGCGTACCTCGGCGCCGGCGCCGCTGGAGAACACCATCGGGATGACGCCGGCGATGAACGCCATGGAGGTCATCACGATGGGGCGCATGCGCAGGCGGCAGGCCTCGATGGCCGCTTCCACCACGCCCTTGCCCTCGAGCTCCTTCTCGCGCGCGAACTCGACGATCAGAATGGCGTTCTTGCACGCCAGTCCCATCAGCACCGCCATGCCGATCTGCACGAAGATGTTGTTGTCGCCGCCAGTGAGCCAGATGCCGCACAGCGCGAACAGCAGGCACATCGGCACGATCAGGATCACGGCGAGCGGCAGCGTCCAGCTCTCGTACAGCGAGGCGAGCACGAGAAAGACCAGCAGCACGGAAAGGGGGAACACCACCAGCGCGGCATTGCCCTGGGTCACCTGCTGGAAGCTGAGATCGGTCCATTCGATGTTCATGCCCGGCGGCAGGACCTGCGGAGCCATCGACGAGATCACGCCGATGGCCTGCTGTGAGGACATCACGCGGGGATCGGATTCGCCGAACAGATCGGCGGCAGGGTAGCCGTTGTAGCGAATCACGGGATCGGGTCCATAGGTCTGCCCGACGGTGACCACGCTGCCGATCGGAACCATCTCGCCATTCTGATTGCGTGTACGCAATGAAGTGATGTCCTCGGCCGCGTCGCGGAATGGCGCGTCGGCCTGTGCGTAGACCTGATAGGTGCGGCCGAAGCGATTGAAGTCGTTGACATAGGCCGATCCGAGATAGATCTGCAGGGTTTCGAAGATATCGGTCAGCGCCACGCCCTGCGTTTTTGCCTTCACGCGATCGATGTCCGCCGTGAGCTGCGGCACATTGGCCTGGTACGAGGTGAACGGAAAACCCATGCCCGGGACCTGCGACACCGCGCCGGCGAAGCCGTTGACCGCATTCTGCAGCTCGCCGTAACCGAGACCGGCCCGATCCTGCACGTAAAGCGAATCTCCCGAGCCGGTGCCGATACCGAGGATCGGCGGCGGCATGATGGCGAAGGCAAAGGCTTCCTGGATGGTGGAAAACTTGCCCATCAGTTCGCTGACGATCTCCGGCGCCGGACGCGCGCGCTCGTCGAAGCCATCGAGGCCGAAGAACACGGTGCCGGTGTTCGGCGTATTGTTGAACTGCATGGCGTTGAGGCCGGGAAACGCGACGGCGTCCCTGACGCCATCGGTGGCGAGGGCGAGCTCGCTCATCTTGCGCACCACTTCTTCGGTGCGGTCGAGAGAAGAGCCGGCGGGCAGTTGCACCCCGCCGATCAGATAGAGCTTGTCCTGCGTCGGGATGAATCCGCCGGGCACTGCGCGGAACATCATCACGGTCACACCGATCAGGATCGCGTAGACCAGCAGCATCAGGGGGGCGCGTTTCAGCGCCGGGCGGCCGCCTTCGGCGTACAGGTGAGCGGCGCCGCGGAACACGCGGTTGAACGGGCGGAATACCCAGCCGAACAGGCGGTCGATGACGCGCGTCAGAAAATCGGGGGCTGCGCCATGCGGTTTGAGCAGGACCGCCGCCAGTGCCGGTGACAATGTCAGCGAGTTGATCGCCGAGATCACGGTGGAGATCGCTATGGTGACGGCGAACTGGCGGTAGAACTGACCCGTGATGCCGGAGAGGAACGAGATCGGCACGAATACCGCGACCAGCACCAGCGCGATGGCGATGATCGGTCCGCTGACCTCGCGCATCGCCTGATGGGCGGCGGCGAGGGGCGAGAGCCCGTTCTCGATGTTGCGCTCGACATTCTCCACTACGACGATGGCGTCGTCGACCACGATCCCGATCGCGAGCACCAGGCCGAACAGGGTGAGTGTGTTGATGGAAAACCCGAGCGCGAGCAGCACGGCAAACGTCCCGATGATGGAGACCGGAACGGCGATCAGGGGGATGATGGAGGCGCGCCATGTCTGCAGGAACAGGATCACCACCAGCACCACCAGCAGCACCGCCTCGGACAGCGTGGTCACCACGGCCTTGATGGAGTCGCGCACGAACACGGTGGGGTCGTACACCACGTCCCACTTGATGTCGGGAGGGAACAGGTCATCGAGTTCGGTCATGCGCGCGCGCACCTGGTCTGACAGTTCGATCGCGTTCGAGCCGGGCGCCTGGAAGATCACCACCGCCACCGCCTGGCTGTTGTTGAGCAGGGAGCGCAGCGCATATTCCGACGCGCCGAGTTCGAGCCGCGCCACGTCGCGCAGGCGGGTGAGCTCGCCGCCGGCGCCTGCCTTGACGACGATATCGCCGAATTCCTCTTCGGTGACGAGCCGGCCCTGCGCGTTGATGGACAGCGTGAACGGGCTGGCCTGCGGCTGCGGCGGCGCGCCGATCTGGCCGGCCGACACTTGCACGTTCTGCTCGCGGATCGCGCGCACCACGTCACCGGCGGTGAGACCGCGCGCCGAGACCTTGTCCGGGTCCAGCCACACGCGCATGGAATAGTCGCCGGCGCCGAACACCATCGACATGCCGACTCCGGGGATGCGCGCGAGCTCGTCCTTGATGTGCAGCGCCGCGTAATTGCGCAGATAGAGTGCGTCGTAGGTCTGGTTGGGCGAGAGCAGGTGCACGACCATGGTCAGGTTAGGCGACTGTTTCTCGGTCGTAATGCCCAGACGGCGCACGTCTTCCGGCAGGCGCGCGCTGGCCTGATTGACGCGATTCTGCACCTGGACCTGGGCGAGATCGACATCGGTGCCGGGTTTGAAGGTGACGGTCAGGTACATGACGCCGTCGGAGCCGGCGACCGATTTCATGTACATCATGTTCTCGACACCGTTGATCGCCTCTTCCAGCGGGGTGGCGACGGTCTCGGCGATCACCTTGGGATTGGCGCCAGGGTAGACCGCGCGCACCTGGACGGTGGGCGGCACCACATCGGGATATTCGGTGACCGGCAGCAAGGGGAGCGTGATCAGGCCGGCGGTCAGTATCAGAATGGAGATGACCGCGGCGAAGATCGGGCGGTCGACGAAGTAACGCGAAAAATCTTTCACAGGACTGTTCTCACGGAATGGGTGGGGTCACTGTCCGCCCGGCGCGCCAGGATCCTGTGGCGCCGGCGGCGGATCGCCCATGTGGATGGTTTGCGGCACGACCGGCATGCCGGGGAAGAAGACCTTCTGTACGCCGTGCACAATCACCTGATCCTCCGGGACAAGTCCCTCGGTGACAATGCGCAGGCCATCGGCGATGCGCCCGGGCGTGATGTCGCGGCGCAGCGCCGCGTTTCCGGGACCGAGCACATAAACATACTTCCTGTCCTGGTCGGTCAGTATGGCCTTGTCATCCACCAGCATGGCGGTGGATTCGCCGCTGCCGAGCAGTTTCACGCGCGCGAACAGGCCCGGCGGGAAGATGCGCTCCCTGTTGTCGAGCACCGCGCGGACACGGATGGTCCCGGTCGCCGGATTGAGCTGGTTGTCGACGAAATCGACATAACCCTGATGCGGGAAACCATCCTCATTGCTCAGTCCGACCATGACAGGCGTGCGCTGCCCACGCGCGCTCGGGCGTTCGCCGCTGCGCGCCATCGCGCCGTAACGCAGGTAGGTCTGCTCGTCTCCTTCGAATACTACATAGACCGGGTCCAGCGATACCACTGTAGTGAGCGTGCTCGGGCTGGGGTCGGTCTGCACCAGGTTGCCTGTCGTCACCAGTGCCTCGCCGGCGCGGCCATCGATCGGCGAGCGCACCTCGGTGAAGTCGAAGTTTAAGTGCGCGGTCTCGACGGCGGCCAGCGCGGCCTGCACCGCGGCGTTCGCCTGCTGTTCCGCCGCGAGACGCTGGTCGTGAGCCTCCTGTGAAATGACCTTGGTATCGAGCAGTTTTTGCGCGCGCGTGGACTCCGATCCGGCGAGCGCCGCCTGCGCCCGTGCCTGCGCAAGCTCGGCCTCGGCACGATCAAGCGCCGCGCGGAACGGGCGCTGGTCAATGACGAACAGGATGTCACCTTTGTGCACCTCGCCACCTTCCCGATACGGCATCGCTTCGATGACGCCACTCACGCGTGGCCGGATCTCGACGACATCCGTCGCCTCGATGCGGCCGGTGAATTCATCCCACTGCGCAACCTTGCGCACCTCCACCGTGGCGACGCTGACGGCGGGTGGTGGCGGACCGCCCGCCGGTGGCTGCGCGTGCTGGTCCTGGCCGCAGGCAACGAGCAGCGATACCGCGGGGACAAGTGCAAAAAGGGACTTCGATACTGCGGGCAATCGTGAGGTGTTCATCGGGGATGCTCCGGGATTCTCTTATTGCTGTGGCACATGATCTCAGACTGCTGACGCACGGTAAACTGGTAGATGCCGGCGCCAGTCGAATGAAATACCCGTTGATTTCCTGATGTTTGTGGCAGTGGGCCGCAATGAATTGCGGGCTGATTTCCGTGCGTGATGTGTTGTTATTTGAATGGGCGGGTGCGTGACGGCTCATGTCGTGATTATTAGACCCGGGCCGGCGGGGGATCACGTCACTGATCTGGATCAACTATTTCAAAAACAATGCCGGCTATATTGTCGGATTTCTGCAAGGGAGTCTGACGCCATGGAATCATTCCATTGGGATGACCATTTTATCACCGGCCTGGCCGAGGTCGACAAGCAGCATCATCGGCTGGTTGACGTCATCAACGCCTTCGGTGCGCTGCTCGTGCGTCCGGGAGGTGTCGGTTACGAGGAATTGCGGGATGTGCTCAACGAACTGGGAGCCTACACCCATTACCATTTCACGGAAGAAGAACGCATGATGGAAGAGGCGGGTATCGATGTCCGCCACGTACAACGCCAGCGCAAGGAGCACGCGGCCTTCCTGGACGAAGTGATCCGGAAACAAACGGACATCACGCCGAGTGATCTCGAAGCCGCCAAGCCGTTGCTCGGTTTCCTTACGCACTGGCTTGCCTTCCACATCCTGGGCTCGGACCAGTCCTTGTCCCGACAGATTCGGGCGATCGAGGCGGGGAACACCGCCGAAGAGGCCTATCTCGCCAACGAGGGTGTTAAGGACGTGGCGCTCGAACCGCTATTGCGCGCGCTCGACGGCCTGTATCGCCAGGTTTCGGAACGCAACCGGGAATTGCAGGCGTTGAACCAGACACTGGAGATCAAGGTTACGGAGCGCACGCAGGCACTGTCCGACGCCAACCGGACGCTGACGGATCTGGTGCACAGACTCGAGATCGAACAGCAGGCGTCGCGCAGGCTCAGCGACGAACTGGCGCTTGCCAACCGCCAGCTGGAGGATATGGCCCTGACCGATGTGCTCACAGGTCTGCCCAACCGACGCCATGCGATGAGGAAAATGGCCCAGGCCTGGGACGAATCAGAGCAGGAAGGCGTGCCGCTGTCCTGCATGATGATCGACGCCGACGGCTTCAAGAAAATCAATGACACCTATGGGCACGATGCCGGCGACGAGGTCCTGATGCGCCTGTCCCGGGAGCTGCGCGACGCCGTGCGTACAGATGATAGTGTGTGCAGGCTGGGCGGCGACGAGTTTCTGATCATCTGTCCGCATACGCCGCTGGACGGCGCCCTGCACATTGCCGAATTGACACGGCAGGCCGTGACGGCGCTGCGCGTTCCAATAGGCGCGGGCGAGTGGCATGGAAGCATCAGCGTAGGCGTGGCGGTGCGCAGGCCGGGCATGCGCGATCCCGGCGCGCTCATCAAGGCCGCGGATGAAGGCGTCTACGCCGCCAAAAGGAAAGGACGCAATTGCGTGGCGACCGCGGACTGAGCGGCACAGGCAGGAGGTTCAAAGCCCACTGAGTTGAAACCTCTGGATTTCGGGTCTACGCTTCACTTCGCCCGGAATGACGAATTACTCAGAGGCTACTTGATCAGACATTCCTCCGGTTTTGCAGAGCAACCATGGAACGCCAGTGAGATCGCCTATCCTCCGGCCGGGTGCCAGTCGGTGGATAGGATATGCCCTGGTGTGCTGCGTTCGTGACGCAAGGAGGCACACATGCTCAAATGCGAGGCCTTCAATTGTTTGGTCTGCGATCCAGGGTTCTATAGCTTATCGCTTCGCCCAGGTGCGCATGACCGATGTGTTCTGACGCGTCGAGATCCGCAATGGTACGCGCGACCTTGAGGATTCGGTGATAGGCGCGTGCCGAGAGTCCCAGCTGTGTCGCCGCCTTTTCGAGCAGGGCAGTCGCGCCCGCATCGATCACGCAACTTCTCTCGATTTCCTTTGGCGCGAGTTGATGCGCCGGCTTGCCGTCGCGCGCGATCTGGCGTTGTCTTGCCAGTATGACGCGCTCGCGCACCTGCGCGCTGGTGGGCGCCGATTCATTCGCGGACTGACGAAACACGGCGCGCGGCAATGCCGGCACCTCGATGTGCATGTCGATGCGGTCGAGCAGCGGTCCCGAGACGCGCGCTCGGTAACGCTGGATCTGCTCAGCGCTGCAGCGACAGCGCCCGGCGGGGTCGCCGAGATAGCCGCAGGGACATCTCCGCGTTGCCTTTTTGCAATTCATCCCAGTTTGCCTTAAGGCATTGAAAATCAAGGAAACCGATTTTGAGCCCCGCTTTCTTGGAGAGCATATCAAGAAGCGCCGGCTCACCCTCAAGTTCTACCAGCGGGAGGTAGCCAAACTTCTCAGGGTCGATTTGTTTACCGTCCTGAACTGGGAAAATGGGAGGACTGAGCCTCCCGTGAGGGCCATCCCGGCCATCTTGGCGTTCCTAGGCTACAACCCGTTTCCCACCCCTACCACCCTGTCCGAACGGATGCTGGCCGCCCGGAGGATCAAGGGGTGGACCATGAAGGAGGCCGCCCAGACCCTTGGGGTACACGAAGCGACATGGCAATCGTGGGAGCACTCGGGTTCGATCAAGTGGAAGCGGTATCGGGAGAAGGTTGAAGCTCTATTGGCTGACTTGAGTCTTTAGGGAGATGAATCTTGGTCGCCAATGCGCACTCAGATGTTGAGGCCTAAGGATCAGCTGGATTAATTCATAACAATGTCAGTGTAGGAGTTTGACTTAGCAATTTTGGTAGCTAATTGTGGCTAAGTAATTCGTCTTGTTGAGAAGTATGTACATAATCGGATATATGTTACAAATATCACTCGTAATTGACCATCCACAAGAACACAACCGCCTTCACACAATCATCACGAAATAAAGCAATGCTAAACATTGCTTGCGCCACTCGATGCAATCAGTGGAAGGATTTGTCTGGAGGGGAGTACGTCTAGTGGCGTCCCAATAGTGTTTGAAAGCTGGGTTTTTATAACGACCTATAGCATGTAAGAAAACAAAAAAGGAGAGTATCAATCATGGGCAAGAATAATAAGTTTCTTTCTGTCTGCTCTCTTTTCCTTGCTATGTTTTTTTGGTCGGTCAATGTAACCGCTGCAACAGTGGATGACTGGCTCTATGAGACAGTTCCCGCAACCTACTACTACCAATCCGATAAGACTGGCGACTATTATCCTGGTGGATATTCAGCGTGCGTGGCTTCTATGCCGGCACCATATCAATCTGGCCAAGTAATTATTACGTTTTCTAATCCTCGTTGGGCATATTATTCCAATTATGGTTTGGGTTGTGAATATAGGAGGGTCGATACGAGCGTTATTACCGGGGAAATAGTTTATGTTAATGAAGCTACTTTTAAGCAGAACTGGATTTATAAAGCACGAATTTGTCCCAAAGGATTTACCTACAGTACAACGTTAGGTTTATGTAGTCGAGTTCGTCAGACAGAGGAGAGCAGTTGCACAGTTGGTAATCCAGTATTTCCAGGGCGAGGGTGCAAGACGGAGGTAGAGTTTGATTATCTGAGCGCTTCATCGCGTAGTCCGCTATTCTTCGCCCGTCAGTACTCTTCTTGGCATTTTTCTCCTTATGATGGCCACCTCGGCAAGGGTTGGTTCATTCACATCTTCGGACGACATCTTGTAATCGATACCAGTTTTATTGTGGCAACTCGAGCGCTTGGCGAGACAAGAGCCTTTGATTTGTCGTCGGGTAATTGGGTCGCCAGAACTCCAACTGCGGATTTTCTCCAAACTTACAATGATGGGAACGGTAGTGCGTGGCGTTACTATGATTCCGTTCGCCAAGCTTATGAATATTATGATGCTGAACCGCCCCGGGTTTCGTGGAGGCTCCAACCTTTGAGAGAATGGAGCCATGAACGCAAACAAGTCAAACAAGTTTTCCCCGGAAGTGCGTGAGCGAGCGGTCCGTCTGGTACAGGAGCATCGGGG
>JADLET010000190.1 GCA_020845975.1 Gammaproteobacteria bacterium | reverse complement strand
TGTCTGCCACACCGTCGTCGGGAGTCAGATCCGGCAACAGCCCGGTTTTCATGCTGCGGGCAAGTGTCGTTATCAACCAGTTTTCTCCATTACCAGGGCGATAGTCATGAACCCAGTTTGGCGCTTTTACGTGGACGAGAAGCATCAATGGCGATGGCAGCACCTGGGCATCGATCATGCCGTTGTCGCGGAGTCGCGCAAGGGCTATGCGGAATACGACGGCTGCATGGACGATGCGCGCAGGCGCGGCTATCAATTCCAGCCTTCGCAAGTTTCCGGCCTCCGGCACGAGTCGCTGTCCGAGCAACAGCGGCGGCGCCGGCTTCTTGCGCTCAGCGGCGTTCCCGAGGAATGGCTGGACTGGGACCTGTAGGACTTCTCGATTGAACCGGCAGCCAGCCTGTGCGCTCTTACTGAACGTCCGGGTCTCGATACTCAACGGCGAGGCAGGTTTTAACGTGTGCTACAGACGGCCGATCTCGGTTCGCGAATATGCCCAACTGATCGGTTTGACATACCTGCAGTTGACCGCCATGTGCGATGAAGGCCGGGTATTCGGCGCGGAGCGCGATCCCCGGACCAACGAGTGGCGGCTGCAAGCGCCGGTCCGCTTTCTGCGCCAGGACGATTCCGACTGACGAGGCCTCCATGCGGTGAGGGCGCGCCTCTCCGCGCGGCGCGAACCGGCTCATCCCCTCATGGAACCCGTTGTAACCATCGAAGTGTCGATCGATGGCGGTCGCGGGGGTCGTGCCGATCCTACCGCGACCTTCATGGGATGCCGGTATTCCGGCGCCCGAGCCTGCATGCAACCATCGCCGTCGCATCAGGCTGCATTGCGCGCCAGGATGCCGGCCCAAGCACGAACCGAAGAACAGGAGAGGACCATGGCCCAGAAAGACCCCTTGCCGATGGAGCCTGTGTGGCGTTTCTATCTGGACGAACAGGAAGGATGGAAATGGCAGCGCATCGGGGGCGACCTCACCGTAATCGCGGAATCGGAGATCGGCTGGGGCAACTACGAAAGCTGCCTGGAGGATGCCAAGCGCCAGGGGTACGAGTTCCAGCCGTCCCAGTCGGCGGGGCCCAAAGGCCCCAGCGACCGCACCTGGTGGTACTGACCGACCGAGTCTCGCGTAAATGGGTGACAACCCATTTACGCCTCGAACTTTCCTTCTCCCTCTGGGAGAAGGAGCAGAGGATGAGGGAAACCGAGTCTCGTGTAACGAGGTAGTCCGCAGCGGGCCTTCCTTGTATGATCTGCCGGTCACTGGAGACAACCGCGGTCGGCGCGAATGATTCGATCTTTGCTCTTCGTACCTGGCGACAGCGAGCGCAAGTTCCAGAAGGCGGCAGCGACCGATGCGCATGGGTTGATCCTCGACCTCGAAGATTCGGTGCCGCCCGAAGGCAAGGCCGCCGCGCGCGCGACCCTGCGCAGGATGCTCGATAGCGGGGCCGGCGGCAAAGCGCTGTGGGTCAGGATCAATGCGCTCGATACGCAATGGGCGCTGGAAGACCTCGTCGCTGTCGTGCCCGCTCGGCCCTTCGGGATCATGCTGCCGAAATCGCGTTCGGGCGCCGACTGCGGCCGCCTGTCGAATTACCTCGACGCCCTGGAGACGGCTGCCGGCCTGCCGCTGGGCGCAATACGCATCCTGCCGATCGCGACCGAGCTGGGCGCCGCCATGTTTGATCTCGCAAGCTACGCCGGGGCGAGCGCTCGTCTCTGGGGACTCACCTGGGGTGCGGAAGACCTGGCCGCGGACCTGGGCGCCTCTGCCAACCGGGCCGGCGGCGCCTATACGGAGCCGTTCCGGCTGGCGCGTTCGCTGTGTTTGTATGCGGCGGCCAATGCCGGCGTGGCGGCCATAGACACCATTTGCGCCGAGATCGAGGACCTGGAGTTGCTGCGTTCGGATTCGGAACAAGCCCGGCGCGACGGCTTCGCAGGAAAGATGGCCATCCACCCGAGCCATATTCCCGTCATCAACGCCGCCTTCACCCCGTCGGAAGCCGAGCTTGCCTGGGCGCGCAGGGTCGTGGCTGCTTTCGCGGGCAATCCCGGAGCCGGAACCTTGCGCCTCGACGGCAAGATGATCGACCGCCCGCATCTGCGCTCGGCGCGGCACATGCTCGGACTCGAGTAAGAGCACCTAACAATTCGTTAGGCACCCCGTATCAGGGGGAGTTGTCATAAATAGCATGTTGATTCCGCCGATTATTTTGGCGGGCGGCGGCCGGATCGATCACGCGAGAAAAGCTTCCGGGCAACAACACATAGCCGAAATTGGCAGCGTTGCCTGATGAACATATGGCTTTGCGCGCAACATCATTCGGGCGGACGTTTTTTCTTCATCCTCTGCTCCTGCTCCCGGAGGGAGAAGGAAAGTTCGAGGCGTAAATGGGTCGTCACCCGCTTACGCGAGACTCAGTATGCACAAATATGCATCGGAATGAATTTCTTGGAATGCTCGTGTTCCAACGTTGGCGCCTGGATTTGCGCGCCAACCGTTAGGAGTAATGCACGATGAAGCAGGTTCGGAAAAGACACATTGGAAAAGGCGGCAATCTGCCTATTCGCCGCACCAGCAACAAGGGCAGGCACAGGCGGCTTGCCATGGACGTCTTGATGGGATTGCGGCAGGCCGCCAATTCCTCCAAGCGGCACTTCCAATGGCTCGAACGCAAATACGGGATCAGCGGTATTCAGCTGTGGGCACTGGTGGAATTGAGCGAAGGGCCCGGCATGAAGGTATCGGAACTGGCCGAGGCCATGGCGATTCACCAATCGACGGCGAGCGCGCTGTCCGACAAGCTGGTGAAAGCGGGCCGCCTGCGGCGTGTGCGCGGAGCCGAGGACCGGCGTGCCGTGCACCTGTCGCTCACCGACTCCGGCCACAAGCTGCTGCGTTCGGCACCGCGTCCGGCGTTTGCTCTGGTGCCGCAGGCGCTGTCGGCGCTGCCCGATCGCGCGCTGTCCGAACTGCGCGACCTGATCGGCCGGCTGCAGGGATTGATCAAACTCTACGAAGGCAGCGAAGTCGCCGCCTGAAGCGGAACTCGAATCGAGCGCGTTCCGGCAACCGCACCGAGAGCCTGTAACAAGACGAGGGGGAGGTGTCCCCTCATTTCGAAACAGATTCTCAGGCGAGCCTGACCGGGACGCTCAGCTTGGCGTCGTCGCGCTGCACGAGCAGCACCACGTCGTCATCGGATTCGGCGAGCAGGCGGTGCAGTTGCTCCAGGCTGGCAAAGCGCCTGCTGTCCAGTTCCAGTATCACGTCGCCCGGACGAATGCCGGCCTGCGCGGCCGGCCCGCGGTCCTCGACCGAACTCACCACGGCGCCGGTATCCTTGCGACGCCGCAGAAAGCGCCGGTGATGCTGGTCGAGCATCTGTATGGTGAGACCGATGCGGCTGGAGCGCCAGATCGCTCCGGCGCTATGCCGGGGCGGGTGGTGCCGTATGGTTCCGAATCTTGTGGGTGAAATTCTCATGGCTGAAGTTCTCAACCGATATCGATCGTGACATAGGCCTTGCTGTCCTCGCGCTGCACCAGCAGCGCGACTCGCTTGCCCGCGGATTCGGCCAGCCGGCGCAGTTCGTCCGGACTCGACACCGCCTTGTTGCCCAGGGCCAGCACCACGTCGCCGGGCTGTATACCCGCCTTGGCCGCGGCGCCGCTGGAGCGTTCGACTATGACACCGCCTGCGACATGCAGTTGCTCGCGCTCGTCTTTCGACAGCGGGCGCACCGCAAGACCCAGCTTGCCCGAGGTTGCGCTGCCGGAATTGTCTGCCGAGGCGGTCTTTTCGTCGGGCAGTGAGCCTACCGTGACGCTCAGTTCATGTTCGCCGCCGTCGCGCCACACGCGCATGGTCGTTCTCTGGCCGGGCTTCATTTCTCCCACCGCTCGCGGCAGATCGGACGACTGATCGATCGGCTTGCCGTTGAAGGCGAGGACGATGTCGCCTTGCTTCAGGCCGGCCCGCGCCGCTGGACTGTTTGCTTCCACCGAACTCACTAGCGCCCCCGTGGGCTTCTTCAGTCCGAACGACTGCGCCAGGTCCTGATTCACGTCCTGAATCATGGCGCCGATGCGGCCGTGGCTGACCTTGCCGTACTTTTGCAGGTCGTCCCTGACATGCATGGCGATATCGATGGGGATCGCGAAGGACAATCCCATGTAACCGCCGGTGCGGCTGTAGATCTGCGAGTTGATGCCGATCACCTCGCCGTTCATGTTGATCAGCGGCCCGCCGGAATTGCCCGGATTGACCGGCACGTCGGTCTGGATGAAAGGAACGT
>JADLET010000189.1 GCA_020845975.1 Gammaproteobacteria bacterium | reverse complement strand
CCGACCGAGCTGCGCGCGCGCGCGCGCCGCATCAAGCGCGATCACGGTCTCGGTCTGATCGTCATTGATTACCTGCAGCTCATGCAGGTGCCTGGCACCAAGGAGAACCGCACCAACGAGATCTCGGAGATTTCCCGCTCGCTGAAGGCCCTGGCGAAGGAGCTTCAGGTGCCGGTGATCGCGCTATCGCAGCTCAATCGCGGTCTCGAACAGCGCCCCAACAAGCGCCCGGTCATGTCCGACCTGCGCGAGTCCGGCGCCATCGAGCAGGACGCCGATCTCATTACCTTCATCTATCGCGACGAGGTCTATCACGAGGACAGTCCGGACAAGGGTATCGCCGAGATCATTATTGGCAAACAGCGTAACGGTCCCATCGGCACCGTGAAATTGACCTTCCTCGGGGCGTATACGCGCTTCGAAAACTACATTCAAGACTCCTATAGTGAGGCCTATGCATGACCCGTCCGGTGCGGGCGGCGATTGACCTCAAGGCCCTGCGCGCGAACCTGCAGTGCGTGCGCGCGGCCGCGCCGTTGGCGCGTGTGCTGGCCGTCATCAAAGCTAATGGCTATGGTCACGGGCTGACACGCGTGGCGGAGGCGCTGCATGACGCCGACGCCTTTGGCGTCGCCAGCGTTGAGGAGGCGCTGGTGCTGCGCGAGGCCGGTATCGCTCATCCCATTGTCATGCTGGAAGGCTTTTTCGAAGCGGGCGAGCTCGCCGAGATCTCGCGCCACCGGCTCTCCGTCGTGCTCCACCACGAACATCAGCTGCAGATACTCGAGAGAACTGATATCGCGCGGCCGATCTCGGTCTGGATCAAGATCGACACTGGCATGCACCGTATCGGATTCCCGCCGGAGCTGGCTGCTTCCATCTATCAGCGCCTGCGCGGTAATAACAAAATCACGGCGCGCATTCGTCTGATGACGCACCTCGCCAATGCGGATGACCGCAGCGATGAATATACTGAGCGTCAGCTCACCACATTCCTGAGCTCCATCGATGGTCTCGATGGCGAGCGCAGTGTCGCCAACTCCGCCGGCGTGCTCGCCTGGCCACAGACGCATATGGAATGGGTGCGCCCCGGTATCATGCTGTTCGGCGTTTCCCCCTTTCTAGACAGTGTCGCGCAACAGGAGGGGCTCAGTCCGGTCATGACGCTGACCTCCCGCCTGATCGCGACCAACCGGTTCAGGCGCGGGGACCCCATCGGTTATGGCGGGGGCTGGATCTGTCCCGAAGACATGACCGTCGGTGTCGTCGCGATCGGCTACGGCGACGGTTACCCGCGCAGTATGCCGGCGGGAGCGCCGGTTCTGGTGCGCGGCCAGCGCGTATCGGTGATTGGCCGTGTCTCGATGGATATGCTGTGCATTGACCTGCGCGGTCTGCCGCAGGCGCAGATCGGGGACGAGGTGGAGCTGTGGGGGCGGAACCTTCCGGTTGAGGAGGTCGCGCGCCTGTCAGGGACCATCCCCTATGAACTGCTGTGTGGAATCACCCAGCGCGTGCCGATCGTCGAGCAGGGCTGAGCGGAAGGGCTGTGCGCTTGTCGCGCACGTGTTCTTATATGTGCTCCGGATGCAGGCATGTAGTGCAGGAATCCGGTTCAGGTCGCCCGGATTCCGCCGTGTTTCATTCGGGCCACGTGTGTGATCATGGGGTGGCCGCGCGTTCCGTGACCACACGGCGTAAATCACGAGGACCTCGCACATGAGCACGGCCAAGACACGCGGCGGCGCAAGGACGATCTACACCTGCACCCAATGCGGTGCACAGGCGCCCAAATGGGCCGGGCAGTGCGGCGAATGCGAGGCCTGGAACAGCCTGGTGGAAGAGGTGCAGAGACCGGTTGTTCCGCGCCGGCGTGGTGGTTTCGCCGGGGCGTCCGCCGTGACGGGCAGCCGTCTGCTGGCCGAAATCGAGCCGGCGCACGAGATGCGCATCCCGACCGGACTCGATGAACTCGATCGAGTGCTCGGCGGTGGTCTGGTGCGCGGTTCAGTAGTTCTTATCGGTGGCGATCCGGGTATCGGCAAGTCGACCTTGCTGCTTCAGACGCTGGCCGCACTGTCGCGCTCCCATCCCACCCTCTACGTTACCGGCGAGGAATCGCTGCAGCAGGTCAGCTTGCGCGCCCAGCGTCTGGCTCTGGATGCGAGCCGGCTGCGCGTCCAGGCCGAGACCGGCGTTGAGCAAGTGCTGGCACAGGCGGCCGTGGACAAACCCGCCGTGATGGTGATCGATTCCATCCAGACCATTCACACAGGCGAGCTTCAGGCTGCGCCCGGCGCGGTAAGCCAGGTGCGGGAGTGCGCCGCGCAGCTTGTCCAGTATGCCAAGCAGACCGGGAGCGCGCTGTTTCTCGTCGGCCATGTCACCAAGGAAGGCGTGCTCGCCGGACCGCGCGTGCTTGAGCATATGGTGGATACCGTGCTCTATTTCGAAGGCGACTCCAGCAGCCGTTACCGCGTGATCCGGGCGGTGAAGAACCGCTTCGGCGCGGTGAACGAGGTTGGCGTATTCGCCATGACCGAACAAGGCTTGCGTGGCGTGAACAATCCCTCCGCGATCTTCGTTTCGCGCCACGAAACACCAGTGTCCGGCAGCGTGGTAATGGTGACACGAGAGGGCAGTCGTCCACTCCTGGTCGAAGTGCAGGTTCTGGTCGCAGAGAGCCACGCGCCAAGTCCGCGCCGCCTCGCTGTCGGTCTCGAACCCAACCGTCTCGCCATGCTGCTCGCCGTGCTGCAGCGCCACAGCGGTGTGGCGATGTACGACCAGGATGTGTTCGTTAATGTGGTCGGTGGGGTCCGCATCACCGAAACGGCTATCGATCTGGCCGTCGTGCTTGCAGCGCTGTCCAGCCTGCGCAATCGCCCGGTGCCGGGCGATACGGTTGTGTTCGGTGAGGTCGGTCTCGCCGGCGAGATCCGTCCGGTGCCGAATGGCCAGGAACGTCTGAAGGAAGCCGCCCAGCACGGCTTCAGACGCGCCATCATTCCCAAGGCGAACAAGCCCGCCAGGAATGCGGTCCCGAACATTGAGATCATCGCGGTACAACGGCTCGAGGAAGCGCTGGATAAACTCTAGACGCTTAGGGGCAAGCTATTCAGCTTGCTTTTCCAATCAGATTGGGGGACATTCGTCGAGGTGCGCCGCGTAACTCCGCGGTTGTTTGTGATCGGCACGCAATTAACCGCATCGACCAAGCAAGGCAGGTGAGCATGGCCCGGAAACCCGAAATCAAGAACGACAATCTTCAGTACCGGCTGTTACGCGAAAGTCATGTCAAGGAATTTAATGAAAGCAAGGCGCGCGGCGAACGCGGTGACCTGACCTCCTGTGATTTTCGCGGCGTCGACCTGCGTGGACTCGATGCCGATGGTCTCGACCTGAACGGCTGCTATTTCCGTCAGGCCGATCTGCGGGGCATCGACTTCACCAATACGAATCTGGAAGGCGCCAGCATCCACGCCGCCAAGATCTCGGGCGCCTTCTTTCCACCGGATCTCAGCGCTGAGGAGATCCTCCTCTCAATGCAGCACGGTACCCGCTTGCGGTACTCCAGAAGATAACCCTCCAGCTTTCGGGTTCATACCCGACCCTCGTCCATCTTGATCTGCCGCTCGCCGGCGCCTCGGCTCTGAGAGGCGCTTTGGATAGCTGTCCCTTGCCCAAAGTCTGCTGATTCAATTCTACAAGGCTAACGTTTGGGATGCTTCGTGCCGATTCCAGCATCAGCGTGTTTGAAAATTCAGTGTGAATATATGTCATATATATGGAGTAAACCTAGAACTAGTCTTTATATAGTTATTTATCATATTGATATTAATAAATAATAGGCGTATATTTCTTGTCACATCACCTGTCAGAATCGAGCGGCGGTATGAAAGTCCGCGCCATATGCCAACTCCTTGTCCCTCTGGGGATTGCTCTCCTGTTAGCGGCCTGCAGCAGCTCGGAAACCGCTACGCCCGGCGGCGATTCTTCTTCGCCGACCGACCCGCTCGCAATCGATGAGATCACTTCGGAGAATGCGCTCTCCCTGACACAGTCGTCGCTGGACGTGGTCAGCCGGCTGGTCATCATTGGTCATGTCGCGATTGCGATGGTAAAGGACGGCATGGTCGTACTCAACGATTCCGGCCGCACCCAGGGCGATCTGGTCAATATCCCTGAATGCGCTTCGAGTCCGGCAGGTTACGGGCCGGAGACCAACCAGATTACCTATATGGTATTTGGCGACGGTTTTCGTTTGCCGGCCGGAGAGGCCTTGCACGTTCCGTTCACGGAATGCACCGTTGAGGGCAATCTCGTCGACAACTCCTTCCTGGACATCGCCGGGCTGGATATCAGTGGGGACCCTTCGGCCGATTCCGGCAGCTGGAGTATCGAGGCGTTCCTGTCACTTGGTCCTGTGCAGTTCATCAATGACAACGGAACCCTTACCTCGATCACCGACAACATGACCATGACGGCGACCCGAAGCAACGGTGTGCTGAGCATGACGCTCGCGGTCGGTTCAGATGTCGGCAATGGACCGATCGGGGGACTCAATGCCCAGTTGCTGTCTTATCCTTCCATTACGGGCGTGCGGGCGATCAATTATCAGCTGAGACCTTTTTATCTCATCGTCACCGAAAATGCGAATACCGGGGAGTATACCGTTGCCGTGCAATCGCATCCCACGGACGGAGCCAGCATCCTCAACCGCTACGTTTCGAATCCCAGTAGCGAGATTCCGCTCAGGGTTGCGACAACTTCGCCGGTGCGGTGGAACTCCGGGCGCCCGGACGATTTTTCCAATACGCCCGCCTCGGGCGAGGTCCAGTTCAGCGAAATCAGTTGTTCCGATTGCGGCAGCATTCTCGCTACCGTGCAGGGCAACGGTGTCGCGTTGACCATCAATGATGGCGCAGCCATTACCAGCGATATCGTCGAGTGGGCGACACTGGTCTCACCGCCGGATCTTGAGCCCGATCCGTAAATCCCGCAGTGCCCGCGCGTCTGCGGGATTCACCGCTGTTTCAGCACGGCATGACGCGGGACTCCCCGCGGTCCGGTCAAGTCAGCAAGTTGACCAGTACCCGTTCGTAGATCCGCGACAAGGCATCGAGGTCTTCGAGGCTTACATGTTCGTCGATCTTGTGGATGCTCGCGTTGAGCGGACCCAGTTCCACTACCTGCGCGCCGGTGGGTGCGATGAAGCGCCCGTCAGAGGTGCCGCCGGAGGTGGACAGGGTTGTGTCGTGCCCGGTGACCTCACGCACCGCCCTGCGCATGGCATCAACCAGCTCTCCCGGCCGCGTGAGAAACGGCTCGCCTGACAAGCGCCATTCCAGCGTGTAGTCAAGCCGGTGTCCCTTCAGTACAGATTCAACCCTGGCCTTGAGCGCCTCCGCCGTGCTTTCGGTGGAATAGCGGAAGTTGAACAGCGCCTCGATGCGGCCCGGGATCACGTTGTCCGCGCCGGTGCCGGCGTTGAGATTCGAGAACTGGAAGGTCGTAGGCGGGAAGAAATCGTTGCCCCGGTCCCATTGCAGGGCGCACAGTTCCGCGAGCGCCGGTGCGAGGCGGTGGATCGGGTTGTCGGCCAGGTGGGGATAGGCGATATGACCCTGCGTACCCCTCACCACGAGTTTTCCGCCGAGCGAGCCGCGGCGTCCATTCTTGATCACATCGCCGAGCTGTTTCTCACAGGTTGGCTCGCCGACCAGGCAACAATCTATCTGGGTGCCATGCTGGGTCAGGTAGTCCATCACCTTGCGCGTACCGTTGATCGATGGTCCTTCCTCGTCGCTTGTGATCAGAAAGCCGATTGATCCCCGGTGGTCGGGACAAACATCGACGAAGCGCTCACAGGCGGTGAGCATAGCGGCCAGGCTGCCCTTCATGTCGGCGGCTCCACGCCCGTACAGGCGGCCATCGCGCACCGTGGGCATAAAAGGATCCGATCTCCACTGATCGAGCGGTCCAGTCGGCACGACGTCAGTATGACCCGCAAAAACAACTAGCGGTGCAGCATCGCCACGGTGGGCCCAGAAATTTTCGACATCGCCGAAGGGCAGGCGCTCGACGTGGAAGCCCAGAGCCTCCAGTCGCTCGATCATGATTTCCTGGCAACCCGCGTCCTGCGGGGTCACGGAGGGGCAGGCGATCAGGGCTTTGGCCAGTTCCAGGGTCTCTGACATGGGATCAGTGTAAATGCTCGGGTTATGAATCGGTTTTGCAGGCAGGTCGCGCTGCGCGGTTCCACAGTCGCAGGCATTATATGGCATGCCCCTATACCCCGGACACCCTGTACGCGGGTGAGTGCGGTGACATCGACGCTATGTCGCACCATTATAATGCGCCGAATACATTGCCTGTTGCCTCATGGTGCGGTTCCCGGGTGTAATAATTCGCTTCCAGGATCGATTGGTCCTGTGACAGTCCGTGCCACAGCTTCTGTAACATCTCATGTTTTCGCATTAAGTCATTATTTCCATTTTTCTTTAAAATGCATGGCTCAGCTGGGGCGCGAGCTATAGGGCTGCGTAAACCTGGACATAATGAAGTTGGCAACAAATCTGCAATAGCGAGGGACGTATGGGGGGACTCAAGCAGTTGGAATGTACCCCGCGCCCGGAAGGACGCGCGGTGAATGGTGTGGTGCCCGACGTGACCACGGAAGGCTGGCGCGCGGCCCTGACGCTCCGCTTTCGGCGCGATGAATCACGCACGGTGCTCGCGCGCCGTTCCTCCCGCGGGCCACTGCAAGTCCAGCGCCCATTCTATCCGGAGGGTGAGGTCTGTCATGTCTATCTGTTGCACCCGCCAGGAGGCGTGGTCGGCGGCGACCGTCTCGAGAGTCGCGCCGAACTCGAGACGGGTGCGCAGGTGCTGCTTACAACGCCGGCCGCGGGCAAGTTTTATCGCAGCGCCGGAGCCCGTGCGGAGCAGCTCCAGCATTTTTCGGTCGCGGAGGGGGCTGCGCTCGAGTGGTTGCCGCAGGAGACTATTGTATTCGATGGCGCGCGCGCCCGTGGTACGACAAGGATCGAGCTCGCCCCGGGGGCGCGCTTCCTCGGCTGGGAGATCGTCTGCCTCGGTCGACCGGCGTGTGGGGAACGATTTACGAATGGTTTGTTTATACAGGGCATGGAGGTGTATCGCCAGGGACGGCCCTTATTGCATGAGCGCAGCCGCTTCGACGGTGGCGGCGCTATTCTTGATGCGCCCTGGGGTCTGAACGGGCACCCGGTGAGCGGGACGCTGATCTGTTCCGGCGGTGACGAGACAGATCTTGTCTGTGTGCGCGACTCGCTTGGCGAGGACGGGTCTGATGAGATGACCGGCGCCACGCTGTTCGAGGATGTGCTGTTGGTCCGCTTTGTCGGGAAGGAAGTCGAACGGGCGCGCATGCGATTCCAGCGTATCTGGGAGGTGTTGCGGCCGCGGAAGCTTGGAAAGCCGGCATTGCGGCCGAGAATCTGGAATACGTGAAATTCCGTTAGGCGTAATGGGTGATGGGTAATGGGTTATGAGTAAGAGGCAGAT
>JADLET010000188.1 GCA_020845975.1 Gammaproteobacteria bacterium | reverse complement strand
TGCTGCTGGACGACGACGCCGCTTTCCTCGCCAAGCCGGAACTGGAGATCTACGCCGACGACGTGCAGTGCTCGCATGGCTCGACCAGCGGCGCCATCGACGAGACCGCGCTCTACTACCTGCGCTCTCGCGGGGTGCCGAAGGCGCAGGCGGAACATCTGCTGGTGCAGGCATTCCTTGCCGAAGCCGTGGACGAGATCGTCGAGCCGCGTCTCGCCGAAGCGATCCTGGCGCGGCTGGCCGCCTGGCTGGACCGGCTGGTGTGAGTGTCGTTGCCGACATCGCCCTGACCTGGCGCGCGCCGCGCCGGGGCATGCGCCGCCTTCTGGCGCAGGGCCAGCGTGAGGATCGGGCGCTGGCCTACCTGATGATCGGCTGCACGCTGATCTTCGTCTCGGCCTGGCCGATGCTGGCGCGGCAGGCGGCGGCGGATCCGTCGATGCCGCTCGATGCGCGGCTGGGCGGTGCGCTGCTGGCCTGGCTGGGGATGATGCCGCTGGTGTTCTACGGCATCGCCGCGCTGTCGCATCTGATCGCGCGGGGCCTCGGGGGACGCGGCACCTTCTTTGGGGCCCGGCTGGCGCTGTTCTGGGCGCTTCTCGCGGCCAGCCCGGCCTGGCTGGCGCAGGCCGCCATCGGCTCGGCCATGCCGGGTCCGGCGGCGCAGGCGGCGGCGGCGCTGGCGCTGTTCGGGCTGTTGTGGCTCTGGCTTCCGGCACTGGCCGAGGCGGAACGGGGGCTGCGCGATGCGGCTGCGTGACCTCTTCCCGCTGGCGCGCGACAGCGTCGCCGACCCCAGGGGCGGATTGCGCCGCCTGACCGCGCTCGACCTCGATCGCGGCACGCTCTGGCTGGCGCTGGCAGCGGTGACGGCGACCGGCGTGCTGATGACCGAGCTGATGCTGCGGCTCTTGCAGCGACAGGGGCTGGAGCCGATGTTCACCTTCGGCACCCTGCCGCTGACCACCGCGGCACTCGAATTCGTCATGCTGTCGATACTGGTTTTCGCGATCTTCTGGATCGGCCGGATGCTGGGCGGCTCGGGCAGCCTCGATCACGCCATCCTGGCGATGGTCTGGCTGCAATTCATCATGGCCTGCCTCCAGGCGCTGCAACTTCTGGCGATGGTGACGCTGCCCTTCCTTGCCGGCGTGCTGGGTCTGGCCGGGGTGGCGCTGTTCTTCTGGCTGCTGACCGGATTTGTCGCCGAATTGCACGGCTTCCGCTCGCGTCCCAGGGTCTTTGCCGGGATCATTATCGCGCTTCTGGCGCTGGCGACGATCGCGGTCTTTCTGTTGACGCTGAGCGGCGTCGCGCTGCCGGAGTTTGCCAATGTATGACGTGACCGCGATCCGCGCCGATTTCCCGATCCTGAGGCGCGAGGTCAACGGCGTGCCGCTGGTCTATCTCGACAACGGCGCCTCGGCGCAGAAGCCGCAGGTGGTCATCGACGCGGTGACGCAGGCCTATTCGCAGGAATATGCCAATGTTCACCGCGGCCTGCACTACCTGTCGAACCTTGCCACCGACCGTTACGAGGCGGTGCGCGGCACCGTCGCGCGGTTCCTCAACGCGGGTTCGGACCAGCACATCGTGCTGAACTCGGGCGCCACCGAGGGCATCAACATGGTCTCCTACGCCTGGGCCGCGCCGCGCCTGCAACCGGGCGACGAGATCGTGCTGTCGATCATGGAGCATCACGCCAACATCGTGCCCTGGCATTTCCTGCGCGAGAGGCAGGGCGTGGTGCTGAAATGGGTGGACTGCGACGCAAAGGGCGACCTCGATCCGCAGGCGGTGCTGGATGCCATCGGCCCGCAGACCCGTCTGGTTGCAATCACACATCTTTCCAATGTGTTGGGAACGAAAGTTGATGTGAAGGCGATCACCGCCGGTGCCCATGAACGGGGCGTTCCGGTGCTGGTCGACGGCTCTCAGGGGGCGGTGCACGGGCCGGTCGACGTGCAGGACATCGGTTGCGATTTCTACGTGGTGACCGGGCACAAGCTCTATGGCCCGTCCGGATCCGGCGCCATCTACATCCGGCCCGAGCGTATGGCCGAGATGCGCCCGTTCCTCGGGGGGGGCGACATGATCCGCGAGGTGACGCGCGATGCCGTCAGCTATGCCGACGGCCCCCTGCGGTTCGAGGCCGGGACGCCGGGGATCGTGCAGACCATCGGTTTCGGGGTGGCGCTGGAGTATCTCATGGATCTCGGGATGGACAGCGTCGCGGTCCACGAAACCCGGTTGCGCGACCATGCGCGGCAGCGGCTTTCCGCACTCAACTGGCTGGACATGCAGGGCAATTCCGCCGGCAAGGCCGCGATCTTCTCGTTCTCCATGGCCGGCGCCCATGCGCATGACATCTCGACCATCCTCGACACCAAGGGCGTCGCGGTGCGCGCCGGCACCCATTGCGCGATGCCGCTGATGCAGCACCTGGGGGTGACGGCGACCTGCCGGGCGTCGTTCGGACTCTACAATACCGAAGCCGAGGTCGATGTGCTGGTCGCGGCGCTCGAGTCCTGCCACCGGCTGTTCGGCTGAAACCCTCGCCCTGGCTGCGGCTGCGATTGGACCGAGCCGCGTGCCGCGACCTTCCGCCCTGATCTCGCGCGCAAGGCCCCTTTGCCCCAGGCGGCATCGCACCCATTTACCCGGACCGGCACCCATTTGCCGGGACACTGACCGTCCGCGAGCCCTTGTGCCGCGCTGGAAACGCCGCGAGGGGCCTTGCGAAGCCGTGCGGCTTGGCCTATCAGACCCCGGTCCGCACCCGTAGCTCAGCTGGATAGAGCGCTGCCCTCCGAAGGCAGAGGTCACACGTTCGAATCGTGTCGGGTGCGCCAACAACTTCAACGACTTGGATTGCGATGGGTTATCGCTTCCCGCGTCTCATATCTGAGGCGCGCCACGGATTCAGGCGGCGCAGGCTGCGATTCCGGGTCCGGTCATCGCCCCGCACCGGGGGGATGGTGGCATGAGCTTGCAATCGGCCAACCTTTCGCGCGCCGAAGATCGCCTTTCCGCTTCCGATCGGTCGGGCGCTGTATCATGCGCGGGTTGAGCATCGGCACTTCCGATCCTTGGGCCGATGTGGCGCTGGTGCGGGCGCTTCGTCTCCCGACGGCGGAATGCCAGTCACCGCGGCTGCGGCACTGGCGGCCGGTCCTGATCGCTTGCAGTCGTCCGATCCGGTGCGCGTGGCGCTCCGCGAGGCCGAAGGCGTATACCCGATCGATCTGGAGATCTTCAACCGACGGGCGATTTCCGCCTTGCTCACATCGAATGCGAACAGGCGGCGGATTTCATCGTCATCGACGCGTTCCTGCCGCCCCCTTGCAGACCACCTTGACCTTCGCCGCGGCGATCCCGGCGCGCTGACGGTCGCGAATGGACTTCAGTTCGATTTCGGCCACCGTGGCGAGAACGGCAGCGAGCATCCGGCCCATGTCACCGGCGGTCGTTACCTCCGGTTCGAGCACACGGAGCGATGCCCCTTGGCGTCCAGCTCATGAACCAGGTCCAACCCGTCTCGGGTGGGCGCATATGGACGGGCGTGCAGACCAGCTTTCAGACGCATGTGCAGAGGGGGGGTTTGGGGGTGCTGGGGGTGGATTAGAGACGCGGGGAAGACGGGGATGAGTCGAAGGCATGGTTGAGGGGGAGTGAACGGGATTTGAGGTAGGGCGGGCCACTCCGCCAATCAGAGGTGGCGGCGTAGGCCGGCGGGCAGAGTGCCCAGCTGACCTTTGCTTTGAAAATCGCGAGAGGTGTGGCTAGATAGTTGCCATGGCTCTCGAAGACCTCGCCGACCTGATCCGGGCCAACAGCGCCAACACCAACCGGCGGCTGGAGGAATTGCATGCCGAGACCTACGGGCAACTCCCCGGCCTGCAGAACGATGTGACGGATGTTCGCAGCGACGTGAAGGATCTGCGGCAGAGCCTGGACCTGACCGGGACTGTCGCGGAGATGAAGCGGCAGATCGAGGCCTTGGCAGCGGAGGTCGCGGCGCTGAAGCGGCGGGCGTGACGGTGCGCTGAAGCGCACCCTACGCTTACCATTGTCGCTTAAATCATTTCGTGCGGAGTCTAATGGTGGCTGACAAGCCTTAGGAGGGACTATGGCAGACGTGGTTAATACCAGAGAAGAAGCAGAGTTTTCACTTCGCCGCATTCAAGAGTTCGATGTCGAAGATTTGGTACAAGCAGAACGACTTGGCGCATCGAATTTCCGAAATGCCGTTGATCCCGCAAAAAGAATTCTAACGCTGTTCAATCAGCTTCCATTGACCACTTTAGATTATTTTCCTGACCCGCAATTGGAGGAAGTCAAGTCACAAGCAAACAGCCTTTATGGTCTGCTTACTGAAATACTTGAGTTTGATGTTGACGCCGGCGACGTCACCAACAGGCAAAAACAAGTGGTCCAGCGACTGGACGACCAATATAGGGAGAACTTCACTCAACTTTTTCCACTGATCTCCTATTCGATGGCGAGAAGCGTAGATTTCAATAAACTCGAGAGCCAAGGCCGGGCGGCGGTTCAGTCCATCCGTGATGAAACTGAAAAACTAATGAAAGAAATCGAGCTGCAGAAAGTGACAGCCAGCGAGATATTGAACGATGTACGTAAGGCTGCTGCTGAGCAAGGCGTGTCGCAACAGGCGAAGTATTTCATGGAGGAAGCAGAAAGCCATGCGGCGGAGGCTAAAAGATGGCGCTGGTGGACGGTGGCAATGGCAGTTGTTGTGGGTGCATTTGGTATTTCTACCCTATTCCTCCATAAGATCCCGCTCATTGCCCCCCAAAACATATATGAGACGATTCAATTCACCATCGGAAAGTTGATCGTCTTTGGAGTTCTTGCCTACATGCTTTCACTTTGCGGACGAAACTTTCTGTCAAATCGTCATAATGAAATCGTCAATCGACATAGGCAGAATGCCCTGATGACATATAAGGCGCTTGTCGATGCGGGAGGAACACCTGAAGCGCGCGATGTAATTCTGAACCACGCGGCATCCTCCGTCTATAGACTTCACGATACAGGCTATACAAAGACAAATGATGCAGGCTCGTCTAGCA
>JADLET010000187.1 GCA_020845975.1 Gammaproteobacteria bacterium | reverse complement strand
CTCACGAGCAGCGCGTTGGTGAGGGTGGACATCCCGCTCACCACATAGGAACCGGGAGTGTCCGCGTCACCCAGCACGAAGACGCGGATGGAGCGGATACGGCCCAGGGTGACCGACGCGCTCACGCCGCTGAGCTGCCGCTGCACGCGGGTCTGGATCTCGTCCTGCAGGCGCGCGAAGGTGAGCCCGGCGACCGACAGCGGACCGATGCCGGGGAACAGCAGGGCGCCGTCCCGTGTAATGGTCAGCTCGTACTGGTTATTCTCCTTGCCGAACAGCTGAACGATCACGCTGTCGCCCGGGCCGATGATGTACTCGGCAGGAACCGGAATATCGACCGCCGGCGAGAAGGTGCTCGGCGCGCCGCTGAACAGATCCAGCCCGAACAGCTTCAATTCGGGATCGACAGGCAGAAGCTGAACAGCGACCACGCGTCCCGCGATCCCGGCCTCGACCGACAGGCGCTCGACCGCCTCCCGTTCGCTCAGGCCCGCGAGCACGATACGCCCGGAATCCGGCAGCACGATCGCCCCGGCCTGGTCCAGGCGATAAAGCCTTTTCTCGGTTGCGGGAGTCGTCTCCGAAACGGGCGGATTGCGCATCGTGAGCAGTACCGTATCACCCGCGCGCAAGGCCCGGATAACATCGGTGGCGCGCGGAGGAGAAACAGCGCCGGATGACGTCTCAACCCCAGGCGGGGCATCCTCCGCCGACCGTGAAGGTGCCGTCGCAGGCTCGGGCGGTATCCCCAGCGCACGCGCCGCCGCCTGGCGCTGCTCGGGCGAGAGCTGTTCGAACTGCTGCCTCAGCTGATCCGCGCCCGGCAGCGCCCCGGCCGCCTGCAGCGGCAGGACGGACAGGCTCAGCACAATGGCGGACAGCAGGCGCGCGAACGACCGTCGATCAATCATTTCATCCTCATGGCACGCTCATGGAACCGTCCCCGGCTCTTTCGGGGCCAGTCCCGACACGCGTCTGACCAGACGCGCGGGCAGAACAATCCGGCTACCGCGCAACAATACCAGATCCGGACGTCGAGCAAGAGACCACAGGGCCGAGGGAAACTCACCCCTGCGAGTTATCGCGTCAGTGTTGCAGTGTGGACTTGATCAAGTCGCAGGTCTTGCGCAGATCGTTGGTGACGAGTTCCAGGCACAGGCTGTGGCCCGCCACCTTGACCGCCGCATCCAGCCCGTAGCGGGCATGGGCCAGCAGATTCAGGGCATTGCTGTAGATACGGGCGCCGGCCTCACCCTTGGAAATCGGCTTCACCTGCGGCTCGCCGCTCTCGGGGTCGTAGCGCAGGAAAAATATCGCCGCGAGCGGAGCCGGCTCCCGGCCCCAGTCGCCCGGGAAGCCCTCCACCGGGACATGCAGGGTATAGGAGGTATGCAGCGTCTCATCCGGCAGACTGAAGGGCTTGGGGGGCTCCGCCTTCAGGCACAGCGCATGGGGATAGGGGTGGACCTGCAGAGTCCCGGTGTGAATGGGCGCGAGCTCATCGCTCAGGTAGCGAAATCCACTGTTGATCAGTGCCCAGGTCGTGGTCGACTTTCCACTGCCCGAGGGCGCGACCAGGAGCAGCGCGCGGCCGTTGTATTCCAGTGCCGCCGCGTGCATGAACAAGAGGTCCTGCCGCAGCTTCTGGACCTCCATGGTCATGTGCTTCTCGAAGTAGTAGATCAGGTCGTACTCGTCCTCCGCGGTCTGCGCGAGTTCGTTATTGAACAGCAGCTCGAAACCCGGGGGATCCAGGGAATTGACGGAGTATTCAAGGTCCGGCTCGACGTCCGAACCGGTAACGAAGGCGCTGTAGCCCTTCAACAGCAGCCCATAAGAATAAGGGTCCGCACAGCGGACCCTTATAACAACTTCCAACACGCGCAGGATCAGTATCTTCAAGAGTTCAGAGCGAATTTATCCGAGTCAGGAAAGATACCGAAAGAGAACGGGGATCAGTGACCCCGTTTGTGGCTCTTCCTTTTGTGTTCCTTGCGCTTCCTCTTGTGGTGTTCCACATGGCCAGAACCCTGACCGGCAAGCGTGGGAGCAGCCTGCAGCGTCATGATGACCGGAACAACATAGGCGGACTTCTTCAGAAAATCACGCCGGGAACTATTTTGCACGTCACTCATTTTCCAACCCTCCGAATTTACCTTGTACCGCGTCCTGCGCACCGTAATCCCTGACCATTTACCTCAATCTGTCTTGATCAACCCCAAATCGAGCAGCTGCCTGACAACATTCTCCACATCAACCCGGGCAGTTTTACCATCGATGTCATAGTTCTCGGCAAACAACTCCGTTAATCTATCTACCGATATGCCCCCGCCACACAACTCCCAGATGAAACTTGCTGTGGGATTTAGCTGATGTATATGATTGCTATCCAGATCCAGAATCAGAGTTTCTTCATCAACCGATTGAACCGTTAAGTTCTCACGTTTCCTGTACTGCATCCTCTCCCCCGGGAAAACTGGCTTCAGTGTACTAAACCGGGGGGGAAACAACAATTGGCCCAGCGAACCTGGGCAAGGACTCTCAGACTTCCTGATCTCATAAAAAGCCCCGCCCGGCCGACAAACAACACGCCAATATTATTTCGCAATATATTGATTTGATAATATTTATTATCACGCCACGCCACCCGGAATCATGCCTGAACCAACCCTCAGCCCCTATGTACAGCAACTACCCGCGGAAGAAGGTCTGCTGCTGGCGTGCGCACGATCGGATATGACCCAGGCCGAAATCACCCGGGCGCAGACCCTGGCTTCGGACCTGGACTGGCATGAAGTCGAACGGCTCGCCCGGGAACATGGCGTTGGCACCCTCGTATATCCAAACCTTAAGCAACACTTCGGACATGAGGTCCCCGCCGAGATTCTGGACCGGCTGAGGCAACTCTCGATCGCCACCACACAGTCCAATCTCGGCCTGCTGAGAGAGCTGCTGTCAACGGTACGAGAACTTAACTCACATGGCATCGAATGCGCCGTCTTCAAGGGATTGCTGGTCAATCAACTCGCCTACCGCAATCTCGCCATCCGAAAAAGCGGCGACGTCGATCTGCTGGTAAGAAAACAGGATTATTCACGCGCAAAGGCCCTGTTCCTGTCGCAGGGGTTCACCCAAACGCTGAGCGACAAGGTCGAACTGCTGTGCCTGCAATCGGGATTGTGGCACGAGGAACGTAAACTGCAGATCGACCTGCACTGGGGCATTCCGCCGCGGGAACTCAACATCAGGGCTGACAAGATCATGGAGCGGATCACGCACGTCGCGGTTGGCGGCGTGAATGTTCCCTCCTTCGCGATGGAAGATGTGTTCATCATCCTGTGCACCAACGCCACAAAGGAATTCTGGAATCAGCTGCTGTATCCCTACCGCGATATCGCCGAACTCCTGCGCAGCGGCATCCCGCTGGACTGGCGATCGCTGTTCAATCGCGCGCGTGACCTGGGGTGCCGGCGCGCGGTCACGGTGGCGCTGGCGGTCGTCGAAACACTGTACGGAGTTCCGTTGCCCGAGCAAGTGAAACGGGAACTGCGTCGCGAGCCGGATTGCGAAAAGGTCGAGAGGGAACTATTACGCCAACTGTTTGAGCAAGACATTGATGACAGCCTCGTCATTAACAAGACCGGACACCACCTCTACTACTTCGTCTCGTCCGCCAGATACCACGAAGCATTGATCGACGGGGCGCTCGACCGCCTGAGATTTCGCTATCTCGTTTTCGTTGATCCGAATGATGAGACCCGTATCCGACGCGAACTCACCCCTATCGCCGCATTGTTCCACTACTCGGTCAAGCCTTTCTGGATGTGCGGCAAATATCTGTTGAAAATCCTGAGAAGATCGGGCGACGAATAATCTGCGGGCTGGTGCGCGAACCACGCTTACATGGCGCCGAGGAAGCCACCAACTCAGTCTTATTGATACGAGAAATTCACGGGAAACCATCGGAATTCATCTGAGAATCCGATGTCTCACGGCATGAGTGCCTTTGAATCCTCGGCGAGACGGCGATCCATTTCAACGATGATATGAGCCCGCATAGCCAAATGGTTGACGGCTATATCCCGGGCTTGCGTCAACCGATTCTTCGCAATTCGGAGTCGCTCCGGGATCAGTCTCCTGATAAATTTCGGCAGTCTTCTGCGAACCCTGGGCCGCGCCGGCTCGCTCGACATATTCCCAAGGATGTAATCTACAAGCCCACCTGGCAGCACGGTTCGCGCGCGCTCACTATCGAGAGAAGAGCGCAGGTACCGCGAGACTGACGGCGAGGCGAGTATCGCCGCGGTGTTCTGGATCGCCACTTCCTCGGCGAATTCGATCGGTGGGCTCAGATCATATACCAGCTTCTGGTACATTGAGCGTCCGTCGCGCAGATGATCCGGGAGCGAGGCGATCACCTGCAAGATCCGACGCGAGAGCAGCGGATTCATCACCTCAACATACGCGCTCTTGATCTCGTTCAGCGCAGCCCAGATCACTGGAGCACGGTACTCATACGTAAGACGATCACGCCAGGACGAAAGCGTTTCACCCACGCGTCGATGCAAACGCTCCGGCCAGTACTGATTCAGGCCGAAGACCTGCGCGTATTGCGCCAGATTGCCATAATCACTCATGAACATCGCCCCGTCGATGCGACGAACGTCATCATCGGAATAGACACGGTAGGGGCTGAACACCACATCGCCCCGGATTACTCCCGAGATACCCGCGCTGAACAAGCGCTCCCAGATCCGGCAACCGTCCATATACGCAGAAATCGTATCCGTGCGCGCCTCGCCGGCGACCAGCAACCGATCGAAGACCGTCTCGATTTTCTCGGCGGAGAGATCCGTGGCGAAATACTCATGTGAGGTGCCAAAATAGTCGGCCAGCTTTTTCGCCACCACCGCGTCACTCTCCGGATGCTTGAGCGCGGACGCAAGCCCCCAGGTAACGCTGCGCAAGCCAGCCTTGTTCTGCAGCATCAACAGGATGCACCTGCTGTCCAGCCCGCCGGAAAGCATGAGATGCCAGGCTGCGTAATCCACCTGCAAGCGGCCAAACACATCGTTCAGGGCCTCGATGAATCGCTCGCGATGGACAGTATCCGGCGCGGCGAGCGGCG
>JADLET010000186.1 GCA_020845975.1 Gammaproteobacteria bacterium | reverse complement strand
GCCATTGTACGGATACGGGTCCAGCGCGATATCCACCCGCCCCAGCAGCGCGCGGTATTCCGCGTACGGCAGCTTCCCGTACATCTCCACCCGCTCCGGCGCTATCCCCTCCGCCGCAAAGCCTTCCCGCAGCCGCAGCCGCGTCTCCCCTTCCGGTACACTCGTCATCACCAGCCGCGAGGAGGGGGTCTGCAACAGTATCTTCGCCCACATCGTCAGCGTCCGCGGTGAGAGCTTCGCGATCATGTTCATCGATCCGAAGCTGAGTATGCCGCCGCGCGGCGCAGGCACGACGACGCCATCCTCCGAGATACCCGGAGGCGCGCGATAACACCACAGGCCGCGCGGCAGGCGATACAGCCGCTCGCTGTGCCAGAGTTCCGCGCCCGGCGGATCGGTGTCCTCGGTACACAGGCGGTAATCCATTGACGCCAGGCCCGTCGAACCCGGATAGCCCAGATACGTTACCTGCACTGGCGCCGGCCGATGCCCGAATGTGAGCAGGCGGTTACCCCGGGTATGGCCCGACAGATCGATCAGGATATCGATCCTGTCGCGGCCGATACGCTCCGCCAGTTGCGCGTCCGTCATCCCTCGGCAAGAGACCCAGTTGTCCGTCATGACGCGCAGGCGCTCGCTCATCGCATCCAGCTGGTTATGGTTGAAGTAACAGGTAATCGCGAAACGGTCGCGATCGTGGGCGGCCAGTATCGGTTCGAAAAAGTAGGCCACAGAATGGAAGCAGAAGTCCGCCGACACATAACCCAGCCGGAGCTTGCGTTCCGGGTCACGGTCATTCGCATGCGGCAGCCGCGATGGGAGAAGAAGCGACTCGATATGCTCCCCAAAGCGCCGGTGCTCCGCGTGCAGCTCATCGGCTGATGCGGTCCCCAGATACTGAATGACCATCAGCAGCGCGCTGTGCGCATCAGAAAAATCGGGCTTCAGTTCCACCGCTCGACGGCAACACGCGGCCGCTTCCTCAAGGCGACCCTGACGCAGCAGGGCGTTGCCCAGATTCAGGTGCGCCTTGGCATGATGCGGATCGATCTCGACAGCCTGTTGCGCCAGAAGCACGGCCTCATCGACTCGACCGAGGTCTCCATACAGCAGGCTCAGATCCAGCCTTGCCTCGATGTGGTCCGGCGCCAGCGCCAGCACTCGCAGATAGGATTGCTCCGATTCACCAAACCGGCCGAGGTTATTCAGCGCCAGGGCGAGATTGTAATGCGCGGAGACCAGACGGGGATCGAGCGCGAGGGCACGATGATAGCAGTCCATCGCCTCACTGAGACGGTCCTGCCGGCTAATCACCATACCGAGATTCTGGTGCGCCTCGGCGAAATCGGGCTTGTACAGCAGCGCCTGACGATAACTGGCCGCCGCTTCCTCCAGACGGTCCTGGCGGATCAGGATCAGACCCAGATTGTAGTGCGCGAGGACCAGATCAGGCTTAAGCGTAATCGCCTTGCGAAAACAAGCGGCGGCGTCCTCCAGCCGGTCCTGGTTGAGCCAGGCCAGCCCAAGGCCGAGTTGCGCATCGGTGAAATCCGGCTTCAGCTCCAACGCACGGACAAACTCCGAGGCAGCCTCGGCATTCCTGCCCGCGCCACCATATGCCCGGCCCAGGTCGTAATGCAGCCGCGGCTCACCAGCCCTGAGCGCCACCGCGCGCTCGAGCAAACCGACGGCCTCCGAGAATTTCCCCGTCTGACAAAGGAGCGCACCCAGCAGATACAAGGCCTGCGGATGATCCGGCCGTGCGCGAAGGACATCCTGATAAAGGGAAAGCGCGTCTGACAGGCGGCCCGCCTTGTGGTGAGCCACGGCCTCCTGCAATGTCTGTTCGCTTATCATCCCGCCCGTCGCGCCCGGCAAGAAGGACAAGGCATGGGATCAGGCGCCGGGGTTTACTCGACGGCTGGCAAGCGCGGCCCTTCTTTGCATGCCCGGGGTCGAATATCCCAGACGGCTGATCTCATTCACGATCTGCAATGTCTGGTTGGGCTCGATGAAATAGCTGGAATAACTCCGGGACTTCTCGTAGGCATCCAGCGCCGAGGCTATGCCCCAGTTTTGTGACACCAGCCCGGGAGCTATCTGTTCAAATTCGGCGGATGGGGACTAGAAAGGTTCGCCCGTGATCAGCTGCCCGACGTGCGTTTCAGCCGATTTCAGGAAAAACGCAAGCGCCTGCACAGCATTGACCCTCGCGCCGAAGTCGAGGGCAACCCGGGCGAAGCTCAGCAGACGCGGCAGAGTCGCATGCTGATTCAGCAGAGCCTCCAACTTGCGGTAACTGGCATTCAGCGCGTCATAACGGACGGTGATATCTCTCTCGGGCGCACGCGCGATCGCGTAGAGATTCAACGCGATTTCGTATTCCTGCCATCCATCTTCGGGCCTGGTCGTGGTCCGGCGCTGCCATTCCTCGACATGGGCCGCGCCGAAGCGGTAACCGCGCATGAGATCCGCCCAAAGGGCCGTCGCGGGAACAGGAACGGATGATCCCGGTTGCATCACCAGCCTGTTCCGTGACAACAGCCCGGCGGCGCGATCCGGTTTGCAACAGAAGGTATTCAGCTGAAAACCGTCCATCGGGGCATTGATGTCCTGCGGGGCAAGCGCCTGCAGCCCAGGGATGACGCGGTACGCCTGGTAGCCGTGCGCAATCAGGAAATTGACCGGAACCAGGTCAATGTGGGCGCCGGCCTTGATTTCACACATCACCAGCGGCGAGGCGTCCGTGAAAAATCGGAGACCTCCTTCCAGCACCTGGAGCTCATGGCCTTCGGCATCGATCTTCACGAGATCGACCTCGCGCCAGTCGTATTGCGCGCTCTCGGCGTCAAGTGTCGTCAATTCCACCGTTTCACCGCGACTCGTATCGTCGGCTTCGGTCAATGCGTTGAGTTCGGAGTTATCCCCGGTGCGCAACCGCCCGGCGCCAACCTTGTTGGAGAGGGCCTTGTTTATCAGGGTGACGTGGCGGAACTGGTTGGCGCCAATCGACTCGTTCAGATAGCCGGCGGTCTCGCCGCCCGGTTCGTAAGACCATACATGCCCGTCGCGACAAATATTGGCAATGGACAGGGAATACAGGCCGTAGTTCGCTCCGATGTCGATGAAGCGGGTGTCCGGGCGGACAATCTCGCGGAGAAACTTGATCTCATCCTCGAACCAGTCTTGCTGCTCCTTCAGAATATAGGGCGTCATGAAACCATCGCCAACCGGGCAGCAAATTTTCACCTGACCGATGACTTCATGGGTCGCATGCATACCCGGGCGGATGATCGTCATGAGGAATACGCTTTATATTAGGAATTTGATCCCGAACCCGCTCACCGGTAATCGGGGGTTACGTTGCCCGGCGCGAAAAACACCCGACACGCCGTCTCTTCGAAATCAAGACAACGGGGTTCTCACGCATCAGCGACAGACTCCGAACTTGAAGCGCAAAAAGTATACCACATGGCCCGATAGGCGGCCTCCAGCTCGCGGGTGACGCCCTCCTCGTCCCGCAGGGGGGAGGAGATCATCTGCGCCCTCAGCCCACCCCTCAATTCGGCCAGGCGTTCAGGATCAGCGGCCAATGAGGCGGCAATCCCCACGTATGCACTCTCGTCCTCCGCTATCAGCGCCTCGAGCCCGACGGACTTCAGCAAGGCGCGGCCTGAGTGTGATACCGAACTGTTACCGTCCAGGGTGATCACGGGTATGCCCATCCATAACGTTTCACAGGTTGTGGTCGTGCCGTTGTAGGGAAACGGATCGAGGGCAATGTCGATTTGCCCGAGCATCTCCACATACTGCTCCACCGGAACCCTGTTCCATAGAACCAGGCGCTGCGCATCGATGCCGTGCCCGGCGAATTTTTCTAGGAGCGATCGGCGCACCGAACCCTCCGGCACGCTGGTCATCAACAGACGCGAACCGGGGACTTCACGCAGAACCGCGCCCCATAGCGCGAGCGTCGCATCGGATATTTTCGCAAAGGCATTCATTGATCCAAAGGTGATCTCGCCAGTCCGCGTCGCAGGCGCGGATGCAGCGACCTCGGGACGGTCTTCGGGTGGCCGGTAACACCACAAGCTGCGTGGAAGACGACAGAGATGCTCACTATGCCACGATTCCTGTCCGGGAGGGTCGACCTCCAGTGTGCTCAGGCGATAATCCATCGCGGTCAGCCCCGTGGTGGCAGGATACCCCAGATAGGTTACCTGTACCGGCGCCGGCTTGCGGGCGAACATCAGCAGGCGGTTATGCATTGTGTGGCCGCCGAGGTCCACCAGGATATCGATACCGTCCGCGCGTACGCGCTCCGCGAGCTGCTCGTCCGACAGACTCTTGCAGGGTATCCAGTGATCCGCGCTCGCGGCGATGCGCCGCGTGACCTGGTCGTGCTTCGCGTGGCTGTAATAGCAAAACACCTCGACCTGGGTCTTGTCGTGCGCACTGAGGATCGGCTCGATGAAATAGGCAACGGAATGATGGCGAAAATCCGATGATACATACCCCACCCTCAGGCGGCGGTCGGGTTCGCGGGAATTCTCGTGCGCGCGCCAGGTCGACTTGAGCGGGGACTCACAGTTTTCGGCAAAGCGCCTGTGCTCCTCAAAGATCTCCGCGGGCGAATATCGCGACTGGAAAAGCATGGTGAATAACAGGGTGCTGCGCGCCAGCGCGGAATCCGGCTGGATCTCCAGCGCCTTGCGATAACAGGTCATGGCCTCCGCCAACCGGCCCATATTAATGTACAGCAGGGCCAGATTTACGTGCGCGTTGACGTAATCCGGTTTCAGCGCCAGCGCCTGCAAGTAGCCCGCCTCGGCGTCGTCCAGCTTTCCCTGGTTGAAACATGCGAGGCCGAGATTGTAATGCGCGACAGCAATACCCGGATTGAGCGCGATCGCCTGTCCGCAACAGGCAACGGCTTCCTCCGCCCTGCCCTGATCGATATAGACGTTGGCCAGATTGACGCAGACCTGAAAATAGTCCGGCTTGATGGCCAGCGCCGCGCGATAGCTCGCCACCGCGTCGTCGAATCTGCCTTGGGTGTAATAGGTATTGCCCAGGTTGAAATGCGCGATCTCCGAATCAGGCTTGAGCAACAGCGCCCTGCGGAAACCTTCCGCCGCCGCCTCCTGCCTGCCCATAGTGGAATAGATACAAGCGAGATTCACCTGGGCGCCGAACTGATCAGGCCGCAATGCCAGGGCGCGCTCAAAACAGGCTGCCGCACGATCAGGCCGGTCGAGTACCGAGTAGACCAGACCCAGGTCGTTGTAGCAGCTGGCATTGAATTTGTCACCGGCGATGGTCCGCTCGTACCAATCGGCCGCCAGTCGCGGCTGACCTGCCTGGGCGGCCAACTGGCCAAGCAAGTGCATGGCGTCGGTCCGCGCCGGATCGAGCTTCAGCGCTTCCCGGCAAGCCGCCTCCGCTTCCGCCAGCCGGCCCTGACGCCGGAATTCGGCGGCGGCCTCAATCAGGTGGTCTGCGCCACGCACGGCTGGAACAGACGCATCACGCGCGCTGTCCAGACAGCATTTCTTGTATTTTTTGCCACTGCCGCAGGGACAGGGATCGTTTCTGCTGGGAACGGTCATCACATATCCGCGCTTCGATCAGGTCGAAAAAAACATCACGTGCAATCCCGTCCGCGCAGAATGGCGGCGGTATGTTGGCGCATGCCGCAAGTATGACCCAGCCACCCTGCGCTTTTCCAGCGCATCATGCAGCATCGGCGCCGGAATACTCTCCGGGCAACCACGATGCTGTCATAATGAACCGGCCGTGCGGCAGCGGCATCACAGGAAAAAAAACCGCCGCCAGGAAATAGATCAGCCGTGCATACCATGCATTTCATCCAGGATCTCGCGGTCATCATGCTGATCGCCGGCGTGATCACCGTGCTGTTCCATCGGCTCAAACAGCCCGTGGTCCTGGGCTATATTCTCGCGGGCGTGATCATCGGACCCCATACGCCCCCGTTTCCCCTCATCACGGAAAAAGACACCATCGACATGCTCGCCGAGCTGGGCATGATCTTCCTGATGTTTTCCCTCGGCCTGGAATTCAATCTGCGCCGCCTGCGCCAGGTTGGCGTAACCGCGCTGACGGCAGCGGTCGGCGAGATCCTCCTGATGATCTGGTTCGGCTATGAGATCGGACGCTTCTTCGGCTGGAAGGCCATGGACGCGCTGTTTCTCGGTGCCATGCTCGCAATCTCCTCGACCACGATCATTGTCAAGGCCCTTGATGATCTGAAGCTGAAACACGAACGCTTCGCGCACCTGATTCTCGGCATCCTGATCGCGGAGGATATCCTCGCGATCGCCATCATCGCATTGCTGTCGAGTCTGGCGATATCCGGATCGATGGATGTCGGCCAGGTCGCGGGCACGTTGACGCGCCTGACGGTGTTCATGGTGGTCTCGGTGGTGATCGGCCTGCTGCTGGTGCCGCGCCTGCTCGCCTACGTGGCGCGCTTCAACAGTGACGAGATGCTTCTGGTGACGGTGCTGGGCCTGTGCTTCGGCTTCTGCCTGCTGGTAATCCGGCTGGACTACAGCGTCGCGCTCGGCGCCTTCATGATCGGCGCTATCATCGCCGAGGCGCGTGAGCTGAAGCGTATCGAGCGCCTCATCGAACCGCTGCGGGACATGTTCAGCGCGATATTCTTCGTCGCGGTGGGCCTGTTGTTCGACCCCGACGTACTGGTCGAGCACGCGCTTCCGATCGCTGCCATCACGCTGGCCGTGGTGTTCGGCAAGATCACCACCTGCAGTCTGGGCGCCTTCATCGCCGGTAACGACGGCAGAACCTCGTTGCGCGTCGGCATGGGACTGGCGCAGATCGGGGAATTCTCCTTCATCATTGCCGCGCTCGGTGTCGGGCTGGGCGTGACGAGCGATTTCCTGTACCCACTCGCTGTAACTGTGTCGGCCATCACCACTCTGCTGACGCCATACCTCATCCGCGCCTCCGATCCACTGGCGGACCTGCTCTCCAACCTCATGCCCGGCACGTTCCGAAACTCGCTCACCCTGTACACGGAATGGCTGCAAAGCCTCCAGCCCCGCGGCGACCAGGCCGTGCTCGCGGCAATGGTGTGGCGCATCATCGTACACGTGGCGATCAACGTCACGCTGATCGCGGCCGCGTTTCTCGGCATGGCGTACTTCGCCGAGCCGCTGTCCGGATGGCTGGGCACCTCCGAGCTGAGTGAACGCTACCAGCGCGCCGTTCTGTGGGCCGGGGCGCTGATCGTGTCACTGCCGTTCCTGGTGGCCGCCTATCGCAAGCTGAAGGCGCTCAGCATGCTGCTGGCGGAGACCGGCGTGCGGCAGTCATTCGCCGGCAGACACACCGCCAAGGTGCGCGAGATACTCTCCGAACTCATCCCCCTGCTCTCGATGACGCTGTTCCTGCTGCTGATCGGCGCGTTGAGCTCGAGCATCCTGCCTCCGTTCGAGTTGCTCATCCTCATCGGCTCCGCGGTCACCCTGCTCGGCGTCGTGCTGGGACGCAAGCTGATTCGGTTCCATTCCCGCCTGCAGATCGCGCTGATGGAATCGCTTCAGCCCAACGCCGGCGAAGAGAAACGGGATTAGGCACGGCGCTTCCCGCGCTCAGAACCAGGCGCGCACACCCGCGAGCAGCCAGGCATCGTCGGGATTCAGTCCGCCCGCGCGGGCGAAGTCTTCGGTCGCCCCGAACCGCCTCCTGCCTTCGACTCCGACATACGGCAGGAATTGCCGCGCCACCTGGTAATAGAGACGTACACCGAGCTGTGCGCTCGACACGCCCGCACCGACTCCAAGCGCGGGATCATCCTTGCCATAGACGTTCATCTCCAGCTCCGGACCCAGGATTATCCGGCGGGTAAGCCTCAATTCATATTCCATCTTGACCCGCAGCGCGCTGCGCCCCGACTCGCCGGCGAATAGCGCGGCGTCGATCTCGAGAAAATACGGCGCGGTACCCCGCAGCCCGATCGCCAGCCAGTCACGTCGTGGCGCGGGCTCCAGGTCTCCGCGCCAGCCGGCCTGCAGATCCCAGTATGGCGCCACGGCACGGGAATAAAGCAGCTGCAGTTCCGCCGCTGACGTTTCGCCATCGCTGCGCACGCCCTCGCTCTTGAGCCACAGCTTCCGCAGATCCCTTCCCAGCCAGGCCTCGGCATCCCATTTCACCGGATTTCCGTCCTCGACCTCGCGCACCTCGAGCGCATCTATCATCAACTTTCCCAGCACGGGATCATCTCCCATGTGCGCGTGAGAATCGGCGCCGACAGGCGTGACCCAGAACGAGACAAGCACAACGCATAAGATCATTTCCAGTCTGTTCATGACTCCCCCTATCCGACCCGGACTTCGCGGAACATGCCCATCATGTGATAGAGCAGATGACAGTGATACGCCCAGCGCCCTCTCGCATCGGCGGTCACGAGATAGCTCAGCTTCGCCCCGGGTTGCACGATCACCGTGTGCTTGCGCGGTATGTAGTCGACGTCGCCGGTCTCAAGATCACTCCACATGCCGTGCAGATGGATCGGGTGATTCATCATCGTGTCGTTGACAAGAGTGATGCGCAGCCGCTCGCCGTAGTTGAAACGCAGCGGCTCCGCGTCGGCGAAGGCGATGCCGTCAATCGACCACATGTAGCGGCTCATGTTCCCGGTCAGGTGCAGTTCGATCTCGCGCCCGGGCTCGCGCGGGTCCGGCGTCTCGCGCAGGTTGCGCAGGTCCGCATAGGTCAGCACCCGCCGGCCGTTGCCACGCAGCCCCGGCCCCGGATCCTCCAGTCGGTAACGCGGATCGGCGGCCCGCATATCCACCTGCGGCCCTCGTTCGCTGTGCGGGTGACGTATGGGACGACTGCTGCCCTGGCCGGCCTTGCCTGAACCCATCTCCGGCGCGGGCGGCATGGCATCTGCGCGCTCGTGCATGCCGTGATCCATGCCCATCCCGTCGTGGGACATATCATGCTGACCATGATCCATGGTGTGCGCCGCATGACCGCCATGATCCGCGTCATGCGCCATGCCCATGTCGACATGCGAGAGCCGCGGCGGGGCATCGAGCGCCGGAACCTCCGCGCCCAGCGCGGGATCGGAGGTGATCAGGCCGCGCGCGTAGCCGGAACGGTCGATCGCCTGGGCGAAGATCGTATAGGCTGCATCGCCGTCCGGCTCGACCAGCACATCATAGGTCTCGGCCACACCGATACGAAACTCGTCCACGGTCACCGTCTCGACGTTCTGGCCGTCGGCGGCGATGACCTTCATCTTCAGGCCCGGAATGCGCACATCGAATATGGTCATCGCCGAACCGTTGATGAAGCGCAGGCGCAAACGCTCGCCAGGCCGGAACAGGCCTGTCCATCCCTCGGCGGGCGTCCTGCCATTCATCAGAAAGGTATAGATTGCGCCGGTCACATCGGAAAGGTCGCGATCACTCATGCGCATCTGGTTCCACATGGCGCGGTCCTGCCATGTTGCGGAGATACCTTTCGCACGCACCTCGCGCCACAGGTCACCCGCCGTGCGCGGATCCTGATTGTAGAATTCGCTGTGTTTCTTCAGGCGGGCCAACACCTCCTCCGGCGCTTCGTCCGACCAGTCCGACAGCATCACCACATAGTCCCGGTCACAGGCATACGGTTCCGGCCGGAGCGGCTCGATCACGATGGGCCCGTAGACACCGGTCTGTTCCTGAAAGTGGGAATGGCTGTGATACCAGTAGGTGCCGCTCTGCCGGACCTGAAAACTGTATTCGAAGGTGTCGCCCGGCTTTATCCCGGGGAAACTCAAACCCGGCACCCCGTCCATCTCCGCTGGCAGCAGAATCCCGTGCCAGTGGATGGAGGTATCTACGGCGAGACGATTGGTGACGCGCAGGCGCACCTGGTCACCTTCCTTCCAGCGCAACAAGGGCGCGGGCAAGGCGCCGTTTACCGCGGTCGCCATCCGTTCACGGCCAGTGAAATTCACCGGCAGATATCCGACCTCGAGATCATAGGCACTGCCGGCCAGGACCTTCCCATCGCGAGAGCCGGCGCCCTCAGCCAGGACTGAAGCGGCCCGACCCACGGTGGCCAGCGCTCCAACCGAAACGGCGCCGAGTACGAAACGGCGGCGTGATTTCGAGACATGCCCGCGCACAGGCGTGCCAGGGTTATTGATAAGCATTGCAAACCTCCCGATCCAGCGGGCATGAGATACGGCAACGCAGCGCATACCCAAAACAATGACGAGACACGCGCGCCGCATTCACAGGGCGTGCGCGAACTGATACTGGACTAGAGGCTTATAGGGGGGCGGTACAACGACTCGGCCGGACAGGCCGGGGATAAAAACAAAACCGGGAGCGAATTCACCACCGCATCGCCCGGCGGGAGAAAGAGGGAGAGCTCAAGGATCACAGGGACACAGCCCTGCGTGCAGCAGGCACGGTCAACGCAATGCGAACAATAGCCAGCGGGAAACTCGTCCTGACCTGCGGCGACAGAACCGGTCTCGGCGGCAGAATGGTTGTGAACCATGGCGTCCGCTGACAGCGAGCGGTCCACGGCCGGACCGGTGTGCGTGAAATGCCGCTCGGCCAGAGCAGAAGACGAGAACAATTGCATCAGCAAGGCCAGCGCACTGATCCAGGCATATCTGCCGCGCCGTCTTCGCAGGGATCTCACGACATCCTCACCTATCCCAATGAATATCCATTTCAAGACTGCCCCCAAACATGCCGGAAGTCACGGCGTCCCGCCATGCCGTCCGCCCCCTTTTTCCATATCTGTGAACCGGCTCACAGAAGGCGTCAATTTCCTGACATAGGATCGAGCCTGAAGTCCCATTGCCATGCAAACAAAATCGAACAATGAACGTCTACTAAGCAAGGGGGAACCATGGGGAGCAAATCTTCGCACAATTATGTCTGCCTGAATAAGAATGACAAGAACTTTCTTGAAGAAACCAACCTGGAAGAAATTCTGGATGTCGAAGAACGCAAGAATATCCCGCTGCGCTCCGACAATGTGCGTAAATCGATCGAGCGTCACCTGGAACGCAAGCGCCTGAAGCAGAACATCGCCGACTTCGACTTTCAGGACGAATACGAGGAACACTGAAACACCGACGCTTCGCGTCGCGTCTCATCAGGACGGGTACGGTCGGCACCTGACCGTACCCATTCGCATTCCCCGCCGTTGGACCATGTCCGGCCGGTTGCTGTTATAATCGCCCGCAAAATGTTGCCGCCACTTTATCGAAGACCGGCAGAGAAATGCCCAGGCCTTCGACATACAATCCCGACGCGGAACATCTTTTATAGTACCAACCGATTCACTAATAAGCCCCGGTAGCTCAGCTGGATAGAGCATCCCCCTCCTAAGGGGAAGGTCGGACGTTCAAATCGTCTCCGGGGCGCCAGTGGATCTTGCCGCATCACCTCCTCGATTTCATCACCATTCCGCTACTTTGCGCGGGGTCATCTCATGTTTTCCGCGAAATTCAGATCTAACTCGGCTGATGTAATTAATAAAAACCTCTTATCCACAAAATCGGTGCATAAAGTTGTGGATAACTTTTTAATAATTCGATGATTACCCGTTTTGTCATGGGATTTTATTAATTTGTTCATATTTTGTTCATATAAACGCGACAATTATTATCCTTTAGATTCTTTTAGTTACAAAACAAACCCGCGTTATCCTCTATTCCCTGTGGCAAAACAGCATCGCATTCTGCCTTGGCCCGCAGCTACGCGCGGCACTGTGAATAAGGCCGTCACCTCTATTCCAATTCCAAATCAGCATCAGAGAACGCCCGAGAGAAAGCCAAGGCAAGCGATGATCCTTGCGGCCATCGACATGAAATCTATTGTAGAATTTCCAATCTGCGGAAGGCCGAAGCGGCCAAAACATCCCGAGCAGGGCGACAACAGCCCCGACTCAGATAAGCATCCACATATAATTCAAAAGGTTCGCAACATATGCTCAACCGTTGGAATGACCAGGCGGCTGCCGAATACACCAGCCCGCTCGCCCTGCGCGTATACACCTCACGCCTGCTGGGACAGGATGCTTCGCTGGTACTGCACGGCGGGGGGAACACCTCGGTCAAGGAAACGGTCCGCAACCTCCTCGGCATCGAGGAAGAGATCCTCTACGTCAAGGGCAGCGGCTGGGATCTCGAAACCATCGAAGAAGCGGGGTTTCCCGCCGTGAAACTGGGGCATCTGATCGCCCTGGCCCGCCTGCAGGAACTGAGCGACATGCAGATGGTCAACGAGCTGCGCACGCATATGACCCGGGCAAGCGCGCCCACCCCCTCCGTCGAGGCGATCCTGCACGCGGTGATTCCGCACAAGTTTGTAGACCATACGCATGCCGATGCCATCATTGCCATCACCAATACCGCCAAGGGGCGGGAACGCATCGCCGAAGTGTTCGGCGACGATGTCGTGGTCATTCCCTACGTGATGCCCGGCTTCGACCTCGCCCGCCTTTGCGGGGAACGTTTTTCAAAAGAATCAACATCAAAAACCATTGGCATGGTCTTGTTGAACCACGGCATATTTTCATTCGGCTCCACGGCACGGGAATCCTACGAACGAATGATCGAACTCGTCGGGCGCGCGGAGAGCTACCTGAAAAAGCAAGGCGCCTGGGACCTGCCCGCACCCGCGCCGCGACGCTCCGTGGAGGAACCCGCCCTGCGCCTCGCCATCGCCGCCCTGCGCCATGACGTCTCACGCGCCGCCGGCTTTCCGCTCGTGCTCGTCACCCAGCGCGATGACCGCAGCCTGGATTTCGCCCGGCGCACTGATCTCGCGACGCTGACCCAGCAGGGACCGGCAACCCCGGATCATGTCATCCGGACCAAGCGACTCCCGCAGCTCGGGCGCGATGTCGAAGCGTATGTTTCCGCCTACAAGACCTACTTTGAGGAACACGCCCCGCAGGCGCGAGACAAGAAGGCCATGCTCGACCCGGCGCCGCGCGTTGTCATCGACCCCGAGCTCGGCGTCTGCGCGCTCGGTCGCAGCATAAAGGATGCCGGCATCGTGGCGGACATCTACAGCCACACCATCGAGATCCTGCTGCGCGCGCAGGCACTGGGCGGCTACCAGGCGCTTCCGGCCCGGGACATCTTCGATGTCGAATACTGGGACCTCGAGCAGGCCAAATTGAAATCCGCCGGCGCCCCTCCGCCCTTCGCAGGAGAAGTGGTACTGGTCACCGGCGCGGCCTCCGGCATTGGCAAGGCCTGTGCCGAACAGTTCCTGAAACAGGGCGCGGCGGTCATCGGCCTCGACATTGACGCCGGCGTTGAGATCATTGCCCGCCAGCCCGCCTACCTCGGCCTAAGCTGCGACGTGACGAAGGAGGACGAACTCGCCGCCGCACTCGAGACGGGGGTCCGGCACTTCGGCGGACTGGACATGCTGGTGCTGAACGCCGGGATCTTCCCCGCCAGCCGCCGCCTGAATGTGCTCGACAGCCGCGAATGGCGCCGCGTCTTCGATATCAATCTGGACGCCAACCTCAACCTGATGCGCGAGGCCCACCCGCTGCTGAAGCTGTCGCCGCGCGGGGGCCGGGTCGTCATCATCGGCTCCAAGAACGTTGCCGCCCCGGGCCCCGGGGTCGCGGCCTACTCATCCTCCAAAGCCGCGCTCACGCAGCTCGCCCGAGTGGCCGCGCTGGAATGGGGCGAGGATGGCATTCGCGTCAACTCCATCCACCCCGACGCCGTTTTCGACACCGCGATCTGGACCGACGACATACTTCAGGCAAGAGCGAAGAATTACGGCCTAACCGTCGAGAATTACAAGAGAAAAAATGTCCTGAAGACCGAAATCCAGTCCCACGACGTGGCCGGGATGGCGATCGCCATGTGCGGTCCACTGTTCGCCAAGACCACCGGGGCGCAAGTGCCACTCGATGGCGGCAACGACAGAGTCATCTAAATCGCCCCCCCGGCCTGCCGGCGCGGATCCGGCAGGCGCCGGATCACATGACTATCACAGTATTCCGGAAAAAAGTGGTACAATTCAACGCTCAATAACATTCACTAAAGATTTCATCTGAACATGGCAGATCGAGTCCCGGGATTTGTTAACCCGGAACCAACGGTCAGGGCCCTCATCCCGGCCCAGAGGAAACGGACTCAGTCACGAGCGATCGCATCCGGACCATGAATATCTTCCCCATAAAACCAAGCGGGTCCTCGCGTTCATCGCCGCTTCAACCGGCTGACACGCAGCCCCCCAAGGTCATTGCCATCACGAGCGGCAAGGGTGGGGTCGGCAAGACCAACGTCACCAGCAACCTCGCCATCGCCCTGGCCAGAAACGGCAACCGCGTCTGCATCTTCGACGCTGACACCAGCCTCGCCAACATCAATGTCGTGATGGGCCTGAGCGTGGAACACACCGTCGAGCATCTACTGACGGGCGAGCGCACGGTGGACGAGATCCTGGTCGAGGGACCGGAGGGCGTGATGATCATCCCTGCCGCCTCGGGCATCGCCGAATGCGCGAATCTGAATCAGGAACAGCGCGCCCGCCTGATCACCGCCCTTGAATCGCTGGAGGACCGCTTCGACTATATCCTGATCGATACAGCCGCCGGCATCGGCGAATCGGTACTGTCTTTCGTCCGGTCGGCGCAGTACGCCATTGTGGTGATCTCGACCGAGCCGACCTCGCTGACGGATGCCTTCGCCCTGCTCCGCGTGCTGAAGCGACACAGTTACGAGCACCCGGCCTACGTGCTGGTCAACATGGCGATCAACTACGCCAACAGCATGGAGGTGTTCAAGCGCTTCGAGGCGGCCGTCAAGAAATATCTCAGCATGAAGGTCCATTACCTCGGCTATATCATTGAGGACAAAGCCGTCCGGACCTCCGTGAGAGCGCAGCGTCCGGTGCTGCTGGACCACCCGGATGCGGTTGCCAGCCGGTGTTTCACCACGCTCGCCACGGTACTGAGCAAACAGTTCTCAGGAACCGTCCAACCCCACAGTTTCAGTGCCTACTGGAACGATCTGGCCACAGGACCGGCGGCCTCCGGGTCGGAACTGGCCGCCCCCACCCACCCCGCCACGGCATGGGAAGAGCCACCCGCCCGGATCTGGATCCAGGCGGCCGAGCTGGTGCAGGATCCCTCCGCGCCCGAGGAAGAGATCACGCGCGAGCTGGGAAGCCTGCTCCAGGCCTACCAGGCGCGTTTCCACAAACTGCCCGTCGCCATCGACCGCCTGCCGGGGCTACTCGGGGAAGAGACCTGTTCAGAGGCTGAGCTGCGTGCGTTGGCCGCCGGTCTCGAGGGCGTTATCGAGCGGCGTTTCGGCCCGTCCACGCCACGGCTGAAAACACCGTCCTCGACCACCACGGAACAGGATACAATCCTGCGTGAATACCGCCGCTCGGTGGAACGTATCCAGACGGAAGAAACGCTGCTGCATCAGGCGCTGAACCGACTGTACACTTACATCAATCGCGAACTCGTTTCCCCCGGGAAGGGCCCGCCGCTCATCGAAGAGCAAAATTCCGGCGACGGTGAACCTATATAGAATGCCGGCGGCTCGCCCCGAAGCGGGATGAAGCAACACCCCGGACCGAAAGCTCAACGCGCAGCGATTAAAACTGGCGCGAGTTGTGCTTCAAATAACTGTCATGAGAAGTCCGAACAAGAATCCTGTCCCCGTGCGCCATACCCTCCTTCACCGCACCCCGGGTTTACTTATCGCCCTAGCAGCCGGATTCATGGCGGCTGCATGGCACCCGCTCTCGTCCGCGGCCACGCCCGAGCAGGAATACCAGCAGGCCCTGCGAACCGCCCGCGCGGGCGAACATGCACAGGCGCTGGAGACACTCGGAGCACTGGTGCAACGCTACCCGGACAACCGGCGCTATCTCTACGATTACATCGCGGTGCTCGGCTGGGCCGAACGCGATCGCGACGCGCTGGATCGCGCCGCGAATCTCGATCTCAAGGACACCCCATCCTACGTCCTGGAGGCCCTGGGCAGGTCGGCGCGCAACGAACGGGAATATCCGCTTGCCATCCGGATCTACCGCACCGCCGTCGATCGCGAACCCGGGGACAGCGCCGCCCGCATCGGACTCGCGCTCAGCCTGGCGGACAATGGTGACAGTGAACAGGCACGCCAGACGCTGGACCAGATCGACGCATCCCATTCACGAGATCTCGAAGTGCTCGGCGCACTCGCCTATGTCCAGCAGAATCAGGGCCTGCCCTTCCAGTCCTTGCGCACCTACGATCGCATTCTGGAACTCGACCCCGCGAACCGCGAGGCGCGCCGCGGCAGGATCCTGACGACCTACCGTATCGGCGCGCCGCACCTCGCCGCCTCGCTCGCGGATGAAACGCCGGGGCTGCTGAGCCCCGGCGAGCGCGATGCGATCGAGCGCGACATTCAGGCCTACACCATACGCTGGAGCCGCCTGCCCGCGACGTCGGAGACCACGCCGCGTCGCGAATCCTTCAAGGCAATCCTGGATCTGCGTCGGGAGCTGGAATTCCTCGAGGCCGGCGGCCAGGGAGAAACGCCCCATGCGCGCCAGGTACGCTACGACCTGCTGGTGTCGCTGCACGAACGCAACCGCAATCTCGAGGCCATCGATCTCTACGAGACGCATATCGCCGATGACCAGGACATTCCGACCTATGTCCTCACGACCGCGGGCGATACCTATCTCGCGCTGCGCCAGCCGGAGCAGGCGCGTGACCTGTTCCTGCGCGTATTGGAAGATGAGCCCAATGATTTCAGCACCCGCCTGTCCCTGTTCTATGCCTACGTCGAGAGCGAGGATTTTGAGCACGCGCTGCCGCTGATCGACAAAATCACCGCCGACGAACCGATCTGGCTCGGCGCACCACCGGATCGCCGCCCCAACTCCGCCAAACTGCGCGCCGACATCACGGCCGCCTATGCGCGCGCCTTCGTCGACGACCTGCCCGAGGCTGAACGCCGTCTGGCCCCGCTGGTCGAACAGGCGCCGTTCAATGCGGAACTGCAGACCGCGCAGGCCACGATCCATCGCTGGCGCGGCTGGCCGCGCCGTGCGCTGGGGGAATACGAGATCGCCCTCAACGGACGGCCGGCAAACACACCCGACGCACGCGCCGGTCGCGGACATGCCCTGCTCGAACTCGGCGACTACCCCGCCGCCGAAGCGGCGCTGCAGGATCTGCGCGCCACCGCGCCGGACAGCGGAGCCACCGCATCCCTGGCGCATGAATGGGAATTGCACAAACTGCGCGAGCTGCGTCTCGAGGCCTCACGTTCAAAGAGCTCCGGCACACAGGAAGGCAGCGATGATCTCGGCTTCGACGGCTGGCTGTACAGCGCGCCGCTCAAATATCACTACCGGCCCTTCCTGCATCACCACTTCGAGCAGGCGGAGTTCCCCGAGGGAGACGCGGCCTACCGGCGTATCGGGGCGGGCATTGAGTACCGCGCGCGTGAGATCATGGCAACGGCGGAACTGGACCGTAACGCCGGCGACAGTGTCAATACCGGCCTCGCGGTGACCGGGCGCTGGAGACCCACGGACACCTGGTCCTTCACTGCCGGCGCCGATACCTGGAGCGACGAGATACCGCTGCGCGCCCGGCTCAACGAGGACATCGACGGCTGGTCGATCGATCTCGGCGCGGACTGGCGCGCGCATGAAAGGCGAAGCGCCCATGCCGGTCTGCAACGCATCGACTTCAGCGACGACAACCTGCGCACCGCCGCGAACGCGCGTCTGGCCCAGCGCCTGATGACGCGTCCGCACTATCACATGGACGGCCTGCTGGGCGTCTATGCCTCGCGCAACACCCGCGAAGACGCGCCCTACTTCAACCCGGCGAGCGACCTTTCGGCCGATTTCACCCTGAACAACGAATGGCTGCTGTACCGGCGCTATGAATATTCCTTCCGCCACCGCCTCGCGCTCAGCGCCGGCAATTATCACCAGGAAGATTTCGGTTCGGACACCGTGTGGGCGGCGCAGTATGAACAGCGCTGGAATCCGCTCGACCGCTTCGAGCTCGCCTACGGGCTGATCCGCGCGCGTCGTGTCTACGACGGCACGCCGGAACATCAGAACACGTTCTATCTCAATCTGGACTGGCGCTTCTGACATGAAAGCCCTGACCCGATTCATCACCGCCCTGTTCCTGCTGCTGCCGGCAGCGCTGTCTGCCGCGCAGGAGCCTAACGGATTTATCGTACTGAGCTATCACGACGTGCAGGACGATCCCGCACGCGACCGCCTGGGAGACGCGATCACCATCGCCACGTCCAATCTCGTCGCGCAGTTCGCCTGGCTCAGGGAGCACGACTATCACCCCGTCAGCCTGAACGATATCATCGCGGCGCGCGAGCACGGTCGGCCACTGCCCGCCAACGCCGTGCTGCTCACCTTCGACGACGGCTATGCCAGCACATACACACGAGTCTTCCCGCTGCTCAAACTGTTCGGCTACCCCGCCGTGGTGGCGCCGATGGTCTCCTGGATCGAGCAACCGGCCGGCAGCCAGGTGAAGTACGGCACGATCGGCCTGCCTCGGGAGGGTTTCGCAAGCTGGGATCAACTGAAGGAGATGGCGGACTCGGGACTGGTCGAGATCGCCTCGCACAGCCATGACCTGCACCACGGCATCGCCGGCAACCCGCAGGGCAATCTGCAACCCGTCGCCGTCACGCGGGCCTACGATGCGGATCGCAAGGTCTACGAAGACGACAAGACCTACATCAACCGCATCGGCACCGATCTGGAACAGAGCGTCCGCATGATCGAGCGCCGCACCGGACACCGCCCGCGCGCCATGGTCTGGCCCTACGGCCGCTATAACGAACCACTGACCGGACTCGCGGCCCGGCTCGGCATGCCCCTGAGCTTCGACCTCGGCGACCATGGCTATAACGCCCTCCAGGACGGCGATGTGATCCGCCGCGCGCTGATCCCGCACGGCGCCACGCTGGAGTCTCTGATCGAAACGCTCAACGAGCCTGCCCGTCACCAGCCGATCCGTACCGTGCAGGTCGATCTCGATTATGTCTACGATCCCGACTCCGCGCAGCAGGAACGCAACCTGGATCACCTGCTTGACCGCATCAAGGCGCTCGGGATCAATACCGTCTATCTGCAGGCCTTCGCCGATCCCGACGGTGATGGCGCCGCCGACGCGCTGTATTTCCCCAACCGCCACCTGCCGGTGCGCGCCGACCTGTTCAATCGCGCCGCCTGGCAGCTTGCCACGCGCGCCGGCGTCAAGGTCTACGCCTGGCTTCCCGTACTGGCCTACGTGCCGGACGAAGGCAGTCCGCTGCGCGAACAGAGGGTGACTCACGACAGCGCGGACGACGGACACACACCGCGCTACCCGCGCCTTTCGCCCTTCAGCGCCGAGGCGCGCGAGTTCATCGGTGATATCTACGAGGATCTCGCCGTGCATGCCTCGATTGACGGCCTGCTGTTCCATGACGACGCCATGCTTGGAGAGGACGAGGATGCGTCTGACGCCGCCATCGAGGTCCATACCCGGCAATGGGAACTCCCGGCCACGCTCGCCGAGATCCGCGCATCACCCGAGCTGGCGCAGGAGTGGGTCCGGCGCAAGACCGAGGCGCTGATCAACCTCACGGACATGCTCGCCGCGCGCGTGCGCGTATTCCAGCCCCAGATCAAGACCGCCCGCAATCTGTACGCGCCGGTCGCGCTGGATGCCACGGCGGAGTCGCGCTTCGCACAGTCGCTGCCGCTTTCGCTCGCGCATTACGATTACACGGCGATCCTGGCCATGCCCTATCTCGAGGCGCAGTCCCATCCGCGCGCCTGGCTGGAGAAACTCGTCGCGCACGTATCACGCGAGCCGGATGGCCTGGCCAGGACCGTATTCGAACTCCAGAGCGTCGACTGGCGCGACCGCACCGCGGTCGACACCGCCGACCTGCGCGCCCAGATGGATCTGCTGCGGCGCCTCGGCGTGCGCCACTTCGGCTATTACCCCGATGACTTCATCGCCGGCCGCCCCGACATCACCGGCATCCGGCCCGCGATGTCGCTCGGCACCTATCCCTATCCGGAGTGAGCATGGAGGAATTCCTGACACATCTGGTCGGCGGGATACTCGACTTCGAGTTCTACTATCCCCTCTTCATGGCCTATCTATGGATGGTCGGCGCCCTCTATTATTTCGCGCACTGGGAGCTCGTCGGAGGCCGGCATATCGATCAGCCGCCCAAACTCGAGACCAGCCCCGGGGTGACCTTCCTCGTGCCGTGCCATGACGAGGCGGAAAACATCGAGGAGACCATCGAATACCTGGTGAACCAGCAGTACCCGGACTTCGAGATCATCGCCATCAATGATGGCAGCAAGGACAATACCGGCGAGATCCTCAACCGCCTGGCGGAAACGCACCAGCGCATGCGCGTGATCCATCTGGCCAGCAACCAGGGCAAGGCCATGGCCCTGAGAATGGGCGCCGCGGCCTCGAACCACGAGTTCCTGGTCTGCATCGACGGCGATGCCCTGCTTGATCAGTACGCCACCGGCTGGATCATGCAGCACTTCGTGAATGGCCCGCGCGTCGGCGCCGTCACCGGGAATCCGCGCGTACGCACACGCTCCACCCTGCTCGGCAAGATCCAGGTCGGCGAATTCTCGGCCATCATCGGCATGATCAAGCGCGCCCAGCGCATCTACGGCCGTGTCTTCACGGTCTCCGGTGTGGTCTCCGCCTTCCGCAAGAGCGCACTGCACAACATCGGCTACTGGAATCTCGACATTGTCACCGAGGACATCGATGTCAGCTGGAACCTGCAGCTCAACCACTGGGACATCCGCTTCGAACCCAACGCGCTGTGCTGGATTCTGATGCCCGAGACCCTGCGCGGGCTGTGGCGCCAGCGCCTGCGCTGGGCGCAGGGCGGCATGGAGGTGTTCCTGAAATACCTGTCGCAGATGACAGGCTGGCGCAAGCGCCGCATGTGGATGGTCTGCCTCGAATTCCTCACCAGCGTTGTCTGGGCCTACCTGATGGTCGCCACCATCCTGCTCTACATCCTCGGCCGGTTCATCGAGCTTCCGCCCTTCCTGCGCGTGGAAACCATGCTGCCGGCCTGGAGCGGCGTGGTGCTGGGCATCACCTGCATGCTGCAATTCGCCGTCGCGCTGCTGGTCGACTCGCGCTTCGAGCGCGGCATCGGCAAGGTTTACTACTGGATGATCTGGTATCCCGTGGTGTACTGGGTGCTCAGCGTATTCACCGCCGTGGTGGCCGTCCCGCGCGCGATATGGAAGCGCAGCGGCACACGCGCCACCTGGGTCAGCCCGGATCGGGGACTGCGTCCATGAGCAAGCGCCCCCTGATCATCGAAAACCCTGAACTGCAGACCCTGCGGCAGCGTTACGCCTTCGCCGCCCTGACGCTCTTTTTCTGGGTACTGTGGTTCTACCTGTGGATACCGGTCATCAGCCTGCTCGCCTGGCTGTTCGGCGCCGAGCGCTTCTATCAGGCCATGATCGTCAACAGCGGACTCGACACCCTGCTCGATCTGCTGGGCCTCTACTCCGTCGTCATCCTGGTCATGGGCGCCATCCTCTCCAGCTGGGCCTGGTATAACCAGATCCGTTTCCGCGGCCGGGAAAAACGCCGCGCCTCACCCAGCGTCACAGCGGATGAAATCCAATCCTTCTTCGCGCTCAGAACGGAACAACTCGACCTTGCCCGTTACGCCAAGCATGTCGTGATTGAACACGACGAAGACGGCAAGGTGAAAGACGTCCGCGTCGGCTGACCCCGCCTTCTTCCGATGTTTCCCTGAATTGACGCCCTGCACGTCGCATCCTAAAGTATCCGTGCCTGTGTGAATCCGCCGCCACGCTCATAGAGAGCGTAAGCGGCATGTCATTCGGAGTACCGAATGGATGTTCATGCGTCTATCGGTCACGTGGCGTACATCCTCCACCCGCTCGGGGCCCGTATCGAAACAATCGCGCGCACCCTGTCGCCGGGCCTGCTGCCGGTCTGATCATCCTGCTGTTTACCAGCCCGCCGCTCCGCGCACAGAACGAAATATCCACACCGGAGAACAGCCCCCGAATGGCCTGCCGCTTGATGAAAATGGGCGGGAAAGATACAACGGTGGCTGGGCATTCGCCATCGACAATGACGCCCTGCTTCCGACCGACAACGACTATGACTACACCGGCGGGCTCGCCTTCACCCTCGCGGGCGGTCGCACGACGGAGTGGCCATGGTCGCTGAATCCTCTGGCCGCCTGGGCCGAACCGGTTTTATTTCGACACGATGCCGTGGAATTCAATCTGCACAGCCAGCAGATCGGACTGCTGGCGTTCACACCGGACGATCTTAACAATCCGCAGCCGGTCTCCTCGATGACCGCCCCTACGCAAGCCTGGCCTTTCTCTCCAACAGCCTCACGCGCATCGGTCATCCGCTCGAACCGGTGGACACCACGACGGTTACCCTGGGGATACTGGGTTTGAACTGGGCCGCCGCGCTCCAGCGCGGGATTCACCAGGAACTGGACCTGCCCGAAGTACCGGAGGGCTGGGAACATCAGGTTTCGGACGGCGGTGAACTCACCGCGCGAGTCGCCTGGGCGCGACAATCCCTGCTTTCGTTCAGCATCCCGCAGCACGAACGCGAATACGAAGTGAAATGGGGACGCGACCTGAGCCTCGGCTACCAGACCGAGGTTGCCGCCTCGCTGTCGATACGCTGGGGACGCATCAATACGCCTTGGTGGAGTTTCACCCCCGACCGTGTCGAATATGTGTCGCAGCCGGCCCCGGTGATCGGGACATCCTTCCGGAACTGCACGCGTGAACTCTATTTCTGGCTGGGCGGCAAGATCCGGTTACGCGCCTACAACGTATTTCTGCAGGGCCAGTTCCGCGACAGCAACCACACGATCAACAGCGACGATATCGAGCATGCGATTGCCGAGGCCTGGCTGGGCGCCACCTGGCAACTGAGCGAACATTACCGGCTCAGCTACGCGATCCGTTTCCAGACCCCCGAAATAAAATACGGACAGGGTCACCGGAACCTGATCTGGGGTGGCGTCATTCTGAGTCGGGATTTATAGACTCATGGCTCAATCGCTCATGGACGAAAGACCAGGCATCGTCCCCGCCGGTGCGGGGACCCGGCAACATCGAACCGCTGAAAGACAGAGAGACGTGAATACCTTTTCTCTGAGGAATCAGGCGCGGCGCGGCAGTATGCGCGTGAGGGTGTTGTCGCGCGCGAAATAATGGTGATAGAGTCCGGCCGCGGCATGCAGACCAACCAGGAAATACCCCGCGTTGGCGCCGACCTCGTGTATCTCCTTGATCGCCTTCGCCAGCTCCTTGTCCTTGCCCAGCAATGGTGGCAACTCCAGCCCGAAGAACGGAATGGGGTCACCTTTCGCGCTGAGGATCAGCCAGCCCGCCACGGGCATGCCGATCATCAACACATAAAGCGCGATATGCAGCAGGCCGGCGATCCGCTGTTGCAAAAGAGGAGCCGCGGGTTCGATACGCGGAACAGGGCCGCTGCCCAGGCGCGCAGCCACACGCAGCGCCACCATAACGAGAACGGACAGCCCCAGCATGAAATGCCAGGTCTTCAGCGCCTCACGCGGATCGCTCCCCTTGGGAAAGAACTCGTGCAATTCGATGCTCGCGTACACCGCGACAAGCAGCACCAGCATCAGCCAGTGCAGCGCCACGATCATCGATCCGTAACGATCCCCGGTATTACGCCAACCCATGAAACCTCCAATGCGTGATTAACCAGCCAGGCAGTATACGGCCGAAGGCTTATGCCCGGCTTAATCCGGACCATGTTGCGTCGCGCCCGGATTATAAACAGTCCGTAAGTATTAATTAAGCATGACCCGGTAGCATTTATACCATCGCAGATATGACCCCGCCTGGTATTACACAAGACATCCCCGAGCCAGGCTCGCAGACTCCTTCTTCCGATTTCGCCCTGAACTTGCCATGACAAAATCTTTCCGACACTGGATCTTCTGGCTCGGGTTCCTTCCCGCGGTCAGCCTGGCACAGACGCCCGCAAGCGAGCCCTCCTACTTCATAAGTGACCTTGGCGATTACCTGAGCGCGCCCGCCCGCTGGGATGGACAGGACTGGATGAAATTCGGCGCAATCACCGGCGGCCTGCTGATCCTGTCAGAATCCGTCGATGACAGCTGGAAGCGGGAAATGATCTCCGAGGAGCATCCAGGCTACTATGATCGCCTGACAACCCTCGGCAACAACTGGGGCACACTGAATCTCGCCGCGCCATTCATGCTCGGCGTATACGGCTATGGCTACCTGAACAATGACGACGAATACCTCAACGCCGGCTACAACATGTTCCAGGCCGGCGCCTACGCGGCAATCTCCACCACCGCGCTAAAGCTGGTGTTCCACCGTGACCGGCCCAACTCCGCCCTCGACGAGGCGGGCTGGTTCAAGGACGGCAAGTCGTTCCCGTCCGGCCATACCAGTTTCGCCTTCGCCATCTCACGTTCCTTCCTGAATTCGCTCGACCATCCTTCCCTCGGAACCAAGGCGCTGTTCTACGGCCTGGCGACAACCACCGCCTTCGCGCGCACGCGGGACAACAAGCACTGGACATCGGATGTCGTGGGAGGCGCGCTGCTCGGCATCTACACCGCCGACTTTGTCGACGAGCAGCACAGAAAACGCCACAACAACGGCATCGCCTATGCCCCTTATGTCGACGCCGAAACCGTGGGCATCCAGGTGCGCTGGTAACCCGGACCGGCGCTCCCCGCGGTGCCGCTCAGGCCGCCACCGGTTCGATGCCTGGCATCCGGATCATGTCCATCACGCCTAAATCGTGCCCCAGCCGGCTGATCAGGGCGGTCACCTGTCCGCGATGATGCGTCTGGTGATTGAACAGATGCGCCAGCACCACGCCGCGCGGCAACGCGCTCGACCGGCCGCTGCTAATGCTGGTGTAACGCACCGGAGCGGACAAATCGTCCGGCGCGAGATCGTGCACATAGTCGGCAAGCAGCGCATCGGCCTCGGCGCGCCGCGCACGCAGCTCATCGAAATCGGCGTACAGCTCCTGACCGAGCGAGATGGCGGGGAATGGCCGCCCCCGCAAGCGCCCCAGCCACACGCAGTCACCCAGCAGGATATGGTTCAGCGTGCCATGGATGGAGCGGAAGCAAGCGCCGAGATCGCGCCTGCGCTCGGCGTCGTCGATACCCGCGCACACGGCGTAAAGCTGCCCGTTGATCCAGCGATTGTAATCCGCCTGCAGGCGGAACATCCCGATCGTCGTCATCTCATCCCATCTCCCCTTGCACGAGCGCGCGGAAATTCCGCTCCAGCCGGCGATACACCGGACCGGGACAGACCGTCATGCGCCGGCCATCGATCTCCGCCACCGGCGCCAGCTCCATCGCCGTGCCGGTGAGAAAACACTCCTCCGCCGTGTAGAGGTCATAGGGCGCGAGCGGGGCCTCCACGGCCTCGATCCCGGCCGCGTGCGCCAGTTCGAACACGACGCCGCGCGTCACGCCTTCGAGCGCGCCCTCCACCGCCGGCGGCGTCAGGATGCGTCCCTTGCGCACCACGAACACATTGTCCGCCGTACCCTCGGCCACGCGCCCGGCCGCATTGAGCAGGATCGCCTCGTCGGCGCCCGCGTGGCTCGCCTCGATACGCGCGAGCACATGATTGAGATAGTTCAGGCTCTTGATGCGAGGATCGAGTCCGTCCGGCGGCAGGCGCCGCGTCGCGGCGATGATCGCGCGCAAACCGTCACGCCGCTTCGCGGCATCGGCCAGTTGCAGTTGCAAGGCGATGATGAATACGGTGGGCCGCGCACAGCCGCGCGGATCAAGCCCCATCGCGCCGCCGCCGCGCGTGATCACCACGCGCAGATAGCCGTCCTCCGCCGTGCTTGCGGCGATCGTCTCGCGCACCGCGTCGGCGAGTTGTTCCATCGTGTACGGCAGCGCAAGCGCGATCGCGCGCGCGGACAGCGCGAGACGCTCCAGGTGTTCCTCCAGACGAAAGGCCGTGCGCCGGTAATAGCGGACCCCCTCGAACACCCCGTCACCGTACAACAGGCCATGATCGAACACCGACACCGTCGCCTCCGCCGCCGGCACGATCCGCCCGTCCAACCAGCACACCGCCTGACTCGACATGATTACCCCCGCACTGAAACAGTGACTTGACTTTACGGGGCCGCCGCGAGACAGTACAGAACAAAATTTCATTAATTGAACCGGCACAGATTCAAGACATCGCCTTCTGTACCGGTCACAGAAACGCGCTTCTGTACCGGAGCCGGAATGGCCACTCTATATAGTTCGCTGGCGCGCGAGATCGTCGAACGCATCGAACAGGGCCTGTACCGGCCCGGCGACCGCATGCCGGGGGTACGCATACTAAGCGCGCAGCGCGGCGTCAGTATCGCTACCGCCGTCGCCGCCTACCGACGACTGGAAGACGACGGTTACATCGAGGCGCGGCAGCGCTCCGGCTTCTATGTTCGCGCCCGGCCGCATCCTCGCGTCGCCGAGCCCGAGGCCTCCGCCCCGCGCGTACGCCCGAGCCCGGTCACCGGGCAGGAACTGGTGCTGCAACTGGTCAAGGCCACGAACACACCGGGCATCATCCAGCTCGGCGCCGCCGTGCCGGATCCTTCGTATCTCCCCACCCGCGCCATCGAGCGCGCGCTCTCCCGCGCTGCCCGCCAGCGCCTGCGCATCATGGCCTATGAATTCCCGCCCGGCGCACCCGAACTGCGCCGGCAGATTGCGCGCCGCATGGCCGAGATCGGCTGCCCGGTCGATCCGGACGAAGTGGTGATCACCAACGGCTGCCAGGAGGCGCTGATCCTCGCGCTGCGCGCCGTAACCCAACCCGGCGACGTCGTCGCCATCGAGTCGCCGACCTTCTATGGCATGCTGCAGGCGCTCGACTCGCTCGGACTGGAGGCGCTGGAAATTCCGACGCACCCGCGCACGGGCCTGTCGCTGGAGGCGCTGGGACTCGCGCTCGAGCGCTGGCCGGTCAAGGCCTGCGTGGCAGTCCCGAACTACAGCAACCCGCTCGGCTACTGCATGCCGGATGAGCACAAGCGGAGACTGGTGGCGCTGCTCAAGGCGCGCGGCATCCCGCTCATCGAGGACGATGTCTACGGCGACCTCGGCTTCGCGCAGCGCCGCCCGTCGGTCTGCCGCGCCATCCCCGGCGCCGACGTGCTGTACTGCGCCTCCTTCTCCAAGACACTCTCCTCCGGCCTGCGCATCGGCTGGATCGCGCCGGGAAGGCACCTGGAGCGCGTCGAATACCTCAAATACGTGAACAACCTCGCGACCGCGACCGTCCCGCAGCTCGCCATCGCCGACCTGCTGGAGAGCGGCGGCTACGAGCGCTTCCTGCGCCAGGTGCGTGGCGACTACGCGCGCGCCGTGACCCGCATGGTGGACGCCGTCACGCGGCACTTCCCGGAAGGCACGAAGATCACCCAGCCGGAGGGCGGCTTCGTGATCTGGATCGAGCTTCCGAAGGACATCGACAGCTTTGAACTGGCACGCCGCGCACTGACGGAAAAGATCAGCATCGCGCCGGGCCCGATCTTCTCGGCGACGCAGAAGTACAGAAACTACATCCGGATCTCATGCGCCTGCGCGTGGGACACCCGGATCGAGACCGCGCTGGCGGCGCTGGGCCGGATGATTCGTCAGGAGACAGCACCGGTGCCTGAATCACGCATGACAACACGCCGGGACGCTGACTGAAGAGCCAGCGCACCCGCCCCGATCAGTCAGCAGCAGGCCCCGGCGGGGACCTGCCCCCACAATCCGCGGCCCAAGGTCACCGGGTTACCGTCCGCGCGGGGGCGCTATCCACGCTGTTCACCACCGCCAATTTGAGTCGGGTTCTATTCGCGGGGAAGGCTGGCTTGCTACACTAGCGCGCACCGTATGCCATATAGCCTGACCTTCTGAAAGGGTCCATCTCCGCTGCCAATATGAAGAAGCAACGATATCACTACGTCTATCATTTCGCGGTGTACCTGTTTGCATTCTTCTGCCTGAGGGCGGTGCATTGGGGCGAGATGAAATTCGGTCCGCTGACAATCGACCAGATCTTCTTCCATCTGAACTTCGGCGGCGAGATGCTCCTCAAGGTCGATCGCTCGCTGGTAACAAGCGCCATCAAGAACGTGCTGCTGGTTCCGCTGATACTGGCCCTCCTCGCGCTCGCGCTGGATATCTGGCTCACCAATCGCAACAAGGCCCCCGGCGCCCTCCGTCCGGATTCCACCCCGGGTCAGCGCCCGCCATCCCCCGCCGTGGGATTCGTCCGCTGGCTCGCCGCGCGCCGCGCGCCCCTGCTCATTCTGGCGGGCAGCGGATTCCTGCTGCACAGCATCTCCGCGTTCTCCTACATCCGCGCGCAATACGCCGGTGACGATTACCTTGGGAAGAACTATCTCGATCCAAGGAGCGTCCCCCTGCAGGCGGAGCACCCCAGAAACCTGGTGCTCATCTACGTTGAAAGCCTGGAAGAAACCTATTCCGACAGCGCCCTGTTCGGTGACGATCTTCTGAAGAGCCTGCATGGACAGGGCGGCGCCAGCTTCGCGCACTACCGCCAGATGCCCGGCACCGGCTGGACCATGGCGGGCATCGTGGGAACCCAATGCGGGATACCGCTGAAGGACATCCTGGGCGGAGACCGCAACCACGACGAAAGCGCACCGGACAATCACGCCTTCAATCGCCGCGTGGGCCCGAGCCTGAAGTCCTTCCTCCCCAATGCCGCGTGCCTTGGCGACATCCTGAAGGAACAGGGATACACCAATGTCTTTCTCGGCGGCGCCTCCCTCAGATTCGCCGGCAAGGGCACCTTCTTTCTTGGCCACCACTATGACGCGGCGTGGGGCCGGGACGAACTGGAGCATGCGGGACTGCATCCCTACGATGCGAACGACTGGGGTTACCTCGATCACCAGGTTCTGGCGGAGTCCCGGACCAGACTCACGGAACTGCACGACTCCGGCAAGCCGTTCAACCTGACGATTCTGACACTCGACACCCACGGACCCGACGGACTGCTCTCGCAGGAATGCCGTGAGCGCGGGGCCAGCGATTACGCCGGCATCGTGCGCTGCACGGCGGACCAGGTCGCGGAGTTTGTCCAGTTCATCCGGGACAGCGGCTACCTGGAAGACACCCGCGTGGTCATACTCGGAGACCACCTGGCCATGCACAATCCGCTCTATGAACAGCTGTCCCGCGCCGGGAGCCGCGACATTTTCAATACGTTCATTTCCGACACTCCCCCGGTCATGAATCGCGACACCATCGTCCACTTCGACCTGCTGCCGACGATACTCGAGTTCATCGGCTTCCGCGTAACAGGCGACAGACTGGGACTGGGATACTCCGGGATCTCCGAGGCAACAGTCCCGGTATCCGGCGATCGCGTCGAGCGCATGCTGGAAGAACTCCCCAATCGCTCGGAACGGTACTGGACCTTCTGGAAGACACCGGCATCATCCCGCGAGACGGCGGACTCCTCCGGGCATTAGCGCCCCCGGCATCACCCACGCATCAACGGCGCAGAATCCCGGGTCTCCACATTCCGGCCGCCTGAGGCCAGTGGCGCGCCGTGTGCGCGGGCGCGCGCCCATGACCTGCAACATAACGCCATTCCTGATGGATTGAGACCGCGGACACCGGTATACTCCCCCCGGGCCTTTGCGATCCCCGCCCTGGCGACGGACGAACCCCGGCGCATGCCAGGACACCTGCCTCACCCGCCCAAACACCCGGAGCAAGCACATGCAAATGGCAATATGGCGTGGCCAAATCGAGAACCTGACCGCAACCGATCAGCAGGGTGAATCCGAGTGCCAGGTAGGCAGCACGAAAGTGCGCCTGCATCCCGACCTGGTCAGCAGTGTTTCCGAGGGCGACAAGGTGCTGGTGTCCGGCAGCAGCGCCGATGGCGTGCTACAGGCAATGGCGGTTCACAACCTGACGAAAGACAAACTCACCCAGATCGACCCCACCAACCAGATCCTGATCACCGGACTGTTCGGGTTCATCGGGATGCTCTCGCTGGCCGTCGGCTGGCAGAACACCATGAACGTGTTGTTCCTGATACTGAACACCGTGGCGATCATCGGCGCCGCCGGCGCCGTGCGCAGCATCAGCCGGATAGTCCGCGTCGCCCGCGCAGCGAGCTGGATCCGCTATCCGGATCTTGCCGAGCGTTCCTGAGCCGGCCACGCGCCACCGCAAATCCCGTTTTTCCCTTCACGGCACCCGCACCGGCAAGACACCACGCGGTGTTCACTACACTGCGCGCCAGCTCCATAGCCCGGGCTGAGCACAGCGAAGTCCAACAATCGCTCCGTCCTTCTCTACATCCGTTGGGCTCTATTCCATTCAGCCCAGGCTACACACCCCGCACCAGAACTGCTGAGGGCCTCAGCCATTGGGCGAATTGTGCTGGCACTCGCTGGGCTCTCCGTCCAGCGATGCCCCGATCAGGATCGGCGCCTGCCGCTGGTCGACATCCACCTCGATCAGGTGCGTGGTGTGCTGGTCGGGACTCTCCACTTCCTTCCGATGCCTGAGCGCATCAGTACGGGATGAATGCGCCCCCAATATATAGACCTTGTGCTGCGGATCGTTCAGCGCCAGTTTCGTCACCAGCCAGATCTTCATGAATTCCCTCCCGGACAATTGACGCAGTCATTATGCGGGTTTAAAAAGGGAGAATCCACCCGGGAGTCCCACATGAAACAGACACTATATGAGGCCATCGGCGGACTGCCGACGCTGGAGAAGGTACACAAGACCTTTTACGACAAGGTCTACGCCCATCCCTGGCTCGGCCAGTTCTTCAAGGGCCACGACCAGAAGATCATCGAACTGCGCCAGACCCAGTTCATGGGCGAGAAATTCGGCGGCGACATACGCTATCCGGGCATGGACCTGGAACTCGCCCACCGCCGCATGTACATCCCTCCCGAACTCTTCGAGCTGCGCCAGAACTTACTGCGTGAATCGCTGCAAGAAGCGGGCGTCGCCAGGGACAATATCCGCCGCTGGCTGCGGATCGACAGCGCCTTCCACCGGCAGATCGTCAAGAAATCACTGGCGGCATTCGAGGCGACCGATCTCAAGTATGAGCGGCCAGTGGTGATTCCTGATCCTGGGGAGGTTACGCATTCTGGATGAAGTGGCGAAGACATCAGGCACTATGTCGCTTTCGTGGTCGAAATGCTCCCGCAAATGTTCACGTCGGCAGATGAACGGCCCCACGCACTCTTGCCACACTCAATGGCAACGATACTTCATGCCTGGAGCGTGCATGATCCCATAAATCGCAAACCCGCCCCATTATCCCCTATCGGCCTACCGCCACTCTGCATATGACGGGGAGCTAAACGACCCGGCGACCCTGAATGAAGCGAAGCAGTATCACCACAATCGCGATAACCAAAAGAATGTGAATGAACCCGCCCATGGTGTACGAGGACACCAGGCCAAGCAACCATAGAACAATCAGGATAACTGCAATGGTCTGAAGCATTTCTCTATCCTCCGGTCGGATGCTCTGGCAGACGGTTCGTGCCGTGAATCCGCCGGCTATTGTCACACCGGACTTGGTTCTCGCCTGCCACTGACAGAACCCTGATTTTTCACTTCCCCTGTTGATTGTCCTGAATCATGGGAGACAGCCTGCCCGGGACTACGCGCCTAACCTGATCTTTGAAATGACTTCAGTCGCGCGCCCCTGATGGAACGCCATGCCTCATCAGTGGTCACTTTGACTCCCGCCCAGGCGTCGCCGGCTGCCTCCTCTATATCCTTAATTTTGCTGGCGACTTCACGTCGCTTCGCATGCAGCACATCAAGCTCTTTTACACAAGTCAGTTTCGCGCCAGCTTCGGCGTTTTTCGCCTTTGCTTCCGACAATTAAATCTTCGCCATCCATTCCTTCAACTGGGCATCCAGCTTTTGCTTATAGGCTTCTTTTGTTTCCATCATCTTCCCCTTGATTACGGATCGGCTTCACTGAACCGCCTTCATCTCCATGCGGTTATCCACTTCCTTCACACCAGACACCGCGCCCGCGACTTCTTTCGCTCTTTCGATATTCTCCTGCGAATCGGACGATCCACTCAGCGTCACCACACCGCCCTCGGTATCAACGTTGACCTGGAGGACACTGAGCCCTGGTTCTGACAGAATGGCCGCCTTGACCTTTGTGGTTATGGCTGAATCATTGATCTCATTACCCGCCTTGTCGCCTTGTTCGACAATCATGCTGGACACGTCATCCATTTCGTCGCCGACTTTTTCCACCGCCTGATCTATGGATTTCCCCATTGATTCCGCCGGATCGTCTTTCTCGCACGCCGCCAGACCTATGGCGAGAACTATTGAAACGCCCGCCGTTAGCAATCCTTTTCGAACACTCATTTCTTCTACCCTTCCATTTAACAAGTATTGTTTAAAAATCGATCCTCACATGGATCCGACCGAGAGAGCACACAAAATACGGCATATAGCAGTCGTCCTCTGTTCGGTATCGAACATACATGACCAAAGCATCCCCACATTCTGTGATCGCGTTTGAGACCGGGATGCACTCCCGTCAATCTCATCTGCCGTAATCTTTCACGGCTAAATAATCTCTTGCTAAAGAGTTTTAACCCTGAATGGAAGATTCGCTTACATGAACACCTCCATCTCCTCAGCTCTGCACTACCTTTACACAGGACAATTCCGTGCGTTATCGTACGCAAATGCCACACAAGACAGACATCGAATTGCCACTCCCAAAGCCTGAACAAAACGGCCTTCTGTCCGCCCTTCCCGCGCCAGTACGCGAACGCATATTTCCTCACCTGGAATTGGTTCAGATGCCGCTAGGTGACATCCTTTACGAGTCCGGTAACCATCTGAACCACGTCTACTTCCCCGCCACCTCCATTGTCTCTCTGCTCTATGTTATGGAAGACGGCTCATCAGCCGAGATCGCGGTGGTGGGCAAGGAGGGAATACTTGGCATCGCCCTGTTCATGGGAGGTGAAACCACACCGAGTCGAGCCATTGTGCAGAGCGCGGGCTACGGTTTCCGGCTAAAATCTCAGCGGCTGAAGGATGAATTCAATCGTGCCGGGCCATTAATGCATCTGTTTCTCCGCTATACCCAGGCGCTGATTACGCAAATGTCCCAGACGGCAGTATGCAATCGACATCACTCTGTACACCAGCAACTGTGTCGCTGGCTGCTAATGAGCCTGGACCGCCTGTCCACGAACAATCTGATCATGACCCAGGAACTAATCGCCAATATGCTCGGTGTGCGCCGCTAAGGCGTCACGGAAGCCGCAGGTAAACTGCAAACTGCCGGGTTGATTCTCTACAGCCGGGGGCATATCACAGTGCTGGATCGACCGGGCCTTGAGGCCGAGGCCTGTGAATGCTATCAAGTTGTCAAAACGGAATTTGATCGCCTGCTCCCCGGCGTAATTGCCACCTGATTTCTCCTCCAGGGCATATTCGCTTTCACCATTTGAACTGCATACAGCATCACTATCACTTCGCCCCATAACCTGCGCAGATTCCACTCCTCTGTCCGACAGGGTTTCACGAGAATTATCGCTATGTACGCCATCGTACGGAGCATTCCGGAACGACGCCCTATACTCGCAAGTCATATTCTTTTTATAAGGCAGGATCCCGGGCATTCTGGCTTCGCACTCGACCCTACAAATGGCACCGGCACCCGCCCCCACTATGCGCACCCCTCATTCGAATCTGCTTATTGCCGCCCTCCCCCGCAAAGACCAACAGCATTTTCTTGCGCGCTGCGAGCACGTCGAACTCGCTTTTACTGAAGTGCTCTGCGAACCGGGCATGCCCATCCGTCATGTTTACTTCCCCACCAACAGCTATATTTCGCTGGTAAGCCAGGCTGACGGCCATAAATATCTGGAGGTTGCCCTGGTTGGTAATGAAGGCATGCATGGTATTGGCCTCGTACTTGGGGTTAATGTTTCCCCACTCCATGCTCTGGTACAGGGTGAAGGCCCCGCATTGCGCATGAATGCAACAGCGTTTCTCCGTGAACTCCAAGGAAGTCGGGCACTGCAACGAGGCCTGAATCGCTACATCTATGTCAGAATAAGCCAGCTTGCCCAAACGGCGGCGTGCACCCGATACCATGTAGTTGAAGCGCGACTTGCCCGCTGGTTATTGATGACACAGGATAGGGCACACAAGAACGAGCTGCATATCACCCATGAATTCCTTTCCTACATGCTGGGCGTGCGACGCGTCGGCATCACCAAGGCTGCTAGCTCACTGAAACAGCGCAAACTGATCAACTACAATCGCGGGATTATCGAGGTCCTCAACCGCGACGGCCTGGAAGCCGCTGCGTGCGAGTGCTATTGGTCTGATAAGGAAACGTACGATCGCATCATACAATAGCATTCTATCGCAACAAATGATCTAACGATGGCGATTCCTGATCCTGGGGAGGTGGGCGCGTTGAAAAAGTGGAAATCAGGATTTCAGTTTCACTGAACAGCGAGCTTGATGCCCGCATGGACTGTGCCCACTGATACATGAGATATCATCGGTAATGACGCGATCATAAAGGGCTCTGACCCCTTAACTTCTTGTCTATACTTTGCAAGTATCGCGAGCGGAATCCGGGAATGGTTCAGTTATCTATAAGATTACCCTGGATTCGATTTCATTCCATCCGGGCTACGCTTGCTTGTTCGCAATGGCGCCAAAATCCCCGCTTTTAGGGCTGCGCGCAGTTCGTCGGCCGTAGCTATCTTGGTTCCGTAGGGTTGATAAAATCCGTAAACTTCTTTGAGCTTTCCCCTGTCGAGTCTTGCAATATCGGTTTGGCTGAATCGTGAGAAGAACTGCCGAGCTGAAATGAATTGTCTCAACAGGACAGGCGTGTCTACATAGTGCTCGCGTACCTGCTCGTAGAGTCCGGTCGTGGTGAACAGCACCTTCTCGTAGGGGGGCGAGTCGTTGTACCAGATAAAACGTGAGAAAAGGTCGGACGCTCCTCCTGACGAATAGGGGATACCTTGGAGGGTAATCTTGATACTGTGTCGCAAGTTATCCTTCTTCAACGTTGTATTAATAAACTGATGGGAGT
>JADLET010000185.1 GCA_020845975.1 Gammaproteobacteria bacterium | reverse complement strand
GCGGCTCGCGCGGGTCAATTTCACGGTTGTTACCGGCGGCGCCGCCCTGCGGCATGAGTACCCGATGACGCTGCATGCCTCCGCGTTACGCAACGTCAGGCGCGAGAGTCTCGTCTACACGCCCGACACATTTCCTCACCGGCGGTTCCACGCGGTCGCCGGCATCGGTCATCCGGCGCGGTTCTTTCGCCAGCTGAAGCAGCTCGACTTTGGTTTCACGGAGCACGCCTTTCCCGATCATCACGAGTTTACCGCCGCAGACCTCGACTTCGGCGACGACCTTCCGGTGGTGATGACGGAAAAGGACGCGGTCAAATGCCGGCGTTTCTGTCATGATAATTGCTGGTATCTGGCCGTCGAGGCGCGGCTGGACGAACGGCTCGAGACACGTCTGCTGGCCATGGTGCGCGGCCTGCGCGGCGCCCCGGCTGAGCAGATTGCAGAACAGAGGTGACGATGATGGACAAGAAACTGCTCGATATTCTCGCCTGCCCCCTGTGCAAGGGGCCATTGGTTTACCGGAAGGATGCACGCGAGCTGGTCTGCAAGGTGGATCGCCTTGCGTTCCCGATCCGCGACGACATTCCCGTCATGCTCGAGGATGAGGCGCGCGAACTCGCCGCCGACGAGGAAATCTGATGGGTTTCACCGTCATCATCCCGGCACGCTTTGCATCGGCGCGTCTCCCCGGCAAGCCGTTGCGACTGATCGCCGGCCGGCCGATGATCGAGCATGTTTATCAGCGCGCGCGCGCGAGCGGGGCGGACGAGGTCGTCATCGCGACTGACGACGACCGCATCGCGGACGCGGCGGTGGAGTGCGGCGCGCGCGTCTGCCTCACGGCGCCGACTCATCCGTCCGGCACCGATCGCCTGGCCGAGGTCGCGCGAAAATTGGATTTTCCTGATGACCGGATACTGGTCAACCTGCAGGGCGATGAGCCGCTGATGCCGCCCGCGCTTATCGACCAGGTGGCCGCCGACCTGGCGGCGCACGACACGGCGAGTGTCGCCACGCTGTGCGAACCCGTTACAACAGCCGCGGAGCTGTTCGATCCGAACGTGGTGAAAGTGGTCTCGGATGAGCAAGGCTATGCCCTGTATTTCAGTCGCGCCGTCGTTCCCTGGGATCGCGACGCCTTCGCCGTGTCGACGCGGGAGTTGCCGGCGGGAGCGGCGTATTACCGGCACATAGGTCTCTATGCCTATCGCGCGGGTTTTATCCGCGAGTTCGTCGGTTGGGAGCAGTGCGCGCTTGAGCGCGCCGAAATGCTGGAGCAACTGCGCAGACTCTGGCGCGGACGCCGGATACATGTCGCCCGTGCATGCGAAAGGCCCGGGCCGGGCGTGGATACAGAACGTGACCTGGAGCGGGTCGAGAGTCTGCTGCGCGCGGGCGGGCGCTGAGAGATCAGTCAGGCGGTGACGCCGGTCTCTTCCGGCGAGGCATCGAGCAGCTCGATCTCCGTCGCGGCGAGGTCGATGGCGCCGCCCGGTGTGAGCGGCAGGTGGATCGTCACCGTGGAAGGCACACGCCGGTGCGCGTCGCCGTGCTGGTCGGCCTGAATGGTGGAGTGGCCCTCGTCCTGCAGCACCAGCGCAGGCTCGTCTTCGATGATCTCGAGGATTTCGTAGATTATCCCGTGGTAGCGCGCACGCGCGCCGATCAATTTGCGCAATTGGACATTGCGCCGTTCCAGGTCTTCAGTTCGCGGTTCGTTCATGAGGGCACAATAACGCGCTTCCCGGCGGGTTTCAATAACGGGGTGGATCCCATAGAATCTGCCTTCGGTCCTGATAACGGATTATGCGAGGCGTCATGGTCAGGGTTCTGTTTGTCTGCATGGGCAATATCTGCCGTTCACCGACGGCCGAGGGCGTGTTCGCCGATCTGCTGCGACGCGAAGGCCTGATTGAGCATATCCATGTCGACTCGGCGGGAACGCACGCCTATCACACGGGTAGCGCGCCGGATCCGCGCGCCCAGGCGGCGGCGTTGCGGCGCGGCATCGACCTGCGGACGCAGCGGGCACGCCAGGTCAGCGACGACGATTTTGAACGGTTTGATTACATCCTCGCGATGGATCACGAAAATCTGGCTCTCCTGCATGATAAGTGTCCTGAGCAATTCGCCCACAAGCTCGGCCTGCTGCTCGGATACGCCCCGCACCTCGGCATCGAGGAAGTGCCCGATCCCTACTACGGCGGCAGCGCCGGATTCGAGCGTGTACTCGATATGGTGCAGGAGGCGTCGGAAGCGCTGCTGCGGGATATTCGCGCGCGCCATCCGGCAGGGTGATACCGCCTACAGCACCGGCGCGGCCGTTGCTGTGCCGGTGAGAGGTGATGAAGTGATCGCGGTGAGCTGCGGCGCGGCCCTGGCAGGATCAGTGCGCCATACCAGGGTGTCGTAGTAGCTGCGGATATTCTCGACGTATTGCAGCGCCTCGTTGCCGCGCGCGTGACCGTGTCGCGTCTGCTCGAACCATTCCTTCCGGGTGAGCAGGGGAAGGCTCTCCTTGACATCCACCCACTTCAGCGGGTCGCCGCCGCGTTGCGCGGTCAGCGCGCGCGCGTCTTCCAGATGGCCCAGCCCCATGTTGTAGGCGGCGAGGGCAAACCAGCTGCGGTCCGGTTCGGCGATATCCTGCGCGATACGGCGTTTGATGAGGCTGAAATAACGCGCGCCGCCATCGATGCTGTTGTTGGGGTCGATGCGATCCTCGATGCCGAGTTCGCTCGCGGTGGTATTCGTCAGCATCATGATGCCCCGCACCCCGGTGGGGGAGACGGCCGCCGGATTCCAGTGGGATTCCTGGTAACCCATGGCGGCGAGCAGACGCCAGTCCAGATCGTTGCGCCGGGCCGCCTCGACGAAGTAGGGCTTGTATTCGGGCAGACGCCCGTAGATGTGCGAGATGAAGCGCCGGGTCTCGACGTAGTCGAAGTCCTGCACGTGGCCATAATAACGTTCGTGCAGTTGCCGGAGCTGGCCGTTATCCCGAATGAGCTCGAAAAAATCCTCGGCGGCCGCCACCAGGCTGTCGTCCTCACCCTTGGCGAAGGCCCAGGCAAGGGGTTGCGGCTCCGTTACGTCGAAGGCGACGCGGAGCTCGGGGTATACGCGCTGATTCAGGCTGATGTCGTTCGAATTGACGACCGTGTAACTGATTTCACGCTTCCACACCCGGTGCAGCAACTGTTTGCTGTCGGCGTCCTCGTTTTCGTACCAGTTGATATCCGGGTGGCCGGAGGCGAGCCACTTCAGCCGCTCGGCATGGCTGCTGCCACTGACGACGTCGATGACCTCCCCATCCAGATCCGACAGACTGGCGGGCGTCGGGGTGCCCTTGCGGTAGACGAGCTGTTGTGAGATCTGGTCGTAGGCTGGTCCGAATCGCACCCGTTTGCTGCGTTCCTGTGTGACCGCAAGGCCGGCGGCAGCCAGGTCGGCGCGACCGTCAGCGACCATGGGCAGGATCGCGCTCAGGCTGGCCGGGGCCATTATCTGGAGTTCAACGCCGAGATGGTCCGTGAACAGGCGGGCAAGGTCATATTCGAAGCCGCTCGGTCCCTCGGCGCCTGTGTAATAGGTGCTCGGGCTGTCGCGCGTGACCACCACCAGGTGTCCCTCATCGACGATCCGCTGGAGCCTGGTCGGCGTGGCCGCATACGCGGCCATCAGCAGGCCCGCGGCGGCGGGGATGAGGAGGGGCAGCAGGGCGCGAATCCGGCTAGCCATGAATTGCGCACCAACCGCGAAGATTTTTGCTGTATAATGGCCGCGCCTTGAAGACGGACCCTGCCTGCAGAAGCCCGTTCACGTGCGCATCCCCGGAGAGGTACCGAAGTGGCCATACCGGCACCGACTCGAAATCGGTTGGGGGCTAACGTCCCACGTGGGTTCGAATCCCACCCTCTCCGCCATCTCCATGCCAGTGGACCGGTTTTTCGGTCCACTGGCATGGAGATCAATGCGTGGATTCGAGACCACGTGATCAAATTGGGCTGGGTTCGACGACCGGAGCACGCATCGCGTGCGCAGGGAGAACAGCGGCGCGCAGCGACGCTGGCCCGCAGGGCGAGGCCCGTAAGGGCCGAGTAATCCCACCCTCTCCGCCATCTCCATGCCAGTGGACCGGTTTTTCGGTCCACTGGCATGGAGATCAATGCGTGGATTCGAGACCACGTGATCAAATTGGGCTGGGTTCGACGACTGGAACCGCAGGGCGAGGCCCGTCAGGGCCGAGTCATCCCGTTCTATCCGCCAGTCTTTCGCCTTTAACATCATGCCTTGAGCTATATCCCGGGCCGGTGATCGCGCCCTGACTGTTTAATATTTCGCCGTCGTTCAAGCCTGACCGGCGGGTTCTGGATATCCGAGGTCCGTCCGGCAAGTGCCTGGAGCATCCCTCATCCGCCAAGGCGGATACATGTGCATTGAGTAGTGGCTATGGCTGGACTGTCGGCCGGCTCGGTTTACCTCGACGGTGTGTTCAGTCCTGAATCCATGTACAGGCAGATCGAGATTGTCGCGGGGATTGCCCATCCGGGTGACAGGACCGGCATCTGCCTGGGCAATCTGGGGAGCATTCTATCTCAGAATCGTCAAAATTGCGACGCTATTCACATGTTTCCTGCTTGTTCAGGGTTGGTGAATGCGCGTCATCCTGTTGAATTTATGTATTAAAAATTGATTTTGTTCGGGGTGGCGGATCTGCCCGGGAGGCTCGGGGTTGCGCCTGAAGGCCTGGATGCGCGGCCGCCATGTCTGACCGGGGAGGGCATGGGTGGTTTTCAGCGAACTGTAATCACGCGGTCACTCGGGTATGGTCGAATTTGTGCATTGAAGAGATTAGAGTTAACGGTTACTGGGACACGGAGTCTTAGCATGTCATCGAATACTGCGCCGCTCGTGGATTCCGGCGGGGAAAGCGAATGGAAGCCGCTGCTGGAGGGACTCCTCCATGAGCATCGCATCGCATACTTCTCCATGGAGATCGCCCTGGAGAATGATATTCCGACCTATGCCGGGGGGCTCGGTGTGCTGGCGGGCGACACGCTGCGTTCAGCGGTCGATCTCGGTCTGCCGCTGGTCGCGGTGAGCCTGGTCAGCCGGGCCGGATACTTTCGGCAGCGCCTGGATGCCGATGGGAGGCAGACCGAAGAGCCCGACCCCTGGTCGCCCGAAGGCCGGGCCCATCCCCTTGGGGCGAAGATCGCCCTCGAGATCGAAGGGCGCAATGTCTGGGTAAGGAGCTGGCTGTATGTGCTCAGAGGGCAGCTCAAAATCGCCGAGCCCGTGGTGCTGCTGGATACCGACCTGGAAGAGAATCATCCCGAAGACCGCGTCATCACCCATTACCTGTACGGCGGGGATGAAGCGTACCGCCTGAAACAGGAAATCGTGCTGGGGATCGGCGGGGTGCGCATGCTCCATGCGCTGGGTTTCAGGGTCCGTGAATACCACATGAACGAAGGTCACTCCGCGCTGCTGGCGGTCGAACTGCTCAAGGTGTTCGCCTACCGGCGGGAAGAGGTGCGTACGGGTGAATCTCCGTACGATATTCCACGGGTGCGTGAGGTGTGCAACTTCACCACGCATACGCCGGTGTCCGCGGGCCAGGACCAGTTTCCCTATGCGCTCGTCAGCCGGATCATGGACGGGACCGCGGATATCGGCATGATACGGCGCCTGGCGGGTGACGAGAGCCTGAATATGACCCGTCTGGGGCTCAATCTGAGTGAATACGTCAACGGCGTGGCGAAGCGCCACGCCGAGCTGTCGAATCGACTGTTTCCCGGCTACACGGTGCATGCCGTCACCAACGGCGTACACCCCTTCACCTGGACCTGTCCGGAATTTGCCCGTTTGTACAATCAGCATGTGCCGGGCTGGTGTCATGAGCCGGAGTTGCTCGTGCGCGCCGACATGGCCATCGGCGACGACGAGGTCTGGCATGCACACGCGGGGGCGAAACAGCGTCTGATCGATAAGGTGCATACCCTCGGTTCGACGGCCCTCGATCCCGCGCTGCCCATCATCGGCTTTGCCCGCCGCATGACCGCCTACAAGCGGCCGGATCTTCTGTTCAGTTCGCTCGAGCGGCTGCGTGCGCTGGCGCAGAGACATCCATTCCAGCTTGTAATCGCAGGCAAGGCGCATCCCCGAGATGACGGCGGCAAGGCGCTGATCGAGCAGATATACCGGCATATGCGCGAGCTCGCCGGCGCTGTCACGATTGCGTTCCTGCCGAATTACGACATGGAGAAGGCGCGGCTGATGGTCGCCGGAGTTGATCTGTGGCTCAATACACCGCTGCGTCCGCTGGAGGCTTCCGGCACCAGCGGCATGAAGGCGGCGTTCAATGGCGTGCCGCAGCTGAGCGTGCTCGACGGCTGGTGGATCGAGGGGTGTATCGAAGGAGTGACCGGATGGGCGATCGGAAATGCCGAAGAGTCGCACAACGGCGACGATGCGCAGTCACTGTACGCCAAGCTCGGCGATGTGGTGCTGCCGCTGTACTACAACAACCGCGCCGCCTGGATCAGGGTGATGAAGGGCGCCATCTGCAAGAACGCATCCTTCTTCAACAGTCACCGGATGATGCGCCGCTATGTCACTGAGGCCTATATCCGCTGATGCGGAGCACCGCATACATGCGAAGGGGTGTGCATCCATGAGGTTGTTGACCGTAAATGCAGGCAGTTCCTCGCTGCGTCTCGCGCTGTACGAAGGGCAGGGCGCAGGACTGGCCTGTCTGCGGCAAATGCGTTACGAAGGCATCGAGCCGGATGATCCCACTCCGCTGGCGGAACTGCTGGAGATTGCACCGGGAGCCGTCGATGCGGTCGTGCATCGCGTCGTGCACGGCGGCCGGCGTCGCCAGTCCTGCCGCATTGATGCCACGGTGGAGCGCGAGATCGAGGAAAACGCAGTGCTCGCGCCGCTGCACAATCCCGCCGCGCTGAGATGGATCGCGCACTGCCGTCGCCGTTTCGGATCCGACACAGCGCAGATTGCCGTGTTCGATACCGCGTTCTACGCCGACCTGCCTCCGGAGGCCGCCGAGTATGCGCTGCCGCATGAGTTGACCCGTGAACACGGCCTGCGGCGTTATGGTTTCCACGGCAGCGCGCATGCCGCCATGGTGCGCCGCTGGCGCGCGCTGCGCCCGGACCTGCCGCTCGGCGGCCGGGTCATCTCGCTGCAGCTCGGCGCCGGCTGTTCGGTGACCGCGACCGCGCAGGGCCGCGCGATCGACACCTCCATGGGGTTCACACCGCTCGAAGGACTGATGATGGCGACGCGCTCCGGCGACGTGGACCCGGGTCTGCTGATCCATCTGCAGCGCCACGCCGGCTTTGATGCCGCGGGACTCGAAGACCTGCTCACGCGCCGGAGCGGCTTGCGTGGCGTCTCCGGCCTGAGCGGCGACATGCGCGAGCTACTCGCGAGCCGCGAGCCCCGCGCCGGACTCGCCATCGGAATGTTCTGCTATCGCGCGCGCAAGTACATCGGCGCCTGCCTGGCCGCGCTCGGCGGCGCGGACGCCATCGTATTCGGCGGAGGTATCGGTGAGCACAGCCCCGGGATTCGCGCGCGCATCCTCGATGGACTCGAAGACCTCGGCATCCAGCTCGACCCGGTCCGCAACGAGGCCGCCACCAACGTGGAGTCCCGCATCAGCGCGGACGCCAGCCGCATCGAGGTGTGCGTCATGGTGGTCGATGAGGGACGGGTGCTGGCGGAAGAAGCGGAAGAACTCATAAACACAGGACTAAGGACTTAGGACTAAGGACTAAGTGAAGATCAAAATCCTGTTTCGTGCTGGAAGGATAATGGGATCGAATTGCGAGTCCATCACTGTGGTTATGTGTTTTGCATTTTACTTAGTCCTAAGTCCTTAGTCCTGATCTTTTAGGGAGAACCAAATGGATACCGCACACACCACCCAGCCCGGCCCCTTGTCCGCCGAAGAATTGCGAAAGCTCGATGCCTGGTGGCGGGCGGCGAATTATCTGTCCGTCGGCCAGATCTTTCTGCTGGACAATCCGCTGCTGAAGGAGCCGCTCACGATCGAGCACGTCAAGCCGCGCCTGCTCGGGCACTGGGGGACGACGCCGGGGCTCAATTTCATTTATGCCCATATGAACCGCGCGATTCGCGCCCGCGACCTCAGCGCGATCTACATCGCGGGACCCGGCCACGGCGGGCCGGGGCTGGTCGCCAGCACCTACCTCGAAGGCAGTTACAGCGAGTTCTATCCCAACGTCACGCGCGACGCCGAGGGCATGAAGCGACTGTTCCGCCAATTCTCCTTCCCTGGCGGCATCGGCAGCCATGTCACCGCCGAGACGCCCGGGTCGATCCACGAGGGTGGCGAGCTCGGTTACGCGCTGTCGCATGCCTACGGCGCCGTGTTCGACAATCCGGACCTGCTCGCCTGCTGCGTGGTCGGCGACGGCGAGGCGGAGACCGGGCCGCTCGCGACGAGCTGGCACTCCAACAAGTTCCTCGACCCCGTGAGGGACGGCGCGGTGCTGCCGATCCTGCATCTCAACGGCTACAAGATCGC
>JADLET010000184.1 GCA_020845975.1 Gammaproteobacteria bacterium | reverse complement strand
CGGCCACCATCGCCTGGGAGCCGTTGCGCACCGAGCGCGCGGCCTCCTCGATGGAGAGCTTCACCAGGCTCAAGGCCTGGCCCAGCCCGTCGTGCAGGTCCGCTGCAATGCGCCGGCGCTCGCTCTCTTGAATCGTCAGATGCTGCGCCGAGAGCCGCCACACCTGGCTCTGCGTGATCTTGAGCGCCTCCTCCGTTCGCACCCACGCACTCATGTCGCGGGCCAGCATGCTGTAGCCCTGAAGTTCGCCGTTTTGGTCGCGGTGAGCGATGATGGTCAGGGTGCTTCTGAATTCACTTCCGTCGCAGGCGGCGAGCACCGAGTCGCCGGACCACACGCCGTCGCGCCGGGCGGCAGGCAAAGCCTGCTCGGCGATGCGGGCACGCTCGGAACACGCCTGGCAGGACAGCAGCGTGAGGCCCGAGGCAGACGCTTCCGGCGACATGCCCATCAAGGCGCGCCCCGAGGGATTGAGATAGGACAGGACGCCGGTGCGGTCGGCCGAGGCGACCAGCGACGGAATCCTGTCGATCATGGCCATCAGCCGGGAACGAACGCCTTCGGCTTCCGCGCGTTTCCTGGCTTCGCGCTCGACGCGCTCGCTCAAGGCCTTGGCCGCGCGGCGGGATTCGTCCTCGCTGGCGCGTGCCGCGCTCACGTCCTCGATGCTGGCGACGGCGAAGAAATCCTTGTGTGCCGTTCGCCGCGTCGCGTCCTGCACCGGAAGCTGAATGCAAATGCGCAGGTGCCTGCGCAGCGTCTCGTCCCACATCTCGCATACGGAACGCTGCTCGCTCGCCAGAGTGGAAACGGAGCAATCCCAGAACATCCTGATCGCGCAGGCCGGATCGCTGCACTCCCGGTGCAGCATGTCGTGAAGCGGAGTCCCGCTGATCGTCGCGACCGAGCCCAGGTTCCAGCGTTCGAGCGTGAGGTTGGCGCGCAGCACGCGGCCCGCATCGTCGATCAGGCATATGAGCTGCGGCATGGCGTCGGCCGCGAACAGCCATTGCTGCTTGACCCTTTCCACCGCATCCATATTCATCGCTCGGCCTCCACCGTCGTTCGCTTGTTCTGAGGCGCGTCCGCCGGGCCAGTGCGAGGGCGCGCCTGCCCGGCGGGAATTGCACGGGTTCTTCTTACGGGTTCCAAGATGTGCTTCCCGGCGAAGGCTAATCGGTGCAATTCCTGATTGCACTGGGGCAAAACCCGCAATCGCTTGTAGGGCGGTTCCAGCAACGAGTCGTCGCGCCGCACGCCGCCGTGCGAATTCGAGGCGTAAATGGGTCGTCACCCATTTACGCGAGGCTCAGTGGTTGCCGCCGGCGAAGCGATAGTAGCCGCAGGCCAGCGCTTTACCGCCGGGGGCGCCGGTCCCGCTTCTGCGCGGCGCCGGTCCACGGCCATCGATATGGTTCTTCAGGTAATCGAGATCGGCCTGCGTCAAACGTCCGTCGCCATCGGCATCGGCGGCCGCTTTGCAATACAGGCCGATTTCGCCGCCGATGAAGCGCTTGAGATCCGCGGCGTCCTCGCGGTCGACACGACCGTTGCCGTCGACGTCTCCTGGAAGGTAAGGGTGGTCGTCATGCACGCGAGCGACGCTGCACGCCGACATGCCCTTGCATTCGCCCATGTAGTACAGAGTGCTTTCGTCCCACTGGGCGACCGCCTCCTGGTTCTTCCTGCTCACTCCCTTCTTGTTGTGTTTTCTGGGCGCGGTGGCCGGCAGCGGCGGCTGCTTGAGGGCGGCTGCCATGTCGAAAGTCGGCGCGCCCCTCATGCCCCGCACCAGCCCCACCGGCCATTTCAAGGCGTGGCCCTTGGTCCGCAGGAGAAGCAATCCCTGACTGTCGGAGATCTGCAGGAAATTGGCCGAAGTGACCGACCATCGTTCGTCGGTCTCCTCGCGCAATGTATTTCGGGCCAGATCGAGCGTTGCCACGTATTCGGCCAACTGCAGGCGCACGGGCGCGAGCGAGTCGACATGCCGGAGCCTGAATACCTCGGAAACCAGGTCGCCTTCGAAACCGCAGGAAACGGAGTGCTGTTTGAAAAGTGCCTTGGACAGCGAAGGCGGCGCCTTGGTGAACAAGTACGCAGTGTGGCTGTGGTCCGGTTCGACGACGACTGCCATGGCCTCGGTGTTGTAGGCCGGCGCGGTACCGATATCGCCGAAGGCGAGCCCGCGGCATGGCTTGCCGTCGCAGGTCCGCGGGTACTCGAACTCGATCGTCGCGGCGTCCGCGACGAGTTTCCCGAGCAGGGCCTGTGCGTAGCTGGGCTCGGGCATGCGCCGGATGGACGGATGGACTCCGGCATCGACGCGGTTGCTCTCGGGCAGCCAGATCCAGTCGTCGCCGCGGGATATGCATTCGGCTTCGGCCTTGGCGTGCGTGCTCTCCGGCTTGCCGCTGCGCGGAAGGAAATAATCGAGGATCCGGCACTGCGACGGGTCTTCCTTCTGGTGCTCGATGTGAATGCAGACCGGAACGTCCTTCCTGTTGGTGCCGGTGTCGGCCAGATAGATGGTGCCCTTGCCTTGATCATGTACGACGGCGATGTCCTCGGCGTCCCGGGTCCTTCGGCCGGGCATGGCGATGCTGCCGACGTACAGCGAATCGGCTTGCCGCGTGGCGATCAGCGTGATGCGCGAGGTCTTTTCGTTCTGCGCCCAGAGCAGGGGATATCCCTTTTCGTCGCGAAACCCGGCAATGGCGATTCCCGAGGTCTCGTCCAGTTTCCTGAAATTCGGATCGTTGGCGCTCTGGCTGGCGACGATCTCAGGGTCGGAAAGGGCTTTGTCGGTTCTGCCGCCCGTGAATGCGGCGAGCAGCAGGACGCAGGCGCCGAGGCCGACGGTCGTGTAGATGAATGCCCTGACCGGACGGGAGCACTGCATGCGTTGTTCTAGTAGTCGACGTCGGTTTTGGCGGCGACCAGGCTGACCTCGGAGATTCCGGCCAGCCGCGAGAACTCGACCGCGAACCTGCTCGTGTCGATGTTGCGTTTGAGCGAGACGTCATAGGCCAGGATCATGCTCTGGCCATCGCCCGCCGGTTCGGCATGCAGCAGCGTCGAGTAGCGCGAATCCTTTTCCAGCGCATCGAGATAGCGGCTGCTGTCCTCGCCGCGGTCGAAGGTGAATCGCAGTACGAAGTCGTTCTTGCTGCTGGCCCCGAAATTGGTCCGATGCAGCACCAGCGCGACCGCAGGGATGAACACGCCGGCCATGGTCGCCAGGTAATAGTTGTTCGTGCCCGCGGCAAGGCCGACTGCCAGTCCGGCGAATACGTACGCCGTGTCCTTGGTGTCCTTTACGACCGTGCGGAAGCGGATGATGGACAGCGCGCCGACCAGGGCGAAGGCGCGCGCCAGGGAGGATTCGATGGCCATCAGCGAAATGGACACGATCATGGTGACGAACACGATCGTCAATGCGAACGACTGGGAATAGGAAAGGCCCTTGTGCGTATGCCGGTAGACGCTGGCGAGCAGCAGCCCGAGCATAAGGGCGAGGCTCATGTTGAGCAGCATTTCGAAGGGACCGAAGGCCCCGGTATGCAGCGAGGCAAGAAGCTGCTGCTGCAATTGCTGGGCCGCGGTGGTCGTCACATCAGTGGGCATTTCTGCTCTCCCAGGTTCGGTAACGCGTTTGGCAATGAAATCCTTTACAGTCTGTTTCAAAATGAGGGGATATCTCCCCGCGGCGCGCTGCCGCGCCGTGAACCGGCCGCGGCGTCTCTCAGCAAAGCTCGGGTACGAGGTGCCAGGCCTCGATGCCGGCGCAGACTTTCGAAATCGACCGGCGCTGCAGGCTGTAGCTGCGGATGATCCGGTGGAACCACAGCGGGATGCGCGACTGGAACTTGACCTCCATGACGCTGTGGCCGTTGATCAGGCTGCGCCCGGAGTTTTCGGGAAACAGCCGGTCGGTGACCGT
>JADLET010000183.1 GCA_020845975.1 Gammaproteobacteria bacterium | reverse complement strand
GGGCGCGATATAGAGATAGCTCGCCGCCAGGCCGATGACGCCGAGCAGGGCGGTGCCGCCCAGGCCGAGCAGGCCGGCGAGGAGGAGTTTGCGCGGGAGGGTCATAGGCGCGTCGGGAACGGGAATGGCGACCAGTTAACAAAAATAAGGGCTAGAGTATAAAACTTTTTACCGCGCCGGACGATAACATGCGTTGTAAGACAGGCGTTCGTTGTCAATTGTTATCTTAAAACCTATAGTTGCGCGTTGGATGAAGCCAATGAACAGGGATTTGCGTACCCGGGGATGGGTCGAGGGAAGTCACCATGTTTCAGCTTTTCAATAGGACAGCGCCGCCTCTCATCGGGCTCGATATCAGTTCCACCTCGGTGAAACTGCTTGAGCTGGGACAGAGCGGGAACCGCTACCGGGTGGAGAGCTACGCGGTGGTGCCGTTGCCACAGAATGCCGTCGAAGAGAAGAACATCTCCGATGTGGACGCCGTGGGCGCCGCGATCAAGCGCGCGGTGAGCCGCGCCGGTACGCGTACCAGGAACGCTGCCGTTGCCGTTGCCGGTTCGGCGGTGATCACCAAGGTGATCAACATGCCAGCCAATCTGTCCGACGATGAACTGGCCGATCAGATTCAGTTGGAGGCGGATCAATACATTCCCTATCCCCGCGAGGAGGTGAACCTCGATTTCGAGGTGATGGGTCAGTCCGAGAAGCAGGAAGGCATGGTCGATGTCCTGCTCGCCGCTTCTCGCAGCGAGAACGTGGATGTGCGCGTGGCCGCGCTGGAACTGGGCGGCCTCAACGCCCGGATCGTGGACGTCGAGGCCTTCGCCATGGAGGCCGCGTATTCGCTTCTAGCCAGCCAGTTGCCTGACAATGGCGTCGGGAAGACGATCGCCGTGATCGACGTTGGCGCGACCATGACGACGCTGAGCGTGTCGCACGACTTCAAGGTCATCTATACTCGCGAGCAGGTGTTCGGGGGCAAGCAGTTAACCGACGAGATCATGCGCCGTTACGGCCTCTCGTACGAGGAAGCCGGTCTGGCCAAGAAGCAGGGTGGCCTGCCCGATAATTACGAGCCTGAGGTGCTGCAGCCGTTCAAGGAGGCGATGGCGCAACAGGTGAGCCGGTCGCTGCAGTTTTTCTTTTCGTCCAGTCAGCATAATTCAGTCGACCACATCGTGCTGGCGGGCGGTTGCGCGTCGATCCCGGGAGTGGACGCACTGATCGAGGACAAGATCGGGATAACCGCGTCGGTGGCAAATCCTTTCGCCGATATGTCGCTGACCTCCCGTATCAATCCGGAGGCGATTCGCTCCGATGCATCCTCGTTGATGATCGCGTGCGGACTGGCCATGAGGAGGTTTTCCGAGCGATGACCAACATCAACCTGCTGCCGTGGCGCGAGATACGGCGCAAAGAACAACAGCGACAGTTCTTCTCCATTGCCGGTGGTGCCGCGGTGCTGATGGGCCTGATCGTCTTTTACATCCATATCCATGTCGGGGGGATGATCGAGACGCAGTCCATGCGCAACAAGTTCCTTGAGGAGGAGATCACCAAGGTCGAGGCGAAGATCGTTGAGATCAAGACCATTGAGTCCAAGAAGGAACAATTGCTGGCGCGCATGAACATCATTCAGCAGCTTCAGACGCGTCGGCCTGCCATCGTGCATCTGTTCGACGAGCTGGTGAAGGCGGTGCCGAGCGGCATGTATCTGACCAATGTCTCCCAGCAGGGCAAGCTGCTGGTGATCGAAGGGGTGGCGCAGTCGAATGCCCGGGTGTCGGCATTCATGCGTAACCTGGATGCATCGGACTGGTTTGCCGGCCCTCGGCTCGAGGTGATCGAGGCGAGCAGCAAGGATCTCGCCCGGACGAGCCATTTCAAGCTGGCGGTCAGCCAGGAGACATCAGAGGTCGAGGCTGAAGTCGAAGAGATGGCCAAGGCGGGAGCGAAGGATAAGAAGGACAAAGCGAAGAAGTCCGGCGCGAAGACCAATGTCAAGAAGTCAAAGCCTAAGAAATAAGCCATGAATCTCAAACTCGATATTACCCAGCTGCGTAACATCGATTTCAACGATGTGAGCCGATGGCCGATGTCCGTGAAGGCGGTCGCCGTGGTGCTCATCTGCATCGTGGTCCTCGGGGCGGGCCTGTGGCTGGATACCCGCCGCCAGCTCGATACCCTGGAATCGACCCGGCAAAAGGAAAAATCGCTCAAGACGGACTTTCTGGGCAAGCAGGAGAAGGCCGCGAATCTCGATGCATATAAGGCTCAGATGGAGGAGATGAGACGCTCCTTCGGTGCCATGTTGCGCCAGCTTCCCAGTAAGACCGAGGTCGCCGAACTGCTGGTGGATATCTCCCAGACGGGTCTGCAGACAGGGTTGGAGTTTGAGCTGTTCAAGCCCGAGGGAGAGCGGCCTGCGGAGTTTTACGCCGAGTTGCCGATAACCATCAAAGTGGCCGGCACTTATCATGAATTCGGGCAATTTGTCAGCGAAATCGCCGCGCTGCCGCGGATTGTCACCCTGCAGGACTTTTCCATCGGGCTCATGAATCAGAAATCTAACGGTAAGGCCCAGAGCGGTAAGAAGGTCGTGGAGAAGAAAAAGGACAAGGATGTTGCCCAGGACATGTTGATCATGGAGGTCACGGCAAAGACCTTCCGTTACCTGGATGAGGAAGAATTGCTGGTCGAGGAGGGCGGAGCGTCATGAGATATCCGGCCAAGCAGGAAACCCTGCGCCGCCTGATGACCGGTACGACAGTCGTGATGCTTGCCTGCCTGCTTGCGGCGTGCAGCGATAGCGGTATGTCGGATCTGCGCCAGTTTGTGGATAACGCGAAGACAAAGAAGGGGCGGGTTGAGCCCCTGCCGGAGTTCAAGCCGGTTGAAACCTTCGCCTATAGCAGCGCGAAAATGAAGGATCCCTTTGCCGGCTGGAAGTCGGATGCCAAACTGGCGGCACAGGACAGCGGCGCCATGCAGAGCGTTCGCCCTGACGTCAGTCGGCGCAAGGAAATCCTGGAGAATTTCCCGCTGGATACCCTGCGCATGATGGGGACATTTGACTACCGGGACGGAAAGTGGGGCCTGGTAAAGGCGCCTGATGGGATTGTCTATAAAGTGAAGGAAGGTCATCACCTTGGACAGAACTTCGGCAAGGTTACCCGGATCCAGGAGAAGGTTATTATGCTGACCGAGGTTGTGCCGGATGGTCTTGGGGGATGGGAGGAGCGAGAGGCTTCCCTGGGTATCAGTACGGAGTGAGCCCGCAATGGAGGGTCGCGGTTATGGTTGCCAGGGGTTTGGTTTCTGAACGGGAATGGATAAGAGCGATGATGCCTAGATTTGCACTTCGAATAACGATACTGCCTGCGGTCATGGCGACCCTGGTGTTGAGCCTCATCCTGTCGCCACTGGCGGTGGCGGCTGAAAACGCGCCGTCCCGCCGGCTGGAGGCCGTTGATTTCTCGGCGCTGCCCGGAAACCGCGTGCAGATCAAGCTGTCTCTCTCCGGAAGCATGACGCCGCCCGAACTGCTCAGCTTCACCATCGACAATCCGGCCCGTATCGCCTTTGATCTGCAGGATACCTCGAGCGCTGCGCCCAAGCAGAAGGACATTGGCGTGGGTGTCGTGCGCAGTGTCAATGCCGTGGAGTCTCGCGGCCGGACCCGTGTGGTGCTGAACCTCGACAGGCTAGTTCAGTACGAGACCCGCACGGAAGACGGGGCGGTTTATATCACGCTGAATTCCGCTGCGGCTGAGAATGTCGCGATGGCGGGCGGCGATTCCGCGCAAGGAAAAAATCACGCGATCACCAAGGTCGATTTCAATCGCGGCAAACAGGGCGAGGGCCGTCTGGTCATTACCTTGTCGGATGCTTCCATCCCGGTCAACGTGGATGAGACGGCCGGGAAGATCGTGGTGGACTTCCTGGGGACGCGTCTCCCGAAAGAGCTAGAGCGTCGCATGGACGTGGTTGATTTCGCCACCCCGGTAGTCCACGTTGACAGTTTTACCGCCGGTAGCAATACCCGCATGGTGGTCGAGGGGCACGGCAAATTCGAGCATCTTGCTTATCAGGCGGACAATCTGTTTACCCTGGAAGTGAAGCCGGTGACGGAGGCCGAGCAAAAGGCGGCGGAGAAGAAGGAATTTACGGGTGAGCATCTTTCGCTGAATTTCCAGGATATCGAGATTCGCGCGGTGTTGCAGATAATCGCGGATTTCACTGGCATGAATATGGTTACCAGTGATGCGGTCAAGGGTAATGTGACCCTGCGCCTCCAGAACGTGCCCTGGGATCAGGCCCTCGATATCGTGCTGAAGAGCAAGGGTCTCGCCATGCGTCAAATGGGCAATGTGATCCTGGTGGCTCCGGCTGAGGAGATCGCCGCGCGCGAGAAACAGGAATTTGAGTCGCAGAAACAGGTTGCCGAGCTGGCGCCACTGTACTCCGATCTGATTCAGATCAATTACGCCAAGGCCTCCGAGATCGCCATGCTGCTCAAGGCGAAGGAGAATTCCATGCTCTCCGAGCGCGGCAATGTCACTGTCGACGACCGCACCAATTCCCTGCTTATCCGTGATACCGCCGACAAGCTGGTGGATATCCGGAAGCTGGTCAGCAAGCTCGATATCCCGGTACGCCAGGTGCTGATCGAGTCACGCATCGTCATTGCCAATGATGACTTCAGTCGCGACCTCGGCGTGCGTGCCGGTTTCTCCGGGGCCCGCCAGCATGACGGTAATGGGCTGATTGGCGTGTCAGGTTCGCTGAGCGGCACGGACGGCATGGTGAGCGGTGCACCGCTTCCTGTGCCGACGCCTTCGCTGAATGACCGTCTCAATGTGAGCCTGCCTGTCAGCAATCCAACCGGAAAGATTGCCCTGGCAGTACTGAACTCCAATTACCTGGTTGACCTCGAGCTGTCCGCCATGCAGGCAGAAGGTCGCGGCGAGGTGGTCTCCAGCCCGCGTGTCATCACCTCGAACCAGAACGAGGCAAGCATTGAGCAGGGTACCGAGATCCCCTACACCACCGCCTCCTCCAGTGGCGCGACCACGGTGGAGTTCAAGAAGGCGGTGCTCGGACTGAAGGTCAAGCCGCATATCACGCCTGATGACCGCATCATCATGGATCTGACGGTTTCCAAGGACAGTGTGGGCGAAGTCTTTCAGAACGTACCCAGTGTGGATACCCGCTCGGTCGAGACCCAGGTCCTGGTCGACAACGGCGAGACCGTTGTGCTGGGCGGCATCTACGAGCAGACCCGTAGCGACGAGACGGATAAGGTGCCCTTCTTCGGCGATCTTCCTGTCGTCGGCGTCCTGTTCCGCAGGTCGATTCATGTCAACGACAACAGTGAGCTGTTGATCTTCGTGACCCCGAAGATCCTGAAGGACAGCCTTGTCGTGCACTGATGGGAAAGGCGATAGGCGACATATGAAACGCAGGGAATTTCTACGGGGATGGATTAGCAGGCTTAACAGTGGTCATCACGCTGGCGCGGTGACCGCCAATTCTACGGGAAGCGCAACGATGTGGAACAGTGTGGGGAAGGCAGTCATCGTGCTGATGATGCTGGTTCTGGCGGGATGCAACGACGACAATGCATTCTTCGATACCACCGGAACCGGCGCCGATACGGATACGGCCGCCGAGAGCATCACCGTGCTGGCCAGCTCGCCGCAGTTGGGTTCGAGCGGCGGCGACACGGTGACCATCACCGCCATCATCAAGGACAGCCTGAACAATCTGCTGTCGGCTGTCCCGGTGGTGTTTACCGCCGACAGCGGCTCGCTCACGGTCACGCAACCCATTACCGATGACTCCGGTCAGGCCATCGCCACGCTGGATCCGGGTGGCGATTTCACCAACCGGACCATCACCGTTACCGCCACTACCGGCAACCTCAGCCAGGATGTCGCGGTGAACGTTACCGGCACCAGTCTCGCAATCAGCGGGGAAACTTCGGCGACGCTGGGTGATACCACCAGTCTGATCATCGTGCTGACCGATTCTGATGGTGATCCGATCTCCGGAAAAACCCTGGCTGTGAGCTCCAGTCTGGCCAATACCCTGAGCGCGGCCAGTCTGACCACGAGTTCGATCGGCCAGGCTACGGTCAATGTCACGGCAGTCAACGCAGGCGCCGATGTGATCACCGTAACCTCGCAGGGCGCGACAGCCACCCACAACCTTGCAATCTCCGGGGATCAGTTCCAGATGGTGACGCCGGCCGCGAATGCCGATATCAGTCTCGGCACCTGCCAGTCAATCCAGGTCAGCTGGCAGCAGAACGGTAGTCCGGTCAGCGGCGGCGCGGTGAGCTTCTCCGCGACGCGCGGCAATCTCTATTCCAATGCAGGCTGCACTGTGGCGGCCACGTCCGCCAGCACCAATGGCAGCGGTGTGGCTACTCTGTATGTCTCGTCGACCAATGCGGGTCCATCGACCCTGACAGCCTTTGTATCCGGCGGCCCAACCACCAGTCGCGCAGTCAATTTCGTGGCGACCACGCCGGCCAGCATCGCGCTGCAGGCCAGCCCCACTTCGATCGGACCCAATGACGGCTCACAGACCACCCAGCAGCAGTCGACCATCACGGCCGTCGTACGTGACGCGAGCAACAATCTGGTCAAGGGCAAGGTGATCCGCTTCTCCATCGTCCAGGACAACAGCGGTGGAACCCTGAGCACGGCTACGGCGACCACGGATGACCTGGGTCGGGCCTCCACGACCTATGTCTCCTCGGCCGCAACCACGGCCCAGAACGGGGTGATCATCCGCGCCACCGTGGATGAAAATACCTCGATCAATACCACAGTAACTCTGACGGTTTCCCAGAGCGCCCTGTTCGTACGCCTCGGCACTGGCAACAGCATAGAACAGGTTGGTGAAACGCACTACGATAAAAAGTACACCGTAATGGTGACCGATGCTGGTGGTAATGCCGTCGATGGCGCGAGCATAGTCATATCGCTCAATCCCGATGGTTACGCCAAAGGAACCTACGTCGTAAACGCTGACGATAACTGGGAGGTCGATTACTCCGCGGGGTATTGTCCGAGCGAGGATGTTAATCAGAACGGCATACTCGATCCTGGTGAAGACAAGAATATCAATGGCATTCTTGACCTTGGTGAAGATCTCGACAGTGATGGAATCCTTGACCTGGGTGAGGATGTCGGTGATGGACGGTTGACGCCAGGTAACGTGGTATCGGTCCCTTCCAGCATCACAACCGGCGAAGATGGTACGTTCGAGTTCAGTGTCATCTACGCGGAAACATATGCCAACTGGGTCCGCGTCAAGCTGACGGCAAGTACCACGGTGACTGGCACAGAATCCAGCGATACAGTGACATTCTGGCTGCCTGCCTTGGCATCAGATATGGATAACACCGACAGCGCTCCTCCGGGGGGCAGTGTGGTAAGCCCGTTTGGCGGCAGCGCGTCCTGTCTGGATGCGTTCTGATCCGCTGCGGATCTGAATCCGACAAGCTAGAGATGACTCGGGGGCAGGCAAGACCGCCTGTCCCTTTTTCTTTCGGTCTCCACTGCGCGCCACCCATTGTATTGGCGCCGATTCTCCGCCACCATAGTTTCCATGGAGAAATTCCAGGATAACGTCTTCCTGATCGGCCCCATGGGCTCCGGAAAGACCCCCATCGGTCGACACCTCGCGAAGGCGCTCAAACTTGAGTTCGTCGACAGTGATCACGTCATCGAGCAGCGCACCGGGGCGGACATCCCCTGGATCTTCGACATTGAGGGCGAAACGGGCTTCCGCAGACGCGAGCGCGCCGTCATCGAGGAACTCACCCGCCGGAACGGCATCGTGCTCGCCACTGGCGGCGGGGTGGTGATCGATCCGCTCAATCGGGCCGATCTTGCGAAACATGGAGTGGTGGTCTTTCTGCAGGCCTCGGTCGACAAGATCCTGAACCGGACGGCAAAGTCCCAGAATCGCCCGCTGTTGCGAACAGAAGACCCGCGCGCCAGGGTGGAACAGTTGCTCGCGGCGCGTGACCCCCTCTACCGCGAGATCGCGGATATAATCATCGATACGGACAAACGCGGGGTACGAGGCACGGTTATCCAGATCCTGGATCGGCTCCGGAGCAAGGATGAAACAGCCGGGGGAGGCAAGCCCCGGTCATCCCGTCCGTCCCGTGTTCGCAGACCGGAAACACAGACACGTTGAAAACCCTGACCGTAGAACTTGGCGAAAGAAGCTATCCGATCTATATCGGATCGGACCTGCTTGCCCGGCCGGAGCTGCTGACCGGACATATCGGGTCGCGCCAGGCGCTGGTGGTAACGAACGAGACCGTGGCTCCGCTCTATCTCGACCGTGTACTGGCCATGCTCAAGGGTTTCCGATTTGAGACGCTGGTGCTGCCGGACGGCGAGGAATACAAGAGCATGGCCACGCTGACGCGGATCTTCGACGCCCTGCTCGGCGCCCGTTTCGACCGGGGTGTGACCTTGATCGCGCTGGGTGGCGGCGTGATCGGCGATATCACCGGTTTCGCCGCAGCCTGTTATCAGCGTGGCGTCCC
>JADLET010000182.1 GCA_020845975.1 Gammaproteobacteria bacterium | reverse complement strand
GGGTTTACCGGAACAAACAGCAGAAACACAGGGGGTTCATCAGGCTGTCAGGCTCATTCCGTGTGCGCTTGTAGTGGTGAATCTCCGCGATCCTGCCCCGGCAACCATCGTTCCTGATGCCATGTCACCTGGGGGATCTGGTGTTAACGCAAGTCTATTGATCCTTGTTTCCTGGATAAATAGGTTGCGCCTGTATAGACTGGTCAGAATTCCTGAACAATCGGCCAGGTCAGACCATGGACAGAATCGATACGATGTATGTATTTCTGCGTGTCGCAGAAACGGGCAGCTTCACCAAGGCCGCGGACCAACTGAACCTCCCGCGGGCAACCGTCTCCAGCGCCGTGCAACGGCTTGAAACCGCCCTCGGTACCCGGCTGCTGCATCGTACAACGCGCAGCGTACAACTGAGCCGGGATGGCGCCGCCATGCTGGATCGTTGCCGCGGCCTCCTGGCGGAGCTCGATGAAATCGAAAACCTGTTTCGTGATGTACCGGCGCGCGTCAGAGGCCGACTGAAGATCGACGTCCCGACCCGGGTCGCGCGCATCATCATCGCCCCCGCCCTGCCGGATTTCCTCGCGCGCTATCCCGGCATAGACCTGGAAGTGGGCGCCACCGACCGCCCCGTCGACATACTGCAGGAAGGCGTCGACTGCGTGATCCGCGTCGGCAATGTCCGCTCAAACGGCACGGTCACTCACCTGATTGGACACTTCCACCTGCTCAGCTGCGCCAGTCCAGCCTACCTTCAGCAGTATGGCGTCCCTGTCTCACCCAATGATCTGGATGATCACTGGGTCGTGAATTACGCCTCTTCCGGCAGCGGGAACATACTGCCCTGGAAGTATTCCGAAAATGGTGAATATCGCACCCGCAAGATGCGCAGCCGAATCACGGTGAACAATACCGAAACCTACGTCGCGTGCGGCCTGGCCGGCCTGGGGCTGATACAGGCCCCGTCGTATGGCCTGACAGAACAGATTGCGCGGGGGGAACTGATAGAGATAATGCCGCAGTCCCGCGCCGAGCCAATGCCGGTGTATGCGATACACCCGGATCGACACCAGTTGTCACATCGGGTGCAGGCATTCATCGAATGGATGAAGGAACGGCTCGCCTCGCTCAACCGTGAGTGATGACCGCTGACACCTTCGCCTAAGCACCCAGCATGCCGGAAATGAATCTGGCTTACTGGATCAGCGCGTATCCGCGCACCATTCCCGCCACATGGCGCGGTAGGCGGCCTCAAGCGCGCGCGTGAAGCCCGCCTCGTCGCGCAGCACCGAACCCTCCATGCGCGCGCGCAGACCCACTCTCAGCTCCACACGCCGCGACTCGTCTTGCGCCAGTCCAGTGGCGATGCGCACATACGCCTCTTCATCCTCCGCCACCAGATCCTCCAGACCCACGGCCTTCAGCAGCGCGTATCCCGAACGCGACGCCGTGGTCTCACCCTTCAGGCTCACCACCGGAATACCCCGCCACAGCGTGTCACAGGTCGTCGTCGTGCCATTGTACGGATACGGGTCCAGCGCGATATCCACCCGCCCCAGCAGCGCGCGGTATTCCGCGTACGGCAGCTTCCCGTACATCTCCACCCGCTCCGGCGCTATCCCCTCCGCCGCGAATCCTTCCCGCAGCCGCGCCCGCGTCTCCCCTTCCGGAACACTCGTCATCACCAGCCGCGAGGAGGGCAACGCTCGCAGGATAGCCCCCCACGGGCGCAGCATCTCCAGGGAAATCTTGGAGAAGGCGTTCATCGAGCCGAATACGACCCCGCCGTCTCTCGCGCGACTGGCGCTGCCGGGCACATCCGGGTCCAGCAGCGGGCGATAACACCACAGGCCACGCGGCAGACGATACAGCCGCTCGCTGTGCCCGAGTTCCGTACCCGGCGGATCGGTGTCCTCGGTGCACAGGCGGTAGTCCATCGACTCCAGGCCCGTCGAACCCGGATAGCCCAGATACGTCACCTGCACCGGCGCCGGCCGGCGCGCGAATACGAGCAGGCGGTTACCCTCCGTGTGCCCGGACAGATCAACAAGAACATCAATCTGATCCGCGAGTATGCGTTCAGCGAGCGCGTCGTCCGACCATGCCGCGCAGTCCGTCCAGCGATCGGCATGCTGCTGCATGAGCGCGGTCACATCATCCTGCCCCCGGCGAGTGTAATAGATATGGACCTCGACCTGTTCCTTGTCATGCTGCGCCAGCACCGGCAGCATGAAATAGGCGATCGAGTGACGGCACAAATCGGGTGAGACATAGCCTATCTTCAGGCGGCGCGCCGGATCGTGGGAATTCTCATGAATGCGCCACCGTGGTCTGAGCGGCGCCTCGCAGCGCTCCGCGAAAAAGCGCTGCGCCGTGCGTGATTCGGACGATGCGATTGATGAGAGGTAGCACTGTGCGAGCAACCGCGCACTATGCGCCTTGACGGAATCCGGGTCCAGGGCGAGACCGCGTTCCAGACTGGCGAGCGCCTCTCGCCCGCGCCCGAGCTGGACCCAGGCAAGCCCAAGATTCACAAGCGCCTCGGGATACTCCGGCCGGCAGGTCAGCGCGCGCTGATAGCTTGCCACTGCCTCGTCGAACTGTCCGAGCCCGAAACAGGCCAGCCCAAGATTGTAGTGCGCCCCGGCCATGTCGGGCCTGAGCGCGACCGCGCGCGCGCAGTTCGCGACGGCCTCGTCGAGCCGGCGCAGCTCGATGCATATATGACCGAGATTGCTGTGGGCCTCGGCGTAATCCGGCCGGATCGCGATCGCCTGCCGGCACGCGACCGCGGCATCTTCCAGCCGCCCCTGCCCCAGTTGCGCCAGTGCAAGCGTGAGATGCGCCTCGGCCGAATCGGGCCTGCGACCCAGGGCTTGTCGGCACGCCTCCACCGCCTCGTCTAGGCGAACGAGGCGGATCAGGGCATTGGCGCGATTGATATAGGCCTCGAGGTAGTCCGGCCGCAGGGCAATGGCCCGCTCGAAGGCGGCCAGCGATTCCTGCATCCGGCCCAGATTGAAATACGCCAGCCCGAGATGATAGTGCGCAAGCGGGTTGTCCGGATTCAGCGCGCGGGCGCGCTCGAAGTCCGCCGCCGCAGCAGCGAAATTTCCTGCCGCGCCGTGAACCAGCCCCAGACCGAGATGGGCATCCACGGAACCGGGCGCGGTCGCGAGCAGGCGCTGGTAGCAATCCGCGGCCTCGTGCAGGCGCCCCAGACGGAACAGGGATAGCCCCAGATTCTGGTACGCGGCCGCCAGTTCCGGCCGCAACGACAATACCTGCCGGAAACAGCGCACAGCGTCCTCCAGCCGGCCGCGGGTGAGCTGGACATTGCCAAGATTGAACCAGGACTCGACGTGCCCCGGTTGCGCGACAAGAACAGCCTCGAAGTAACCAGCGGCCTCATCACAGCGCCCGAGCATGCAGCAGCACCGCGCAAGATCGCAGGTAATGGGCGCGCTGGAGACATCAATGCGCCGCGCGCGCGTGAGCCACTCCAGCGCAACATCATGGCGTCCGGCCTGGCGCTCCAGTGTCGCGAGCAGATGCATGGCGCGCGCGTCGCGCGCATCCCGTCCAAGAATCTTTTCACACAGCGCACGCGCTTCGGCGAGACGCCCTGCCTGCTGCAGATATACGGCCTGCGCGAACATCTCCGCGGACGTCATAGCCCGCACCATTCCCGCCACATGGCGCGGTAGGCGGCCTCAAGCGCGCGCGTGAAGCCCGCCTCGTCGCGCAGCACCGAGCCCTCCATGCGCGCGCGCAGGCCCACTCTCAGCTCCACACGCCGCGACTCGTCTTGCGCCAGTCCAGTGGCGATGCGCACATACGCCTCTTCATCCTCCGCCACCAGATCCTCCAGACCCACGGCCTTCAACAACGCATACCCCGAACGCGACGCCGCGGTCTCACCCTTCAGGCTCACCACCGGAATACCCCGCCACAGCGTGTCACAGGTCGTCGTCGTGCCATTGTACGGATACGGGTCCAGCGCGATATCCACCCGCCCCAGCAGCGCGCG
>JADLET010000181.1 GCA_020845975.1 Gammaproteobacteria bacterium | reverse complement strand
TCCAGCGCGCGAGACTTTTCGAGGAGGATCGAGATGAGCCGTATGCTTGCAATCCTGGGGGCGGCGGCGATCGTCTGCGCCGTAACACCCGCCAGCGCCGTGGTGCGCGGCAAGCCGGTGCACGCGCTGGCGCTGTACGGCGAAGCGAAATACGGCGCGAACCAAGTCCCGGACTATGTGAACGCCAACGCGCCGAAGGGCGGACGCTTACGTCTTGCCGGTCTTTCCACCTTCGACACCTTCAATCCATTTTCGATCAAAGGCACGCCGGGTGCGGGGCTCACGTATCTCGCCGGCAACGGGTTCTTCTATGAGGGACTGACGACGCAGGGTTCGAACGAGCCTTTCACGCAATACTGCCTGCTCTGCGAGACAATGGAACTCGCCGAGGACAACAGCTGGATCGAATACACTTTGCGCGCGGAAGCGAAATTCCACGACGGCAAGCCGGTCACGCCCGAAGACGTGATCTTCAGCTTCGAAACGCTGCTCAACAAAGGCCAGCCGACCTACCGCCTCTACTGGGGCGATGTGGCGAAAGCCGAGAAAACCGGTCCACGCAAAGTGCGCTTCACCTTCAAGACCAAGGAGAACGCCGAACTGCCGCTGATCCTGGGCCAACTGCCGGTGATCAGCAAAGCGTTCGGGGAAAAGCGCGGCATCGAAGGTTCGACCCTCGACGTCCCGAACTCCACCGGCCCCTACAAGATCGCGAGCTTCGAGCCCGGCCGCTACCTGGTGTATCGCCGCGATCCGAACTATTGGGGCAAGGACCTAGTGGTCGCCAAAGGCACGCATAACTTCGACGAAATCCGCTTCGACTATTACCGCGACGACCAGGTCGCCTTCGAGGCGTTCAAGGCCTACCAATACGACCACATCACCGAGAACACGGCGCTGCGCTGGGCGACAAGCTACGACAAAAAGGTCATCGACGCGGGCCTGATGATGAAAGAAGAGTTCCGCGATCAACTTCCCGACAACGCGCAAGGTTTCGTGATGAACCTGCGCCGCGCGAAGTTCCAGGATGTCCGCGTGCGCCAGGCGCTCGCGCTCGCCTTCGATTTCGACTCTCTCAATAAAATCGTCGCCTACGGCCAGTACGAACCGATGGCGAGCTACTTCCAGGGCTCGGAACTCGCCGCGACGGGCGTGCCGCAGGGCGAGGAACTCGCGATCCTGTCCAAATACAAAGGCAAACTGCCGGACGAGTTGTTCACCAAACCGTTCCAGCCGCCACGCACGACAGGGACCGGAAACCCGCGCGACAACTTCCTGAAAGCGCGCGACCTGCTGGCCGCCGCCGGCTGGGAAGTGAAGAACGGCGTTGCCACCAACAAAGCCGGCGAGCCGTTTACCTTTGAATTTACGATCTGGCAGCCGGGCATCGAGCGCTGGGTGGGGCCGTACCTGCAGAACCTTGAACGCCTCGGCGTCAAAGGCACACTACGCATGATCGATACGACGCAGGCGATCAACCGCCTGAACGAATACGACTTCGATATGATCATCGGCATTCCGGCGCAAAGCATCTCGCCGGGCAACGAGCAGCGCGAGTTCTGGGGTTCGGCCGCGGCCGACCGTGCCGGCGGACGCAATTGGGGCGGCATCAAGAACCCGATCGTCGATGAGATCGTCGAAGGCCTGATCGTCGCCAAGACCCGCGAAAGCCTGGTCGCCCATACCCGCGCGCTCGACCGCGTGCTGCTGTGGAACTGGTACGCGGTGCCGGAACTGTCGGCGGGCCAGATCCGTCAGGCCTATTGGAACAAGTTCGGCCATCCGCCGATCGTACCTCTGCAAGGTCCCGACATCTCGACCTGGTGGCTCGATCCGGCGAAGGCCGCGAAAGTCGATGCCGCCCGCAGCGCCGGCAAGTAGCGATGACCGGCCTGCGTGGAACGATGGTGGCGCTCGCGGTCCTCATGGCCTGCGGCACCACACCGGTGCTCGCTCTTGTCACCGGCAAGCCCGTCCATGGAATCGCGATTTACGGCGAGCCCAAGTACCCCGCCAGTTTCACGCATTTCGATTATCATAATCCGAATGCGCCCAAGGGCGGCACGCTGACGCGCGCGTCGATCGGCACATTCGACAGCTTCAACGCCTTCTCCTTCAAGGGCAATAAGCCCTCGCCGGGCGTGATCCATTACTCGGGCGCGGCGAACTACATGTACTTCAACGAGGCGCTGACGCTGCGCTCCGCGAACGAGCCGGGCACATGGTACTGCCTGTTGTGCGAAACCATCGAGGTCTCACCCGACCGTCTTTCGATTGAATACAGCCTGCGTCCCGAGGCGCATTTCAGCGATGGAAGTCCGGTGACCGTGGAAGACGTGCTCTTCTCGTTCGAGACCCTCATGGCGAAGGGGCACCCGCGCTACAAACTTTACTGGGGCGATGTCACGCGCGCCGAGAAGACCGGCGAACGCAAGGTGAAGTTCCATTTCCGGGATGCGAAGAACACCGAGCTGCCGCTGATCATGGGCGAGTTGCCGATCCTGAGCCGGAAATTCTGGGAGGGCCGCGATTTCGAAGCGGCGACCCTCGACGTCCCGGTGGCCAGCGGGCCCTACAAAATCGACCGCTTCGAAGCGGGCCGGCACTACGTCCTTAAGCGCGATCCCAACTACTGGGGCAAAGATCTTCCGATCAACAAGGGCGTGCATAATTTCGACGAATTGCGGTTCGACTATTACCGGGACGACGACGTCGCGTTCCAAGCCTTCACCAACGGCTCGCTCGATTTACGCGGTGAAGCGGACTCCACGCGCTGGGCCACCGGTTACAACCAGGCCCTGGTCGACGCCGGCGCGCTGGTGAAGGAGGGCTTCAGCGACGGACAACCGGACGAAAAACATCCGTTCGTTCTGAACATCCGTCGCCCCCTCTTTTCCGACGTCAAGGTCCGCAAGGCCTTGGCGCTGGCGTTCGATTTCGACGGCACCAACCGCACGGTCGCTTACGGCCTGATGGATCCTTACTTTAGCTACTGGCAAGGCTCGGACATTGCCGCGCGTGGACTGCCGCAAGGCGAAGAACTCAGCATCCTCGAGCGCTTCCGAGGACAAGTCCCGGACGAAGTCTTTACAACCGAATTCAAGCCGACGCGCACCGAAACGCCAGGGGC
>JADLET010000180.1 GCA_020845975.1 Gammaproteobacteria bacterium | reverse complement strand
GTGACCACTCCCTCCTTGAAGACCCCTTCTAGTCCCATTCCAGCGCACCCTTCTTCCACTCGTAGATGAAGCCGACGACGAGTATGGCAAGAAACACGACCATCGCGATGAAACCGAACAGGCCGATCTCGTCGAGCACCACGGCCCAGGGAAACAGGAAGGCGATCTCGAGGTCGAAAATAATGAACAGAATGGCAACCAGGTAGTAGCGCACGTCGAATTTCATGCGCGAATCCTCGAACGCCTCGAAACCGCACTCGTAGGGCGACAGCTTTTCGCTGTCGGGGCGGTTTGGCGCCAGGACAAAACCCGCGATCATGGGCGCGATTCCGAAGAACAGCCCCAGCACGAGAAAAACCAGAATTGGCAGATAATTTTCCAGCATGAATACAGTCGGATTCTTAAGGTCCGGATGATCCTGCGCCAAGGCGCACAGGCATACGGCTCACCTGTCGAAGATGACTCCCCCCTGCAAATGGACTGGACTGCTTTTTTATTATGGTTGGTCGCAGACTATGCGAACCAGAGCTGACCAGTCTAGGCCAGCGCTTTACACGGTGTCAAGCCGGAATTATCTGGATAAACAGGCAAATACGAAGGCATTTAACTTGCGCGGAAGATTCAGAAGTGAAGCCCCGCATAATGGTGCCGATGGCCGGACTCGAACCGGCACGGCTTGCGCCACTACACCCTCAAGATAGCGTGTCTACCAATTTCACCACATCGGCAATTCAGTCACGCGCGACTCGGCTTGCGTGGCGGGTTCACAAAGGAACCCGGCTTTTTACTGCTTACTGCTGACCACCCTGATCAAGCGTCTCCTCCGACGAGGAAGACGTTTCATCCGGCAGACTCGGAAGGTCGGCGGGGCCGGTGGGGGCTTCATCACCGGATACCGGCGCCGTCATTTCCGTAACGCTCCGGCGCTCGGTCTTCTGACTGTAAAAATAGGCGAGCGCCAGACTGGAAACGAAGAACAGCGCCGCCAGGACCCCGGTGGCGCGCGTGAGGACCGAGGCTGAGCCGCGCGCGCCGAACACTGTCTGCGAGGCGCCGCTGCCAAAGGCCGCGCCGATGTCGGCGCCGCGGCCGCGCTGTATCAGCACCAGGCCGATCAGCGCGATGGAAATCAGGATGTGCAACACAATCAGGAACGGCAACATTTCATTCACCCGTATGCAATGGCGCTACCGCGCCGGAAATCTCAGGCGGACTGCGCCGCCAGGCAGATCTCCAGAAACTCTTCCGCCTTCAGCGAGGCGCCGCCGATCAACCCGCCGTCGATGTCCGCCATGGCGAACAACTCCGCGGCGTTCGATCCCTTCACGCTGCCGCCGTACAGGATGCGCAACGCGGCCGCCGCATCCTTGTCCCGCCGCGCCACGCGCGGGCGGATGAAATCGTGTACGTCCTGCGCCTGCGCCGGTGTCGCCGTACGGCCGGTGCCGATGGCCCATACCGGCTCATAGGCGATGACAGCACGCGCCAGAGCATCCGTCGCATCCACCACCTCGAGCACCGCGTCAAGCTGGCGCGCGATCACGGCTTCCGTCGTCCCGGCCTCGCGTTCCTCCAGCAGTTCGCCAACGCACACGATGGGGATCAACCCGGCGGCGTTCGCCGCGAGGAATTTCCGCGCCACCATTGCGTCACTCTCGCCGTACAGGGCGCGGCGCTCGGAATGCCCAATGATGACGTAGCGGCAACCGAAGTCACGCAGCATCTCTCCGGAGATCTCGCCGGTAAAGGCACCGGCCCCGGTCTCCTGGCACAGATTCTGGCCACCCCAGGCCACGGCGCAGCCCTTGAGCGCGGCCTCGACATCCGCCAGATAAACGAACGGCGGACACACCGCGATATCCACGCCCGGGGTCTGCACGGCATCCGCGCGCACGGCTTCGAGCAGGCCCTTGATGCCCGCCCGCGAACCATTCATCTTCCAGTTGCCGGCAACCAGCGGTCGTCGCATCCGATAAACTCCAATATGGCGTCGGGTCGCGGAAAGCGTTGAAGCTTACCGCCCCCGCCGGAATAAATCAATTCAGGGAAGTGAGGAAAGGGAGATGAGGGACGCCGGCGCGGCGCTCACGCGCGTCCGGCGCGGTTGGCGGATTGACGCGCCTGTTCCTCGCCGATGACCGCCGCCAGACGTTGCGCGATGGCCTTGACCTGCTGCGGATCCATTCCTTCAACCATCACGCGAACCACCGGCTCGGTACCGGAAGGACGCAGCAACAGGCGCCCCCCGCCGCCCAGCGCCGCCTCCGCCTCGGCGACGGCGGCCGCGACGGCGGGAGAGCGCGCATGGTTGAAACCCTTCTCGATCGGAACGTTGATCATGTGCTGCGGGTATTTGCTCATTCCGGCCTTCAGCTCGTACAGGGTACAGCCGGAGCGCACCATGAATTCGAGCACCTGCAACGCAGCGACAATGCCGTCGCCGGTGGTGGTGCGATCGAGACAAATGATATGGCCGGAGGATTCTCCACCCAGGATCCAGCCGCCCTGTTGCAGCAGATCCATGACATAGCGATCACCGACGGGAGCCCGCTTCAGCTCCACGCCCAGCTCCGCCAGCGCATGCTCCAGCCCCAGATTGCTCATTACGGTGCCGACCACCGTGCCATGCTCCTGCCCCGCCTTGAGGCGCGCGCGCGTAATGATGAAGAGCAGCTCGTCTCCGTCCAGCGCCTCGCCGCGGTGATCCACCATGATGACGCGGTCACCGTCCCCGTCGAGGGCAATCCCGAGATCGGCCTTGTGCTCCAGCACCGCGGCCTGGATGGTCTGCGGCCGGGTGGCGCCGCATTGCTCATTGATATTGAGACCGTTCGGAGACACGCCGATCCGGATTACCTCTGCGCCGAGCTCGCTGAACACACTCGGCGCGACGTGATAAGTGGCGCCGTGCGCGCAGTCGACCACGATCTTCAGCCCGCGCAGTTCGATGCCCGATGAAATCGTGCTCTTGCAGAACTCGATGTAGCGCCCGGCCGCGTCCACCACTCGCTCCGCCTTGCCGAGCTCGGCGGAATCGCGTGTCACCATCGGCTCATCCAGCATCGCCTCGATCGCCGCTTCGGTCTCGTCCGGCAGCTTGTGCCCGCGCGCGGAGAAGAACTTGATACCGTTGTCGTAGTAGGGATTGTGCGAGGCGCTGATCACGATGCCGGCCTGCGCGTGCAGGGTGCGGGTCAGATACGCTATCGCCGGGGTCGGCATGGGCCCGAGCAGCAGGATATCGACGCCGGCGGCGGACAGTCCGGCCTGCAGGGCGGACTCGAACATATAGCCCGAGATGCGCGTGTCCTTGCCGATCAGCACCTTGCCGTGCTGGCGGGAGGCCAGCACCCGGCCGGCCGCCCAGCCCAGTTTGAGGATGAAATCGGCGGTGATGGGCTCCCTGCCCACCCGGCCGCGGATACCGTCCGTACCGAAATATCGCCGGCTGCTCATGTTTGTTCTCACGCAGTGAAGGGGCAGATTTATAAATCCGCCCCCGTGTTTGTTATGAAGTAACCCGGGGACAGATGTGAGATCCATCCCTTCGCGCGGCGGCTGGGTACAGATTTATAACTCCGTACCGGCGAAATGCCTAGTTGCTCTCCATCACCGCGCTGCACAGGCGCACGGCATCCACCGTCGGACCGACGTCGTGCGCGCGCACGATAGAGGCCCCCTGCCACAGCGCCATGGTCGCAAGGGCGATACTACCATAAAGCCGGTCCTCCACCGGGTACCCGAGCACCGCGCCGATGAGCGACTTGCGCGACAGACCGACGAGCAGCGGACACCCCAGCGCGCGGAAACGGTCGAGCCGGCGCAGCAACTGCAGATTGTGGGCCGCGGTCTTGCCGAAGCCGAATCCCGGATCGATCAGCAACCGTGCACGCGGGATGCCGGCGCGCAGGCAGGCCTCGATGCGCGCGGCAAGGAACTCAATCACCTCGCGCACCACGTCATCATAGCCCGGCGCCTGCTGCATCGTGCTGGGCTCACCCCGCATGTGCATCAGACACACCGGGACATCAAGCTCGCGCGCCGCCTCCAGCGCACCCGGCTCCTGCAGCGCACGCACATCGTTGATCAGGCCCGCTCCGGCCGCGACGGCCGCGCGCATCACCGCGGGCTTGCTGGTATCGATCGAGATGACCAGGGCGGGGATGGCCGCGCGTATCGCCGCGATCACCGGAACGACGCGCCGGATCTCCTCCGCCTCGCTCACCGCATCCGCGCCGGGGCGGGTCGATTCGCCGCCGACATCGATGATTGCCGCGCCCTCCGCCGCCATGCGCCGGGCCTGCGCCAGCGCCGCGTCGGGCGAAAAAAAATCACCCCCGTCCGAGAAGGAATCGGGGGTGATATTGAGTATGCCCATGACCGCGGGCCGGGTCAGGTCGAGCCGGCGGTCACCACATTCCAGCATGCGGGCCGGTTGCGGTTTGTTGCCTGTCAGTGCTGCCCCGCCGGCCCGCCGATGGCGCCTTCGGCCGGCTTGTCTTTTTCCCCGGGCTTCTCGCTGCCCACGCCTGGTCCGGCCTTGGGACCCTCGTACCGGCCCCAGTCGCGCGGAGGACGCGGTTCCTTGCCCTGCATGATGTCGTCGATCTGATGACTGTCGATGGTCTCGTACTTGATCAGGGCCTCGGCCATGGCATGCAGCTTGTCGATATTTTCGGTCAGTATCCGGCGCGTACGCTCATAGTTGCGGTCGATGAACGCGCGGATCTCCTTGTCAATCGCATGCGCGGTCTCGTCGGAGACGTTCTTGTGCTGGGTCACGGAGTGACCGAGGAACACCTCGCCTTCCTCTTCGCTGTAGGTCAGAGGACCGAGCTTCTCGGACAGACCCCACTTGGTCACCATGTTGCGGGCGATCTCCGTGGCGCGCTGGATGTCGTTGGAGGCGCCTGTGGTCACGGCGTCCGCTCCGAACACCAGCTCCTCGGCGATGCGGCCGCCGAACATGGTCGATATCTGGCTCTCGAGGCGCTGCCTGCTGTAACTGTAGCGATCCCCCTCGGGCAGGAACATGGTCAGACCGAGGGCGCGACCGCGCGGAATGATCGTCACCTTGTGCAGCGGATCACAGCCATCGACGTGCAGCGAGACGAGGGCATGGCCGGCCTCATGATAGGCGGTGGATTT
>JADLET010000179.1 GCA_020845975.1 Gammaproteobacteria bacterium | reverse complement strand
AGTCCAAGGTAATCGTATGAATTCGGTTCTGGTAACGCTGGGAGGATTTTCCCTGCTTGGTGTTATGCTGCTGGCCTGTCGTCTGCTGGACGCCTCCGGACAGGAGCTGGCATCGACTGTTGTGGTGAAGATGTTCATCCCGATATGGCTGGGATGCGCCTTGCTGAATCTGTGGTTTTGCACCTCCGTGGCAGGCCTTTCGATCACCGACGAGCTGCCGAATTTTCTGTTGATCTTCGGCTTGCCCACCACAACGGCCGCCGTAATCGTCTGGCGGATGCGGTCCTGACGCCCCGGGAATCTGCGCGGACTGCCCGCGAGGCGGTCCGGGCGGTCGCCGCGCGGGCTCATGGGCGTATCGACCGGAACCGCGCTGTGACTGCCGTATCTGGACGTATCCAGGAGGACTCGCTGGAGGGTATATGACAGCGTCTGCGAAGGGAATGCGCTATCCGGCGATCTATCTTCCTCACGGTGCCGGTCCGTGGCCATTCATGGAGATACCCGCCGCCTTTGGTCCGCGCGTCGAATGGGATGCCCTGGCCGGATACCTGCGCGACATCGGCCGCATGGTCACGCCCCGGCCCACGGCGGCGCTGGTCGTAACGGCGCATTGGGTGGCGGAGCGTCCAACGGTGAGCGCCGCCGCGCAGCCGACGATGCTGTACGACTACAGCGGATTTCCCCCCGAGACTTATCGCCTGAATTATCCGGCCCCGGGTTCGCCCGCACTCGCTGCGCGCGTGCGCACCCTGCTCAACGGCGCCGGCAGGGATTGCGACGAGGACGCGCGGCGCGGTTACGATCACGGCACCTTCGTGCCGCTGATGCTGATCTATCCCGAGGCGAACATCCCGGTCGTGCAGCTCTCGCTGCAGCGCGGACTCGACCCGCGCGCGCATTTCGATATCGGCCGCGCCCTGCAATCACTGCGTGATGAGGGCGTGGTGATCATCGGCAGCGGCATGAGTTATCACAACATGCGCGCGTTTTTCGCGCCCGGCAGAGAATATATCGAGGCTGGGGAGCGTTTTGATGACTGGCTGACGGCAACGGTGGAGAGGGCGGATCCGGAGGAGCGCGCGCGGGAACTCGCGCAATGGGAGCAGGCGCCGGGCGGGCTTGCATCGCATCAGCCGACCTACGAACATCTGACGCCCCTGTTCGTCATGGCGGGAGCCGCCGGCGCGGACCGCGGTCGCCGCGTTTACTCAGGCCGGCTCATCGGCATGCCGGTCTCGGGTTACCAGTTCGGGTAATGGCGCCGGTTGCGGCCGTATCGGTTCGCGCATTCAGCGGCCCAGGACTTCCCGCAGCGGCGCCAGATATTGCTCATAGTTGCGCCAGCGTCCGACCGAGGTCTTGTACACGGGCTTGTTAACCTGGTTGTAGCTGGCGGAATCGGATACTCGTCCGCTTTCGTAAAAGCGCACACAGGCCTCGTTCCAGTCCAGGCCGCAATAGTTCGTCATGCGCCGCGATACGCCCTCCTGGTCTTCAACCAGTGCCTCGTAATCCACGTCCATGAAGGGCATGTCCAGCCGGCGCCAGTGATTCATCAGCCTTTCGTAATTGCGATAGTGCTGGCCCAGCCGGCCGAGATCGCGGGTGTACTGGTGCGTCCCGGAGAAATTCTGGAAGTAACAGGAAAGGCAGGTGTCTAGCGGGTCGCGCCTTGTGTGGATGATCCGTGCATGCGGGAACAGCAGGGTGATCAGACCGAGGTAGAGAAAATTGTGCGGCATCTTGTCGGTGAAGAAGCGGGCCCCGCCGGTGTGTTCGGCAATGATGTCGAGATAGCGCCGTGACAGGATGCGCAGCGTCTCCGGATCGGGGGTGAAGGCGCCTCTTCCGTAGCCCAGCTCCGCGGCGATTACGGAGATGAAGTTCAGTTCTCCCGCGCCGTAGATGTCGGGGTGGCTTGCGAGGATCTGCTCCACCAGGCTGGTGCCCGAACGCGGCATCCCGACGATGAAGATCGGCGTGATTTCGGCGCGGTCCGCCCTCGGCAAGGATGCAAAGTTGGCGGTCCCAACGCTGGCCATGATGGCATCGGCGGGATCCTGGTCCTGAACCGAAGCTGACCCGGTGTGGCCGTTCGCGGAACGGTAATGCGCGAAGGCTTCGTCGTAACGTCCCGCCCGGTCATAAAGCTCGCCCAGCAGATAGTGGATCTGTTCCCGCGAGCGGAAATTGAGTCCCTCCATCTCCAGTGCCTTCTCCAGACGCCCGATGATCTCCGCGTCGAGACTGAGGCGGGAGGCGATTCTCGCATACAGGATCAGTACGTCGGGATTCTGATCGATGTGTGGCAGCAGGGGCTGCAGTCGCGCAAGCGCCTCATCCGTCCGGCCCATCCGTTCCAGCACCTCGGTTTCGCCGAGCAGGGCGGCGGGGTGGCCGGGGACGAGCTGCAAGACCTTGTGGAAGTACTGCAGTGATTCATCGAGACTGCCGACGTCACGGCAGACCTGGCCCATGCTGATCAGAACGCCCGGGTTGTCAGGCGCGGAGGACAAGGCCTGCATGCCGAACTGGTAGGCCGCCGTCATCTGTCCCGTCAGATGCAGTGAGGTGATGAGACCGCTGAGCGCCGGGATTCTGGACGGCGCCTTATCGACAACCTCGCGAAAGCGTTCGATGGCGTCCGCGATGCGGCCGGTCGCGAAATGGATGCGACCGAGGGACTCGCGCGCGTCCAGCAGATCGGCTTGCAGCTCCAGCGCCTTCAGCAGGCAGGATTCCGCTTCCGCGTACCGTCGCAGCAGCTCATACACCTGGCCCAGATTGAGCCATGCCGGGGCCAGTCCCGGCTCGAGTTCGACAGTCAGACGCAGGTGGTATTCGGCCGATGCGAGATCCCCCTGTCTGGCATGAATGACGCCGAGCATGAAATGCGCCTTGCCATCGCGCGGATTATCCGCGATCACCTCGGCATAAAGCGCGCGCGCATTGACGAGATCATTCTGCTGCAGAAAGGCGAATGCCGCGTTCTTTTTCGACTGCTGCGGATCGAGTGGGTCGGACATGATGATAGTGGTCAGGTCTGTTTTGGTGCGTGGATTCCATGGTCGAGAGGCCGGCTGCGGTGGCGTCTGTGTGACCTTGCGATTTGGCGGCCGCGTACGGGGTTGAACCCGTGCCCATTTGCCGGCCTGGCGCGACCCGCGTTATGGGTAATTCTAAGTCCTGGGGAGGGAATTTCCCATAGCATCTAATCCGGTGTCCGACTGGCATCCACGAACGGGTTGCCCGTCGGGCCTGGAATGACACACGTTGCAGATAAATGGCGGGATGATTTGCGGGGTGAGCGTCACATATACCCGCGCGATCAGGCTGCTGCGTATTGCCGGGTAAGAATGAGGAGCGGTGTGATCTGTTTGAGCTGGGGGAGTGCCTGCCGGTGGCGGAACGCAAAGGTAAAGCATGAGGGTGGTGGTGTCGAGCAATCCGCATGCGGTAATTTTCCCCTGGCCTGTCACATCGGGCACATGCTTTATCAGGAATTTCCCGGTATTGCTGATGAAGAAAGCTCTCGCCGGTTTTAGCCCCGGTGCGTGCGAGCCAGCATTACCATGTCTCACCATCGATCGGGCTGGCGCGGCAGAAGGTATCTGTCGGAGATGGCGGCCGGTAGCGCGCCATCCCTGGAGCCTCTAACCTGAAACAAATGCCCCGACATCCTGTCGGGGCCGGCGGTATGGTGGTGGGGTGGAACCCTGCGCCAAACCTATGTAACTCAGCGCCTTACGACCGCTGCGAACTCCTGCGGAAAGGTGCGGAATCCAGCCTTTGTTGCTGGCAATCCTACCAGTTCTGCCCAGCCGAGGTCACCAGCCAAGCGCATCACCCGGGACGCCAGTTCGATTCCCATTTGAGGAATTGAACCCGCGTCCGTCAGACGTCTACGCTGGCTCGATCGCAGGCGACCGGAGCGGGTCACGCCAACCGGACCGGCCGTGCAACCTTCGGTCGACGAGCTGAACTTGCGGTCTGCAGGTTTGCTT
>JADLET010000178.1 GCA_020845975.1 Gammaproteobacteria bacterium | reverse complement strand
GCGGCGCGCGATCTTCCCGGGGCGCTGCGGACGCTGGACGAGCGCGCCGGGGAGCGGGCGCGGGATGCGGTGTTGTACGGCCTCAACCGTGCGATGCTGCTGCGCATGGCGGGGGACTTTTCGCAGAGTAACGCGGTCTTCGAGCAGGCCAAGGACGCGATCGAGCGTGTGGATGCGGTGAGCATCCGGGAGCAGGCGGGCGGCCTCGCTGTCAACGACATGATGCGCAGCTATACCGGCGCGCCCTTCGAGCGCGTCCTGCTGCATGTCTATGCCGCACTCAACTATCTGGATCAGGGGCGGCCCGATGATGCCCGCGTGGAAATCCTGCAGCTCGATGTATTACTGGGGCAGGAGAGCGCGCGCGCCGGCGAGGCCTTCGCGCGCTATCTGAGCGGCATGATCTTCGAGTCACTGCGGCAGTACGACGATGCGATGATCGCCTACCGCCAGGCCTATGAAGCCTATCATCGCGACGGCGGCGTGGTCCCGGCGCCGCTGGGACAAGATCTGGTGCGCACGGCATCGCGGGTAGGCGGGTTGGCGGCTGAGCTGGGTCGCTACCGCGCCGAGTTCGGCATCACGGAAGAATTTCCGGGTCCGCGTGGCGAAGGAGGCGAGGTCATCTTCCTGTTGAACAGCGGTCTCGCGCCGGTCATGCGGGATGCCCTGATCAGCGCACCCACGCGCGACGGCAAGCTGGTAACAGTCTCCATGCCGTATTATGAGGCCCGCGTGCCGCGCGTCACCGGGGCGCGCGTCTCCTCCGGCGCGAGCGTTGCCACGGCCGTGCTCGGCGAGGACGTCGCCGCCGTTGCGGAAGAGACCCTGGAGCATGACAAGCCGCTCATCCTGGCGCGCGCCGTCGCGCGCGCGGCGCTCAAGCTCGAAGCGAGCGAGAAGGCCGACAAGAAAGACGATTCACTCGGAATGATGGTCAATATCGCCGGTGTGCTGAGTGAGCGGGCGGATACCCGCAGCTGGTCCACCCTGCCGGGCCGCATCTATCTCGCGCGCCTGCCGCTCGCTGCCGGTAATCATGAGGTGCATGTCGAGCTGACCGGCGGATACGCCGATGTCATCGCGGCGCGCGATTACGCCGTTGAGCTGGCCCCTGGCGAGAAGCGTTTCATCTCGCTGCACTGGGTGAGCGCCGGCGACCTTGAACCCTTGCCCTACCGCATCGAACGGAGACGAATGCAATGAATACCCTGATGAAGACCGGTGTCGCCCTCAGCCTGGCTGTCCTCGCGGCATGCGCCTCGGCGCCGCGCGCACCCGTGGCGCCGCCTGACTGGGTGAGTGGCGATGCGGCGCGTTACCCCGCGAGTTCCTTCCTGCTTGGGCGTGGCTCGGCGGATAATCTGAACGACGCCATCGATCGTGCGCGTGCCGATCTCGCCAAGGGGTTCGCGGTCGAGGTCCGGGTCGAAACCTCGGACGTGCAGACCTTCGCCCTTGATCAGCCGGATCCGCGCATGCCTGGGGTCTCGGAGGAACGTATGCGGCTCGAGGTCTCACGCGCCATCGCGACGCATACCAGCCAGGTCGTGCGCGGGGTGCAGGTCGCCGAAACCTGGCGCGATCCCGCGAGCAAGATGGATCATGCCCTCGTCGCGCTGCAGCGTGCCGCCGCCATGCAATCCCTGCAGGCCGAACTCCGCGCACTGGACGATTCCGTCGCCGCCGAGATCACCCGGGCGCGCGCCGCGGGTGATCCGTTCACAGCGATCGCGGCCGCGGACCGGGCCATGCGCATGCAACTGGAACGCGATACCGTGCAGCGCCAGTTACAGGTGGTTGATCCCTCCGGGCATGGTGTCCCGGCGCACCTGTCGTTCGCGCAGTTGCGCGGTGACCGCAATGCGCTCATTACCCGCCTGCGCATCCGTCCCGGCGCGGCGGGCGACGAGATGCAGGCGGTGGCGGTGATGCTTGCCGGTTCGCTGGGCGAGGCGGGGTTCACCGTGGTGGAGGATGGCGCGGCCGACTATACATTGGCGGCGGTGCTCGAGCTCGGGGATCCCGTATTGAAAGAAGGCTGGTACTGGGTCATGGGCAGCCTCGAGGTCGTGCTCGGCGACATGACGGGCCAGGTGCGCGGCTCGCACCGCTGGGACATCAAGGCCTCGGCGCAGGATCCGGCGATCGCCCACCAGCGTGCGCTGGACGAGGTCGAGACGGTGCTCGATCGCGAATTACTTTTCACACTGCTGTCCTTTTCCGGCGCCGACTGAGTGTTGTTCCGCCCGGCAATCCCGGCCGGGCGGTCCTCCCACCCCGCCTGAACCCCCGCAAAAAAATTTTCTGGAACGCGCGGGAACCCTTTTTTCGTGCGCGGCGTTATAACACTAAACGGTTATACACCCGGTCCCGCCGGACAGGGGATGGCCCAACCAAATGACAACTTGCTCGGTAATTTAATCAAAGGCTTGTAGCAGCAATGCGCATTCACAAGAAACTGTGGTGGAAGTGTATCGGGATATCCGTGCTGGCCGTGCTGGCGGCAGTGTCCATCACCTCCTGTGGTGGCGGATCCGGTGACGGTTCGGCATCCAGCGACGGCGTCGGCAGCGTCGCGGTCCTGCTGACCGACGGACCGACTTCAAGCTACGACCAGGTCAATCTGACCCTCACGCAGATCGAACTCATCGGTGACAACGGCGCCTCCGCGGCGGTGTTTTCCGGCGAGCGCACCGTCAATCTGCTTGACCTGAGCGACGACGCCGAAGTATTCAGCCTGGTCGACGCCCCGGCCGGTATCTACCACAAGATACGTTTCACCCTCACCGCGCTGGAACTGGTCAGGCTGGACGAGTCGGGTGCGATCGTCGAGGTGGTCGAGCCCGAGCTGCCGGCCAACGGCAAGGTCGATCTCAATCCGCGCATGGATTTCATCGTCTCCGGCGAAGAACCGCTGGTGCTGCAGCTCGATCTCGATGCGGACAAATCCCTCCAGGCGATCCGGCTCGGCAACGGCAGATACCGTTTCCGCCCGGTGGTGTTCGTCGAGATCGTGTCCGGCGCCACGCTCGGCCGCTATGCGCGACTCGAGGGCACGGCCACCGAGGTCGACACCGACGCCGGGACGTTCAGTCTGTGCGGTTCGCGCACCACCTTCCGTCATCATCGCAACGGTCGCTGGGGCCAATGGGGCAGGGGCGACCGGGCGAACGGCGCCGCCGCCAACGGCGTGCAGGACCGGTCGCGCTGTATCCCGGTCACCACCGGAACGGATGTCTCGGTCTTCACCGGCGCGGGCGCGGCGAGCATCGCCGATCTTGCCGATGATGTCGAGGTCGCCGTGTTTGGCCGTCTGGTGCGGAGCAGTGGCGACACGGCCTTTACGATGCAGGCGCAGGTCATCGCCATCGGTCCGGACGAGGACTTCGCCTACATCAAGGGAACGGCCACATCCGATTATGACGCCGGCAGCAATGCATTTACCCTCGACGTGATCCGTGGCGGCGCGTTCGATACTGGCGCCACCATCACCGCCACCGCGCTGGAAGGCGCCCGTGTGTTCACCCGCTCGGGCACGGAACTGTCGCTGGATGACGTCACCGCCGGTTTCGGAGTGAAGGTATTCGGTGTGCCGACCGGCGCGACGCCGGAGCTGCAGGCCGCGGTGGTGTTCGTGAACGATGTCGCGAGTGCCGAAACCGAACTCAGCGGTACGCTCGCTTCCCTTGATGTCGCCAATGCCACTTTCACGCTGCTCGGCACCGCCCAGGGCGATGTGTGCGTGCGCGTCAGGGACCGCGCGGACATCTTCCTGATCGGATCTGATAGCGGCAGCCAGACCAGCGACGCTGTGAGTCTTGAAGAATTGAGCGATGGCCTTGTGGCCGACGTTTACGGGCGATTCGAGCTGACGGGCTGTCTCGCCGCCTCGGACATCATCGTCACCGCCGCGGCGCCTGCCGTAGAGGAGTGATCAGGACCGCATAGCAACGCCCGCAAAAATTTCGCGGCCCGGTCTCACGGCGGGGCGGGTCGCGCACCGGTTATCCGTCCCGGCCTCTCCACCTCTCCTCTTCCCCCTCCGATGGGGAGGCCGGGCGCGGATATTCAAGCCCGCGCGAGCGGATCTGACTCCAGATGCCGTGAGGAGAAGGTCATGGGTATCAAGCCGGTTCACTTCTTTCTTCTTCTGCTGTCGCCCAGTATTCTGTTCGCCCTCGTTCAGGCGCCATCTTTCCTGAGTGCCTGAATCAGTCGCTCTCCCGTTTCATAGAACAGCAGTCCCGACAGGATCAACGCCGTGCCGGCGATCTCCTTTGCGCCGAAGGTCTCCCCATTGAGGAAATGCCCGAACAGCAGGGCGATCACCGGCGTGACCAGCAGTAGCAGCGCCATGCGGCCCGCAGTGACGCGCTTCAGCGCGTAGTAGTACAGGATGAATCCCGCCACCGAGCCGAATATCCCGAGATAGGCGATCGCGAGTAACGCACGCGGCGGCAGCTCCGGCGGCGGGTGTCCGTCGAGCAGCAGCCAGGTGAGGAGGTAGCAGGGCAGGGAGAGCAGCAGCGCACCCGTGGTCTGCGTCAGCGCGGGCAGCTCGCTGCCCGCGCGTTTGACCCATACCGTGCTGAGGGAATGCAGGAATACCGCGGCCAGCACCGCGGCGAGGCCGAGGTTGGCATCGGTGCCGGGTCGTTCATCACCGAAGATGAGCCATAGCCCGCCGAGCCCGATCACACTGCCCGCGATCTTCGCCGGCGTCAGGGCACGTTCCTTCAGCCAGACGGCGGCGAGGAAGCCTGTGATGATCGGCGTCAGCCCGAACAACGCCGAGATCAGGCCGGAAGGTACGTGCTGGGCGCCCCAGTAGACGCACACCATCGCGCCAAAGATCCCGAGGTTGGCTGCGGCATAGCTGCGTAGCGCGGCGCCGTGCCAGGGCAGAGGCATGCGCAGCGCGCGCAGGAGCAGCAGGCACAGCGCGGCGCCGATTGCCATGCGGGCGGTCGCGCCGAACATGAATCCCGGTCCCTCACTACTCCACTTGATTGCGAGCGGCGTGGTCGACCAGATCAATATGATGCCCAGATAGGCAGCCGAGATCGGCATGTCTGAGTTATCCCCCCGTGAAAACAGGAAGGGCCGCGATCCCTCCGTGGAACCGCGGCCCTTCCCGTGTGCTGCTGTATTCGATCAGTGCGTCAATACATTCAGTCCGGCTCCGGCGCGCGGTCCAGTCGGGCGCAAATTCGGATCGTGGATTTTTCGGCGGACATTGACATGAGGTGAGTGTGCCACCCGCCTGCGTGGGGTGTCAACGAACGCCGTCCCCATTTTGCTTTGCGCGCGGAAACGATATGATCAGGCCTCACAGGGTTTACGATTCCAGCAAGGAGAAGAACAATGTTTGGTGAACATCACCGGCTTGAGGAAGAATTCCCCGAGTACAAACAAAAGATCCACCAGCTCAAGCTGAGCGATTCCCACTTTGCCAGGCTGTTTGGGGAGTACGTCGACATCGACAAGCAGATTTACCGTATTGAAGAAGCGATCGAGACGGTGTCCGACAACTTCGCCGAAGAGCTGAAAAAGAAGCGCCTGTCGCTCAAGGACAAGCTCTACGCCATGCTCCGGCAGTCCTGACAGGGCACGGGAACGCGGGCGATGGATTGATGGAGGAGGGGGTGCGGATCTCCGCGCGGGTGACCATCCCCGCGCGCGAGATCGAGATCAGCGCCATCCGCGCGCAGGGTTCCGGCGGGCAGAACGTCAACAAGGTGTCGAGCGCCGTGCACCTGCGCTTCGATATCCCCGCCTCGTCACTGCCGGAGGTCTACAAGCAGCGGCTGATGAATCTGAGTGACCAGCGCATCAGTTCCGCGGGCACGGTCGTCATCAAATCCCAGCAGCACCGCAGCCTCGAACGCAATCGTGAAGAGGCCCTCGCGCGCCTCGGCGAACTTGTTCGGAGCGTGGCCGTGACGCGCAAGAAGCGTCTGCCCACCCGGGCCACCCAGGGTTCCCGGCAGCGCCGACTGGATCAGAAAAAACTCCGTGGGAGAACCAAGTTGCTGCGCGGACGGGGAGGTTCGCACGAGGAATAACGGATGCCGGGCGACGCATCCGGCATTAAAATGTGGCCCCACTTCCCTGGAGCCGGGATTTTTCATCCGGGCGTTTGTCCTAGCTGTATGTATCGCGTATATTTGGTAGTGCTACAAAATATAAAAGGGATATACTGCCCGGCATTACATTTCATTCAGGTTCGTTTCAGGGGCGTATTTTCGTGTTCGCCCTGCCGACTGCCTCGTATGATTTGTAAATTATATGGTTGATAGTGATAGGGGATATTTGCATGGCTACAGGTACCGTGAAGTGGTTCAACGAGGCCAAGGGTTTTGGCTTCATTACGCCTTCTGACGGCAGCGCGGATGTGTTCGTACACTTCTCCGCGATCGTCGGCGATGGCTTCCGCACTCTCACCGAAGGTCAGTCGGTGAGTTACGAAGTGGAGAAAGGACCCAAGGGATTGCAGGCAACGCAGGTCAAGGGCGAAAAATAATAAGACGTGTTAGTTGTAATCCTTTAAAAAAACCCCCGCCTCCCCGGCGGGGGTTTTTTGTTTGCGGCGATACCATTCGGATGGTTATGCGTGCCGGCCGGGACTCAATGCCCGGGCGGCGCCTGCATCCCCAGCAGTGCCGCGCCGGCCAGCACCAGCAGGAACACCGCCGCGTCGACGCGCAACACGCGCAGGAATAATCGTACCGTCCCCCCACCGCTGTTCTGACGCGCCCAGCGCCCTACTCCTGGCACGAGAAAGAAACGGTTCGCCGCCCCGATGACCATCATCACGGCGACCGCCGCCAGCTTGAGCATCAGGGCGCGTCCATAGCCGCTTTCCCACAGTGACGGCCAGTCGGGCAGCAGTCGCCAGGCATTGTAGATCCCGGTTGCGAGCACCATGGCCAGCGCCGCGCCGGCCAGCGTGGACAGTCGCATGGCGGTCTGCGCCAGGATTTGCGCCGGGATGCCGGGACGCTGCAGGGCAGGGAGCAGGCGAATGGCATAGATCAGCACGCTGCCACCCCACAGGCAGGCGGCGGTGATATGCAGGGCATTGATCAGCGCGGGCAGGGCCAGCGCGCCGTCATCGCCCGCATGGCCGGTGGCGCTGGCGGTGAAGATTATCGTCACGGCGCCGACCGCGATTCCCCAGGCGGCGACGCGAACCGGCCCGCACCATGCAATGAAGAGAGTGAGGCCGAGCAGTCCTGTCCAGGCCACCGCCCGTAATTGCCAGAAACCGCCGTAGTCGCTATGCGTGAGCGCGCGGCCCAGATACGGCCAGGCCGCGCCGAGGCTCACGTCCGCGAGCGCAGCGGTGCGCGCCAGCAGATCGGCCGCGCTGGTGAAGGCCAGCAGCGCCAGCGCCAGCACCAGCACTGACATCGGCGCGCGGGAAGGGCCGTTGTTTCCGTGCCCGGCGGGCAACAGATACAACCATGCCGCCGCCGTCCCGACCACAAGCGCCAGCGCGACGTGGTCCATCGCGGTGACCGCGAACGGGATCGGGTCGAGTGTCAAGGCCGCGCCATTACTGCACGCTGAAGGAGAAGCTTCCCTTGACGCGGTGGCCGTCGCCCGAGATCACGTTCCAGTCCACCTTGTAAGTGCCCGAAGTGAGGGGGTTGAGATCGACCTGGATATGTTCAGGATCGGCCTCGGAGCTGATGACCTCCTGCTGGTCCATGCGCTTTCCGGCGCTGTCGGTGACCACGATCTTGCTCCATTCCGCCGCCACCTTTTCAGAGAACCACAGTTGTACCGACTGCGGCGCCGTCGCCAGTGAGGAATTGTCGGCGGGATCGGATTTTTCCAGGTGAGTGTGCGCGCTGGCGGCAAGCGGCCATGCGATCATGAGCAGAGCACCGAGCAGGCCGGCGGTAAAGGTCTTCTGTGACATGGTCTCGACTCCTCTTGTGGCTGCGATCGTGGGTATTAAGACTCATCCCGCGCGGTGCGCTCCGCCCTGGTCAATGGGAGAGGGTCTTGTCCGGAGGCGTCCCGGTCCGCCGCAACGGGAGGTGGGGCGATTTTACGTCATTTCTCATTGAGATGGCCAATCTTCCTACCCTGCCGTGTCCGTGGCCCTTGTGCACGCGGGTTCCGGCCGACGTACAAAATCCTTGCGCTTCCTGTACAATAGCGCGTTTCATTTACCCGGTGACCCCTCTGTGATCGAGAAGATACGAAATATCGCAATCATTGCCCACGTTGACCATGGCAAGACCACGCTGGTCGACAAGCTGCTGCAGCAGTCCGGTACGCTCAAGTCGCGCGGTGAGGCGCAAGAGCGCGTGATGGACTCCAACGACATCGAGATGGAGCGCGGCATCACCATCCTGGCGAAGAACACCGCCATCGAATGGAACGGCTACCGCATCAACATTGTTGACACCCCGGGACATGCCGACTTCGGCGGCGAGGTTGAGCGCGTGCTGTCGATGGTGGACTCGGTGCTGCTGCTGGTGGATGCCGTCGACGGCCCGATGCCGCAGACGCGTTTCGTGACCCAGAAGGCCTTCGCGCGCGGACTGCACCCGATCGTGGTCATCAACAAGATCGACCGCCCGGGCGCGCGCCCGGAGTGGGTGCTGAACCAGACCTTCGACCTGTTCGACCGCCGCGGCGCGACCGACGAGCAGCTCGACTTCCCGGTCATCTACGCCTCGGCGCTCAATGGCTACGCCGGGCTCACCTCCGATGTGCGCACCGGCGACATGACGCCTCTGTTCCAGACCGTTGTCGACCACGTTGCCCCGCCGGAGGTCGATCCCAACGGCCCGCTGCAGCTGCAGGTCAGCTCGCTCGACTACAACAATTACGTCGGCGTCATCGGCATCGGGCGTATCGTGCGCGGCCGCATCAAGACCAACACCCCGGTGGTGGTGGTGGATCACGACGGCAAGCGCCGCAACGCGCGCGTGTTGCAGATCCTGGGCTTCATGGGGCTGGAACGCATAGAGGTCCCCGAGGCGCAGGCGGGCGATATCATCGCCTTCACCGGCATCGACGGTCTGCGCATCTCCGATACGCTGTGCGACCCCGCCGCGGTCGACGCGCTCGCCCCGCTCAGCGTGGACGAGCCCACCGTCAGCATGACCTTCCAGGTCAACAACTCGCCCTTCGCCGGCCAGGACGGAAAATTCGTCACCTCGCGCCAGATCCGCGAGCGCCTGCAGAAGGAATTGATCCACAACGTCGCGCTGCGCGTCGAGGACACCGGGTCGCCCGACAAGTTCCTGGTCTCCGGCCGCGGCGAGCTGCACCTGTCCATCCTGATCGAGAACATGCGGCGCGAGGGCTATGAGCTCGGCGTATCGCGCCCCGAGGTCATCCTGCGCGAGATCGACGGCGAGAAGCACGAGCCCTTCGAGCAGCTTACCGTGGACGTGGAAGATCAGCACCAGGGTGCCGTGATGGAGAAGCTCGGCTCGCGCGGCGCCGAGCTGCGCAACATGGTGCCGGACGGCAAGGGGCGCGTGCGCATCGACTACATCGTGCCGGCGCGCGGCCTGATCGGTTTCCGCACCGAGTTCCTCACCTCCACCCAGGGCACCGGCCTGCTCTATCACGTATTCGACCATTACGGTCCGATGAAGTCGGGCCAGTTCGGCCAGCGCATCAATGGCGTGCTGATCGCCAATGCGCCGGGCAAGGCGCTCGCCTACGCGCTGTTCAGCCTGCAGGAACGCGGCCGCCTCTTCATCGGTCACGGCGAGATGGTGTACGAGGGCATGATCGTCGGCATCCATTCGCGCGACAACGACCTGGTGGTCAACCCGCTCAAGGCCAAGCAGCTCACCAACATCCGCGCCGCCGGCACGGACGAGGACCTTCTGCTCACCCCGCCGATCCGCATGACGCTCGAGCAGGCGCTCGAGTTCATCGACGACGACGAGCTGGTCGAGGTCACGCCCAACCACATCCGCCTGCGCAAGAAGGCGCTCAAGGAACATGAGCGCAAGCGCGCCTCGCGCGGGGCGGACTGAGTCCGTCCCGGACTCCGCGCCAATCCGCGGTATCCCATGATGTAGCCCGGATGGAGGCGCGCAGCGCCGGAATCCGGGAGCATGTTTTCTTCCCCGGATTCCGCTTTGGGCTACCGCGGGCCGGAGTCCCGGTCCGCGTCCTTCAGCTGGTCCGGAATTGCCGGCGGCGACTTGCGCCGCCGCCGCGGGCTGATGATGTCGAAGATCAGCTCCGACAGCGGCTGCAGGCGCGCCACCCGGAAAATCACCCCGCCCACCGAGGCCGGCCGCGTCGCGCGCATCTCCTTCAGTCGTGGCAGGAACAGCACGGCCACCAGCAGGCGTGTCAGGCTCGATATCACGAATACCCCGTAGAGCACGCTGAGCCATTCGAAGTGCGTTCCGAACAGCATGGCCTCGCGCGGCATGTGCGTGCCAAGGTAGCCGCCGAGCATCGCGCCGCAGAACACGGCGATGCTTGCCAGCACGTTATGGAAGGCGAGGTACATCGCGCGCTTGTTGCCCGGGATCAGGTCGTAGAGATAGTTGCTCGCGCTGAGCGAGAAGCCGGCCCAGACCAGTCCGCCGAGTCCCTGCAGCAGCAGGATGTACAGATAATTGGTGGATACCAGCCACAGCGAGGGCAGGAACGGGATGATGAGGCCGGTCGCCACCAGGATGAAACGATTGCCGAAGGCGTCGCTGATGCGGCCCCAGCGGTTCAGCGTGAGGAACTGCGCCAGCACCACGACGGCGATGCTGACGGTGTACTCAAGATAGCTGAAGCCGAGGTCGCGCAGCTGGTACACCACGAAGAACGGCGAGCAGATGGAGACCGCGAAGGAGGTGGCGGCGAAGAAGAGCGAGAAGCGTGCGAAGGAGGACCCGCGCACACGGCGCCAGAAGCCGATGCCGAAGGGAGATTCGAGCGCGGCGACGTTGCCGGGCGGATCGTGCATGTTCCACAGGGGCCAGACCGACACCGCGCGCGCCGTGGCCGCGATGCTGAACATGAGCAGATAGCCCGCCACCGTCCATCCGTTGCGATCGAACAGGTCCAGCACTACGCCCGCCGCGATCAGCCCGCAGAAGGAAGCGACGCTGCACAGGCGGGTGCGGCGGGCGAAATAGCGTCCGCGCCGGCGCTCCGGCACCAGGTCGCCCATCAGGCTGCCCCACTGCGGCACGGCCAGGTTCGAACCGGCGAAATAGATCACGGCGCAGGTCACCAGGATGGGCAGCGCGTGGTCCGGGAACAGCACCGGCAGCACGGCCAGCGGGAGCAGCGCCACGCCCTGCAGGGCGGCGCCCAGCACGATGATGCCCTTACGCCGGCCCCAGCGGCGTCCGAGCCAGGAAGAGAGCAGTTGCGCGAAGGAGGCGAGCAGCGGGGGCAGGCTGGCCAGCACGCCGATCT